>CAYLTU010000478.1:0-3078 GCA_964386465.1 uncultured Rhodospirillaceae bacterium
GAACAGAATATTCGCCAATACGCCCAGGCGCTCGTCGAAGTGCATGGCGAACACGCGCCCTATATGGCGGCGATACACGCGTTGGCGCGCCGTGAAAGCCACGAACCGAATGCATCGCGGCTTTGGCTTGCCGTCGGCGAGAAATCGGCGGCCATCATTGCGGGTGAAGCTGCGGGAACGCTGCATTAGAGAGCGGACCGCCCTGATCGTAGCGCGCTTCCGCGAGAGCACATCAAGATTAGGCGGCCCCAGTTCCGAGCGTGCTTAAAATTGTGAAGATACTCTATTTTTAAGATATTGGACCAGATACACGCGGTTGTTGGATCGCAGCAGGGATTTCAACGAACCCCGATCTAGTCTAGGAACGTTGCGCATGAATATCCTTTTCGTTCATCGATATTTTCCAACGCAGTTCCGCCATCTGGCGACGGCGCTCGCCGCGAATCCGAAGAACCGGGTCGTTGCGATTTCGCACCCGGCAGGTGGCGACAAAGTGCATGTGGAAATGCCGCCGAACGATAAAATCCAAGCCGTTTCCTATGGCGCGTATTTGCCGCAAGAAACCTATTCGGTCCCCAGGCATGCGAAACCCCTTGTGGAAGACATCTGCGCGGCATGGGCAGTCTATGACTGCGCCCGCGCTCTGTCGCGGGAAGATGGATTCGTGCCCGACTTGATCTGCGGCAGCTCTCTATGGGGCGAAAGCCTCTATCTGCGAGAGTTGTTTCCGCAAGCCAAGTTCCTCACTAGTTTGGAACTGTTCTACCGGCTGGACCGGGGTTATGGTTTCGACGCCGGGAAACCGATCGAACAAGAGACGCGTTTCCCGTCACTTTCGAAAAATGCGTCGATCGCCTGGGCCGCCGCGACGATGGATTGGGGCATCGCCTCATTGCAGTGGCAACGAGACCTGTTCCCAGCGGTCTATCATCCGAAAATCAGCGTTATCCATGAAGGAATAGACACCACGCTTATCGCGCCGGGTCCGGCCCGGGTGACGATCGAAGATAAAGGCATAACGCTCAAGGACGGTGATGAAGTCGTCACCTACGCGGCGCGGTATTTTGAAAACGTGCGCGGTTCCGACATATTCCTGCGAGCGGTTCCCAAGATTCTCGAGATGCGCCCGGACACTCATATTCTCCTTGTCGGCTCCGAAGCAAAGGGCGAACAGGGCGCATCCGTCCGGGTGGGTGCGACGGATGTCGCGGCGATCATTTCCGAGTTCGGCGACCGTATCGATCCGAAGCGCGTACATTTTCTGGGCCGGCTCGATCATGCCGCATTTCTCAACGTGCTGCGGCTCTCTACGGTTCACGTCTACCTTTCGGCGCCGTTTATCCTTTCCTGGTCGTTTCTCGAAGCCATGGCCTGTGGCTGCGCCGTCGTCGCGTCGGCGAATCCGCCCGTTACGGAGGTCATCGCCGGGGCGGATTGCGGACTCGAAGTCGATTTTTTCGATCCCGCCGCGGTGGCGGCTGCGACGGTCGAATTGCTGGCGGACAAAAAAGGCACGCAAGCGCGCGCCGCGGCTGCCCGGCAAATCATTGTCGATCGATACGACTTGCATACGGTCTGTCTCCCGCAGCAACTCGAGCTGATCGACCGCCTCATGGCGAACGAACTCCAATAGCCTGTCTATCCTCGACTTTGCCAGATGGTCACGGTCCGCTAAAATCGGCCGGAATCGACGGTACAGCTTGTATCGGGAACCGGCGAAGGATTGACGAAAGTGGCGTTGGAAGCAGTTCCCCTCTCGGGCGCAATCGGCGCGGAAATCAAGGGCGAACCGACCGTTGGCGTCGAAAACGCCGAAATCGCGGCATGATCCTCGACGACGCCGTTGCCCCGTTATTGACGGCCCTGACCCGGATGCAGGCGGCGCAGCGCCATTTGCACCCGATCCATCTTGAGCAACTCAAGGAAAAGGTCCGCGAAACGGAAGCGCCCTTGCAAGCCGCGTTCGTTGAATTTTCAGGAAATGGAACCGCCATAGCAGAAGGCGTCCGCACGTCGATGGAACTGACCCTGAAGGCGATGGCGGCGTTCGGCGAGGTGCCGTCGGATCCGCAAGGCATCTTCCTCGCCTACCGGGCGCTGCGCTACACGCCCTACGCCCTGGAAACGCTGTACCCGGCAGCAGCTGTTTCCGCTTCGGTCAGCGATTTCTTCCTTGAGGACTTCCGTCGCGACGATGCGGAATTCCGTCAGCGTCTCGGCGCGACAACGCTGGAATCAGGCGTCCTTCACGTCGAGAACGAACGTGGCAGCAAAGGCGGATACTCGGTCTATATTCCCGAATATTACGATCCCGGCATGCGTTATCCCGTCGTGGTGGCGTTGCACGGCGGCGCGGGGCATGGCCGCGCGTTCCTGTGGACCTGGCTCAAGGAAGCGCGCAGCCGTGGCCTCATCTTGATCAGCCCGACAGCGTGGGGCGACACCTGGGACCTGATGGGGCCGGACATCGACAGCGAGAACTTGGATGCGATCCTGGCGGCCACGCGCGCGCGTTGGTCGATCGACGAGACGAGCATGCTACTGACCGGCATGAGCGACGGCGGCACCTTCACCTATGTCAGTGGATTGCGGGCGGCGTCACCCTTCACGCATCTGGCACCCATCTCAGCGAGTTTTCATCCCATGATGCTGGAGCTGATCGATACGCCGAATATCGCAGGCCGGCGGATCTATCTGACGCACGGCACGCATGACTGGATGTTCGATGTCGAAGTCGCCCACACGGCGCGCGATGTCCTGGGCGGCCTCGGCGCCGACATCGTCTTCCGTGAGATTCCAGACCTAGCCCACACTTATCCCCGCGACGAGAATCCGCGCATCCTGGATTGGTTTTTGAAGGATTAGGCGGCGCCGGCGCGCCGGGCAACGAACTCGTCCTATTGGCTTGTGGCGACCCGGTCCGCGTCCCGCGAATCCCAGATTTCCAAAAGCAAGGCCGGCAGGTCGACCGGATCGAACGGTTTCGGAATGACCCCGATCGAGCCCAACTCCATGAGTTTCGCGATTTCATGGGCCTGGCACTTGGCGGTCATAAACATGATCGGCGTCGATTGCCAC
>CAYLTU010000479.1:0-3076 GCA_964386465.1 uncultured Rhodospirillaceae bacterium
ACCGGATCGAGCGCGACGACGGCGTGGCACCGTTCGAGAAGAGCGTCGGCTGGCTCAACACCGGCCAGGCGATCGCCATCGTCACGCCGGGCTCCGGCGGCTACGGACCGCCCGAGAAACGCGACCCTGAAATGGTCCGCCGCGACCTGGGCGAGGATCGCATTTCAACCGAAGTCGCGCGCGACGTTTATGGGATTGACCTCGAAGACTAACCCTACGCCGCCCCCCCGGTTCCGGCGGGTCATCGGCGGGACCAGCGAAAGACGCGCTGCGGAAACCGGGGGTGGTTAGGACCGGGCGGTTGTGCCAAACTGACTTCGATGACAACGCGCTTCGCGAACGGGAGAAAACGATGCCGCGCGGGCGAAGGGTCTACGCAGGCAAGCGGACCGGAAACAAACCGTCGGAGGCGGAAAAACAGGCGATCGAAGCATCCTGCGAACGCTTTATCAATGATGTGCTGAAGCCGCGCTTCCTGCCCAAGATACTGCCGACCGAGTTCAACTACTGCGTCGACATCTTCGGCAAGTGGCACGGCAACAAATATCGTTTCATGCAACGTTTTCGCAACGACCGTCCGGACCAATATACGGAACAGGAATTCACCTCACCGTTCGCGCGGATCGAATATGTCGGTCGCGACCTGTTCGATCTCGCCTATTTTCGTCACACGGAACAATGGTGGCCGGTACATCGCGGCGTCACGTTTGATGAGGCGCTTGAACTGCTTGAGACTAGCGGCATCTATCATCCCGTCATCTGAGAGGCCGAGGCGCGTCGGTGAGCGAATATCAGTACTACGAGTTCCAAGCGATCGACCGGCCGCTTAACGAAGCGGACCGGGTAGCGCTCAGGGCGCTATCGACCAGGGCGCGGATCACGGCGACCAGCTTCACCAACCATTATGAATGGGGCGACTTCAAGGGCGAACCGCGGCGGCTCATGGAGCGTTGGTTCGACCTGCATATGTATCTGACCAACTGGGGCACGCGGCGGCTGATGATGCGGCTGCCGAAACGGTTGGTGAAGCGGTCGAACCTGGAGGCGTTTCTGCTCGATGTGGAGTGGGTCGAGGTTGGGGAAATGGGCGGCAATCTGATCCTCGACATGTACCGTGACGAAGTCGAGCAGGATTATGACGTTTGGGACGACGGCTCGGGTTGGCTAGGGGCGCTCGCACCGCTCCGCGCCGACGTGCTTTCGGGCGATTTGCGGCTGTTTTACCTTATGTGGCTGACGGCGCTGGAGGACGGCATGCTCGACGCGGACGAGACCGAACCGCTTGCCGGCATCGGCCCGCTGACCGGCGCGCTCAATGCAGCAGCCGAGTTCTTCGACATCGACCGGGACCTTGTCGAGGCAGCGGTGGAGCGCACCGACGGCGCCGAACAAGCTGTACCGGAGGGCGTCCTGCATGATGTGATCACCGAACTTTCGGAAACAGAAAAAACCGACCTTCTAAAGCGAGTCGTCGATGGCGATCCACATGTCGCGGCGGAATTGAAACAAAGCGCGCGGACCGGAAATGCCGGCCCGGTCGCCGACCTTCGCACTGTCGCGGATCTGCAAGCCCGCGCGGCGGCACTGTGTCGAGAGCGCCAACGTGCGGAGGCCGAGCGGCTGTCCGAGGAACGACGGCGCCGGGAGGAAGAGGCGGAAGGCGCGCACCGCAAGCGTCTCGATGCGCTGGTGCAAAGGGGTGAGGCCGTCTGGACGGAGATCGAGGCCGATATCGCCCGTCGCAATGCAACGGGCTATGACCGCGCGGCCGCACTTTTGTTGGATCTCAAGACAATTGCCAACGAACGGGGAACAGCCACCGATTTCGCCCACCGCCTCGACGCGATCCGCGACCGGCACGCGCGCAAGAAGCGGCTGATCGAGCAATTGAAGGCGTTGACCTGACCCCAAGGCCGAAGCAGCCAGCCTCGCGTAAAACATTCCGCAGTTGCAACCACGGTTTCATAAATTCGCCCTACCCCCACGTCCGCTGCCCCGGCGCCGGCGGATCGTTCACCGACCCGGCGAAGCATTGCGCGATGGCCATCCAAGCCTCGGCCAGTTCGCCGACGACCGTCAGGTTCACGTCGGCGATGTTGCGGCCCTGGGTCACGACCTGGCAGAACTCCAGCGCCGCGCCTTCGACCTTGTTCGACTCGTCCGGCGCGCCCCAATCCCAGAGCGCGCCGGAGGGTGCGGTCAGCTTCACATAGGGCTGCGCGCCCGGCACCTCCTCGCCGCGGTTGGCGAAGGTCCAGCCATAGGTCTTTACGCCCAGCACTGCGATGTTCTTGATCCGGTCGGTCGGGGTGCGCGGGCGGCGCAGCAGATCGTAGATGTCCTGGCCATGCGCCCAGGTTTCCATCTGACGCGCCGTCGCCGCCATGCGGATGCCCATATCCGGCCCGGCCCATTTGACCCGCCGCTTCGGATCGGACGCCGCCATCAGGTCGCACATCTCCTGAAAGTAGGCGTGCCATTGTTCGCGCAGCGCCGGTCCCTCCTTCGCTTCGAAACCGTGATCTTCCAGCCCCAACGAACCGTCGTTCCGTTCGCGCGCTGCTTTGCGCGAAGCGGCCGCCGCGAGGTAGGCGTCGCCGTCCTTCATGGTCAGCACCTTCATCCAGTCGCCCTGATGCAGATGCTGCATGACATCGTTGACCGTCCAGTTCTTGAACGGGGTGTTACGTTCCCAATCGTCTTCGCCCAGCGTCTCGAGCAATTCGTTCAGCTCATGGCCTTCCTCGCGCAGATCGGCTGCTTGCTGCTGCATACTCATCCCGTTTCCTCCACTCCCAATCCGTCACCTTCGGGCTCGACCCGAAGGTCCAAGGTGAAACATCGCTTCGGCCTGGACCCTCGTGTCAAGCACGAGGGTGACAGTTAAAGTGTGTTCTTTCGTCGACCACACACCAATTCCTACGCCGCCATCGACGCGCGGATGCGGTCCACCGTCGGCTGCCGCATCTGCCTTTTGGTCGTGGCGAAGGCCTCGGCGCCGAGCTCCAGCATCCCGCGAGCGACACCTTGCGTCCTCTCCATCAACGCATCCGCTTCGACCGCCTCGTCGAGATAG
>CAYLTU010000480.1:0-3067 GCA_964386465.1 uncultured Rhodospirillaceae bacterium
GCCCCGGTTCGCTAGACAAGGTTAGCGACGGACACACCCTACGCAATCTACAGGAAGACAGAATATGCTTGATCTGAAAAACATCGCACGGACCGAGGCTGATGGCGGCGACCTGCTTGGTCTCCTCAGCGGACTGTTTGAAGATACGGACGTCCGCCCGACGGGCTATCCCGATGCCGTGTTATGGCAAGGCGGCAACCATGACGGAAATGTGAATCCGATCGCGCATTCGCTGACGGACGCTTACGCCCTTCTCGGTACGATCGCCGCTATCGATGTTCTGGGCCTTCCGTACTATGCCGTGCCGATGTGGTCGCAGTATCGCCACGATACCCAGTTAGAATGTTTGAGCTGGTTCGGCAACGTGCCGGCGACCTCGATCAAATGGTCGACCGCGGGTGACGCCTACGTCAACGACAGTAAAGGCGGCAAGGTCGTTGTCATGGGAAAATCGGGCAACGCGCCGCTTCGCACGCAAGCCGGTGTCTTTTGCAACGTCCGGCCATACGGCCCGATCACGGTCGTCCGCTGCATGCCCTGTCTGCCCTATTCGCAGGACAAGTCGGTTTTCAATGTCGATCCAAACAGCGGCATCGTCCATACCGAGATGAATTCGCCCGGTGTGCAGATGGCGTACGCCAACCGGCTGTTCCTGAAGATGGTCAATGACAGCGGAAAACTCGGCCGCGTCGCCTTCAAGCCGACACAGGCGATGGAAGACGGAATCAATGCCGGCCTGCTGACCTGGATGCTGCAGGGCACGAAATTCAAGGTCGGCCGCAAATGGGCCGTTGACTGCTATGAAGAGCACAAGGAGAACGTCGACCGTATCATCGCCTTATTGCCCTCCGACTTCAAAGACGGAATGGAGTCCTGGACCGGACAGATCGAGCAGCATATTGCCGACACCAATTACGGCCTGCTGCTGTGGGATTTGATCGAGAAACAGGATTGCATCATCCTGGCGACCGATTTGGACGGCGACCGCTTGACCGATCTTTTGGCCGACGTATCCGATCCGCTTCGCCGTTTTGGGCAACTGGTCGCGGAACATGTCGGGGCCGAAGTGAATGTCGACCAACTTTGGAGCGACATGGGCTACTCCACGGGCAACGGGCGCGACATGACATCGGTCATGTACCGCATGGACGGCCCACCGATTCATGAGCAGACATTGGGTTCGGCCGATGCCATGCTGCTACGCCTTCTCGATGGAGACGAATCGATGGGAGGCACCAAGAGGCCATACGATCCCCGCATTCATTTCGTATTGATTCGGGATGCCTATGTCGACGCCAATCCCGATAATGCGGAATTGCGCGAATGGCTCGACAATGCTTTGGCGGCTTTCGACAAGGTTTACGGCGGTGAACGGCCGGGCTTCCTGGAAGGATACGAAGCACTGAAGGAAGCGATTACGCCCTGGGGCACGTAAGGGCGGTCAAATCCACTTCGATTCAAGCGAGAACCGGGCCGGCGGCATCGACCGAAGCATTGGAAGGACGTCGGCCACGGTAGGTGCAACTTGATACAGCGTCCGGTGCTCGGCTCGGACGTAGTTTTCCGCAATTTGCGACTCGATCAGAGATGTAAGCGGATCCCAGAATCCGTCGACATTTACGAGCACGATGGGCTTGTCGTGCAGCTGGATTTGCTTCCAGGTCAGTATCTCAAACGTTTCGTCGAGGGTTCCGAGGCCGCCGGGTAGAACGGCGAACGCGTCGGATAGCTTCGCCATCTTGAGCTTCCGGTCGTGCATGTTTTCGGTGACGAACAACTCAGTACAGGCCGTGTGTCCGACTTCGAGCCTTTGGAGAAACTTGGGAATAACCCCGGCGACTTCGCCTCCTTTACCCAATACTGCGTCGGCGACGATACCCATCAGACCCACGTGGCCGCCACCGTACACCAGGCGAACCCCGGCCTCGGCCAAAGCTTCGCCAAGCTCGTGGGCGGCGTCGATATGGCTCTGCGCTCCACGCTTGGAAGAGCCGCAATAGACGCAGAGTGATGTGATATCCGCCATAAGCGCGTTCTCACCACAGTTCTAGATTAGCGCTCTACTTATGTGACGCTGGCCAAAACCGCAATCCACAATGACGGTATTGCCTTGATCGTCGGAAATCGCCTAACTGGGAGAAGACAGGAAGGGAGAAACCGGTGCGCGTTCTTTTGGTATCGGTGGTAGTGCTGTTCGGTACCGAGGCGTATGGGGATGATGCGGCGGTCAAACGCGGCGAGTATGTCTTCAAGGCCGCCGGTTGTGTCGGTTGCCACACGCGTGAGAAGCCAAAAGGGGCTTTTTTAGCCGGTGGACGGCGCTTGGAAACGCCGTTCGGCGCATTTTACACGCCAAATATCACTCCCGACCCGACGCAGGGGATTGGCAAGTGGACGTTCGAGGCGTTCCTCACCGCAATGCGGGAAGGGAAGAGGCCTGACGGTTCCGTCTATTATCCGGCTTTCCCGTATGCCTCCTATACCGGGATGCGCGACGCGGATTTGCGCGACCTCTGGGCCTATCTCCGCACGGTGCCACCCGTTGCGGAGGCGAGCCGTCCGCACGATCTGGCCTTTCCTTTCAATATCCGTTTCTCCGTCCGGTTCTGGCGCCTGATGTATTTCGATTCCGCGCGGGTCGTGGCCGATGAGCAGCGGTCGAAAGAATGGAACCGCGGGGCCTATCTGGTGCGGGCGATGGGTCATTGCGGCGAGTGCCATACGCCTCGGAACCTTCTCGGCGGGCTCGACAAGGAACGAGAACTCGCCGGCAACAAGAATGCGCCCGATGGTAAACGGGTTTCCAACATCACGCCGCATCCGAAAAAGGGAATCGGCAGTTGGAGTGAGCAGGATATCGTTACGCTGTTGGAGGATGGCAGCCTGCCCGACGGCGATTTCGTCGGCGGTTCGATGACGGAGGTCGTTGAAAACAGTACAAGTCAACTGTCCAAGGCCGATTTGCGGTCGATTGCGGTATATCTGAAGGCGCTGCTGGCCGACGAGGGACCTTAATTCGCCGTTGCGACAATCCACTTTGTCATACCTCTGGCCGCAGATGTGTATT
>CAYLTU010000481.1:0-893 GCA_964386465.1 uncultured Rhodospirillaceae bacterium
CGACATTCCCTTCACTCGCGAGATGTGGATCGGCGAACCCTTTCGCGGGCACATGACCGGGTTCCCCTCGGTCGACGTGCGCAGCATCGGCGCGGGCGGTGGCAGCATCGCCTCGGTCGACATCGGCGGGCTCCTGGGTGTCGGTCCGGCCAGCGCCGGCGCGATGCCCGGCCCCGCCTGCTACGGCCAAGGCGGCACCGAGGCGACCTTGACCGACGCCTGTGTCGTGCTCGGCTATGTCGACCCGGACTTCTTCCTCGGCGGCTCGATGACGCTCAACCCCGCACTGTCGCGCCAGGCGCTCCGGGCGAAGGTCGCCGACCGACTCGGCCTTTCGCTCGAGGACGCGGCCGCTGCGATCGTGGACGTCGCGACCGAGAACATGGTGCAGGCGATCGCCGAAATCACCATCAACCAGGGCATCGACCCCTGCGGTGCGACACTGGTCGGTGGTGGCGGCGCAGCCGGGCTGAACGCGGTTTTCATCGCGCGGCGCCTCGGCTGCGGCAGCCTTGTCATCCCCGACACCGGGCCCGCCATGAGCGCGGCCGGCGCGCTCATGTCTGACCTCTCGGCCGACTACCAGGCGACCGAATTTCTGGTGACCGACCGCTTCGACTATGACGCCGCGAACCGAACACTGGCGTCGCTCGAGGCGTCGTGCCGCACGTTCATCGTCGGGCCAGGCAAGGGCTCGCTCTCGCACGCCATCGACTATGTGGTCGAGGCACGCTACGAGAAGCAGGTCTGGGAAATCGAGGTGCCGCTCCCGGGCAGACGCATCCGCAACCAGGCCGAGCTCGACGCCTTCTCAGAGGCCTTCCATCGCAAGCACGAGGACGTGTTCGCCTTCCGCGACCCCGGCTCGCCGATCGAGTGCGTCACCTGGATGG
>CAYLTU010000481.1:903-3054 GCA_964386465.1 uncultured Rhodospirillaceae bacterium
TGAGATCGGGCGCATCGTAGTCGAGGGCGATGGGCGCGAGCACATTGGCCGGCGGCACGTCTATTTCAGCAAGGGCGGCTGGATGGAAGCCGAGCTCTACCGGCTCGAGGCGATCAAGCCCGACCTGAAGCACGAGGGGCCGGCGATCGTGGAATCGCCGTTCACCACCGTGGTGATCGACCCCGCCTGCAGCTTCACGGTCACCCAGGGAGGCAGCCTCGTGATCGACCCTGGCATCAAGGCAGAATAGAACCAGAGGAGGCAATCATGCCGGCCAACGGAATGACCAAGCTTACCGGCGCCCAGCTCGCGATCCTCAATCACCGGATCGAGGGTATCAATAAGAAGATGTCGAACACGATCATGCGGACCGGTCGCTCGGGCGTGCTCAACCGGGCGCGCGACTTCTCGGTTTGTATCCTGACGCGTGACTGCCAGCTGCTCTCCTCCGCGGAGGCTTTGCCGATCCACGCGCTCTCGGGCCCCGACATGATGGCGCAGACCATGCTCGGATTTCACCCGAATCTGAAACGCGGCGATGCCTTCATCCACAACTCGCCCTATCACGGGAATTCCCACGCGGCGGACCAGGGCATCCTCGTGCCCGTGCTCGACGACGAGGGACGGCACCGCTTCACCGTCGTGGTCAAGGCGCACCAGGCCGACATCGGCAACTCCGTGCCGACCACGCTGCACGCGACCGCGCGCGACGTCTATGAGGAAGGCGCGCTGATCTTCCCCTGCGTGAGGATCCAGGAGAATTTCCGCGACATCGACGACATTATTCGCATCTGCATGATGCGCATCCGCGTGCCTGAGCAATGGTATGGTGACCTGCTCGCGACCATCGGCGCCGCGCGCATCGGCGAGCGCGAGCTGATGACCCTCGCGCGCGAGGTCGGCTGGGACAGGATCGAGGAATTTGCCGAGGCCTGGTTCGACTACAGCGAGAAGCGCATGATCGAGGCGGTCCAGGCCCTGGGGACGGGCCAGGCGACCACCTATTCGACCCACGATACCTTCCCGGGCTCGCCCGAGGCGGGCATCCGCATCACCGCCACGGTTAAGGTCGACACTGCGAAGGCGATGATCGATGTTGACTACCGCAGCTGCCCCGATTGCCTGCCGAACGGCCTGAACCTGACTGAGGCGACCACTCGCACGGCAGCAATGGTCGGCGTCTTCAATAGCATCCGCCCCGACGTGCCGAAGAACGCCGGCAGCTTCCGCCGCATCTCGCTGCAGCTGCGGGAGAACGCGATCGTAGGTATTCCGCTGCATCCGACGTCTTGCTCACTTGCGACCACCAACATCGCCGATCACGCCACCAACAGCGTACAGATGGCGATCGCCGAGATCGCCGACGGCGCCGGCATGGCCGAGGTCGGCTATGCCTTCACGCCGAGCACCGGCACGATCTCGGGCACCGACCCGCGCAACGGCAAGCGCTATGTCAACATGGTCTTCTTCGGCCATACGGGTGGGGCGGCCTCGGGTCGGAACGACCGCTGGCTAACACTTCTTCATGTCGGCAATGGCGGGCTGTGCAACATCGACGGCGCGGAGCTTTCCGAGCTCTACCACCCGGTCATCATTCGCGAACGCGCGCTCATGGCCGACACCGAAGGCGCCGGCCGTTTTGTCGGCGCGCCTTCCATCCGGGTGGAATACGGCCCGATCGGCGGGCCGATGGACCTCGTGTTCGCGAGCGACGGCACGGATCACCCGCCGCAAGGGGTGCGCGGCGGAAAGCCGGGCGGGCAGGCAGGCCAGCAGGTACGCCGGCGCAACGGGGCCCTCGAGGAGCTCGACAAGGTGACCCACATCGTCCTCGAGGAGGGCGAGACGACGATCGGCCTCACCTGCGGCGGTGGCGGCTATGGCGACCCGAAGGCGCGAGACCCCGAGTGGGTGCGCGACAACGTGGCGGAGGGCTGGGTCTCGCGCAAGCGGGCGCGAGATGTCTATGGCGTGGTCTTGGCCGCGGACAGCACCGTCGATGAGGCTGCGACGCGCGCGCTGCGCGGGAGCGTCGCCTGAGCGACACCCGCGCAGGAAGGAGCGCACGCGCATGACTTAGCCGCTCGCCGGAAAGAGGGCGATTCTCACTGCGAGCGCCGCTCAAGGGGCGTGGCCTTGATTGCGCCGGTC
>CAYLTU010000482.1:0-3043 GCA_964386465.1 uncultured Rhodospirillaceae bacterium
TACGCGGGCGCGTATTCGAACTCACGAAGAACCGCAAAATCGTTTGGGAATTTATCAGCCGCTTCGACAAGGGAAACGTGCTTTTGGTTCAGGAGGGCAGCCGATATTCGAAGGATTACTTCAAGGTCGGAAATTGGGATTGTTCCGGTAAGACTGCAAAAAAATAGGTCGGCTCGCGTGTCGGGTCAGTGTTGATTTCAATGTCAAACGATCAGACAAAGCCGTGACAGACGACGACCGGAAAGCCGGTCTCGACGAACCGGTACTGGTCACCGGTGCCTCCAGCCAGATTGGCCGATGCGTCCTGCGCCGCTTGGACGAAGCCGGAACGGAAATCATTGCGGCCGGCAGGCGGAAGCCGACGGGCATCGATCCCGGCGCTTGCCGGTTTATCGAATGCGACTTGACGAGCGCGCGCCCGACCTTTCCGGAAGAGGTGGTGTCATTGATTCACATCGCAAGCATCTGGATGCTGCCGCCGCATCTTGAGACGCTGCGGAAAAGGGGGCTTCGCCGGCTCGTCTGTTTCGGTTCGACGGCCATCTACAATAAGACGGATTCGGTCAATGCGGGCGAGCGGGAAATCGCGCGTCGCATGATCCATGCCGAAGAGGATATTGCCCGTTTGTGCGAGTCGCTCGGCATAGGGTGGACGGTGTTGCGGCCGACATTGGTATACGGGCTCGGTTTGGACCGAAACGTCAGCCGTGCCGCGCGTTTCATACGAAAATTCAGGCTTTATCCGCTGGCGACGGGTGCGGTCGGACTGCGGCAGCCGGTTCACGCCGACGATTTGGCCAGCGCCGCGCTTGCGGCATTGAATACGGCCGCGTCCAGCGGTAAGCGGTACGACGTTGGCGGCGGCGAGAAATTGCCCTACCGGGATATGATTGGGCGAATATTCGACGTGTTGGATCTGCCGAGACGGTTCGTCCCGTTGCCTGGCCTCGAATACGCGGTCGCGGCAGCCGGTATCGTTCTGCGTAGACCGGAGGTGACCGGCGATGTCGTCCGGCGCATGCGGCTCGACCTTACCTGTGACAACAGTGCTGCGGAAATCGACTTGGGCTATCGGCCGCGGACGTTTCTGGCTGGTGGAAAAGACGATGTGCCGGATTAGGAGTCTCTCCGGTCGTTGCAGTTCATTTGCGTCGCTCGGACAGGCTCCTAGTATCCTGATCGTGAAATTCAAATGATTGAGTTTCGCGTGAACCATCACGCTAGAGCCGTAAGGACGTTGACACCCCATCTGATGCATAAGACATTCGGCCAATGACCGACAAAGTGGCTTTGATAACCGGCGTGACCGGGCAAGACGGGGCGAGTCTGGCCGAATTGCTTCTCGCGAAAGGCTATATCGTTCACGGCATCAAGCGGCGCTCATCCTCGTTCAATACCGAGCGGGTCGAGCATCTTTACGAAGATCCGCACGAGGAAGGTGTGCGGTTTTTCATGCATTACGGCGACATGACCGACGCGACGAACCTGATCCGGATCGTGCAGCAGGTTCAGCCCGACGAGATCTACAACCTGGCGGCGCAGAGCCATGTCCAGGTCAGCTTCGAGACGCCGGAATATACCGCCAACGCCGACGGTCTCGGCCCGCTGCGCCTGCTCGAAGCGATCCGCATTCTGGATATGGAAGAAAAGGTCCGCTTCTATCAGGCATCGACCTCGGAACTGTACGGCAGTGCGCCGGCGCCGCAGAACGAGGCGACACCGTTCATGCCGCGCAGCCCCTATGCGGCGGCAAAGCTCTACGCTTATTGGATTACCGTGAATTACCGGGAGGCGTACGGCATTCACGCCTCCAACGGCATCCTGTTCAATCACGAAGGCCCGGTCCGGGGTGAAACCTTCGTTACGCGCAAGATTACCCGTGCCGTCGCCGCCATAGAAGCGGGCATTCAGGACAAGCTCTATCTCGGCAATCTAGACGCCCGCCGCGACTGGGGACACGCTCGGGATTATGTCGAAGGCATGTGGGGTATCGTCCAGCAGGACGAACCTGGCGATTTCGTCCTGGCGACAGGCGAAGCGCACACCGTCCGCGAGTTCGTCGAGATGGCCTTCGAACAGACCGGCGTCGACATCAGCTGGCGTGGCAGTGGACCCGGCGAGGAAGGGATCGATTCGGAGACCGGAACGGTCCGCGTGCAGGTCGATCCGCGCTATTTCCGACCGACGGAAGTCGATTGCCTGATCGGCGATGCGCGCAAGGCAGAGGAAATTCTAGGCTGGAAAGCGACAACGGGTTTTCAGGCGCTGGTCGCGGAGATGGTCGCTGCCGACCGCGCCGCTATCGCCGCGGGGCAGACCCAACGGAGGACGGCCGAGTGATCGATCCTTTGCGGTATTTCGAGCAGGAGTTGGAGGCCCATGCCGACACGCTCGATGCGGTTCGAAAGACCATGGCGGCACCGTTTGTGGCGATGCTGGACGTCTGGACGACGGCGATCGAAAACGGCAACAAGATCGTCTTCTTCGGCAATGGCGGCAGTGCCGGCGATGCGCAGCACCTCGCGACCGAATTGACGGTGCGCTATATCCGCGACCGCGCGCCGATCGCCGCGCTCGCGCTGACGACCGACAGCTCGACCCTGACCGCGGCAGGCAACGATCTGGGGTTCGAGCAGCTTTTTGCCCGCCAGATCGCCGCACTGGGAAAACCCGGCGACGTCGCCGTCGGGATCTCGACGTCGGGCACGAGCCCGAACGTGATCGCCGGTCTGACCGAGGCGAAGCGCATGGGTATGGTGGTGACGGCGCTGGGCGGACGCGACGGCGGCGCGATGGCGACGCTGGCCGACCCGATCCTGATCGTGCCCGCGCAGGCCAGCGCGCGCATTCAGGAGATGCATATTACGCTGGGTCAGATGCTTTGCGGTGCATTGGAACTGCGGCTCGGACTGGTTACCGAATAGGCGCTAAACATTGTAGGGCGGTGCGTGGAGTTCCTTCGGGGATAGGGTGAAGATCTCATGGCCGTCCGCGGTCACGCCGATCATGTGCTCGAACTGGGCCGAAAGCGAACGGTCTTTCG
>CAYLTU010000483.1:0-3039 GCA_964386465.1 uncultured Rhodospirillaceae bacterium
GATACGGACATGACGGTCCTAGGGACTTTGGAGGAACTGCCGCCGGAATACCGGCGCACAAACCCATCTAAGGTGCTGCATTCGATTTATCGGTGAATTTATGGCAGAAAATATTCGGAAATTTACCCGTCGCGAAAAGGCTGCCGCATGATCGACGCCTGCTACTGGCCGACGCCGAACGGTTGGAAAATCTCCTTCTCTCTGGAGGAAATGAGCCGCCCCCTTCCCGGGAAAATTCAGCCTTGCTAGGCTAAGTGCCGGCCTCATCGTCAAGGAGCAGAAGACATGCCGATCGTAAGAGTCGACGTCCCCGAATGGCTGAGCCGCGCGCAGCGGGTCGAGATCCGCAAGGCGATGCATGGCTGCATCGAGCGCACATGGTTCAAGGAGCATATCTGGGTCGCCGTCCGCGACTACACGTCGGAACCGGAGGAGCGGATGGTCATCGTAACCGTCGAGGTTCGCGGCGGCCGCGGACACGACAAGGAACGGGCGGAAGCCCTGTTCCTGGAAGCGCAGGAAGTGTTCGAGCGGATTATCGGCACACGGTCGGAGGAATGCATCGTGCTGTGCCGGAAATTTGGTCAGGACGACTGCATCTCCGGCGGCGACCAACTGCCGCCCCTGGACACCGCGACCCCGCCTGTGGAGGGCCTGCGCCGGCGCGACGCGGCCGCCTGACCCTTACGGTTTCACGACCACGCGGCCCAGTATGTCGCCCGCCGTCAGGTCGTCGAGGGCGGAGTTGACGTCCTCCAAAGGCCGGGCCTGTACCGGGATCGGCGGCACCTTGCCCGCGCGCACCAGTTCCATCAGCTCGTGCATCTCCTCCAGGCTGCCGACATAGGAGCCTATCATGCTCATCATCTTGAGCGGGAAGAAGGGCAGGGGGATACCGGCCTTCTCGCCATAAAGTCCGACCTGGATCTGCCGGCCGCCCTTGCGCAGGCAGTCGACGCCGAAGCGCGAGGTTTCCGGCCGGCCGACGAAGTCGATCGTCGCCGCCGCACCACCGCCGGTCATCTCCAGCACCTTTTGCACCGCGTCCGGTTCCGAGTTGTCGATCGTGTCGTGCGCGCCGACCTGTCGCGCGGAGGCGCGCTTGGTGCCGTCGATGTCGGCGGTGATGATCTTGGCCGGGGTCACGGCATTGGCGAAATGCACCGCGCTCAAGCCCACGCCGCCGGCGCCGATGGTCATGACGTAGTCGTCGTCGGTCAGCTCGCCGACCTTGCGCAGCGCGCTGTAGGCGGTCAGGCCGGAACAGGCGTAGGTGCAGGCGAGGTCCTGCGGTACGCCGGTATAGTCGATCAGGTATTTCGCGTCGGGCACGATGACGTAGTCGGCGTAGCCGCCGTCGACGCGGGTGCCGATGACCCTGGGCGTCAGGCAGAGCAGTTCGTCGCCGCGCTGGCAGACCGCGCAGTCGCCGCAGCCGATCCAGGGATAGACGATGTAGGACTCGCCGACCGCCACGCCGTCGGCGTCCGGGCCCAGCTGCTCGACCGTGCCGAGCGGCTCGTGACCCATGGTGAAGGGCAGCTTCATGCCGCGGTCCGCGAGCCGCAGCACCTCGCCGCCGCCGAGATCGAACTCGCCCGACCAGAGGTGCAGGTCGCTGTGGCAGACGCCGCAGGCGGTCACGCGGACCAGGACTTGCCGGCCGGTCGGCTCCGGCGTCTCGTATTCGCGCAGTTCCAACGGTTTGCCGAATTCGACGATTTGCATGGCGCGCATTGTGTTTCTCCCCGGGTTGTCGATCACATTGCCGCCATCATAGCCGAGGAAGGGCGCCGCGCTCCATCTTCCACATCGCCGCACAGCCGCTACACTTCATACTGGACATCCCGGACCGGCAGGGGAGGCGCATGCCATGTTCAGGCACTTGTTGTCCGTTACGATTCTCTTGGGGATGCTCGCGACGTCGGCGCTGGCCGCGGAAAAAGTAGCATTTCCCTCCGCCACCGATTGGGGCGATCCGACCAAACTGACCGGGCTGCTGAGCAAGCCATCGGGCGAGGGGCCGTTTCCCGCCGTCGTCCTGCTGCATCAATGCATGGGGATCGGCGATGCGGTCGGTCCGGCCTGGGAGAAACGGCTGGTCGGCTGGGGCTATGTCGTGCTCCGCATCGACAGTCTGGCGCCGCGCGGCCTCAAGAACGTCTGCGCCTACGAGACCAAAGGCAGCTATGACGGCGACGTGTTCGAAAGCGACACGCGGGTGGAGGACGCCAATGGCGGCAAGAACTTCCTCGCGACCTTGCCTTACGTCGCGAAACACAGGATCGCGCTGATGGGCTGGTCGCACGGTGGCGCGGCGGTACTGTTCACGCTGGTGACCGAAGCGCCGACCGGCCCGTTCAAGGCCGCCGTCGCCCTCTATCCCGGCTGCGGCGTGCTGATGGCGGAGATCAACGCGCCGCTGCTGATCCAGATCGGCGAAAAGGACACCTGGAGCGTCGCGGCCGTCTGCAAGCAGCTTGAACAGCCGAGCCTGGGCACGCTCCGTTTCGAGCGGATCGTCTATCCGGGCGCGCATCACGGCTTCGACGAGGCGGGCGCGGATCGGACCGAACACGGTCACACGATCCGCCACGACGCGAAGGCGGCGGCGGACGCAAGTGAACGGATCAAAGCGTTTCTCGCGAAACATTTGAAGTGAGACAGGGCTTGAGGACGCACGAGGATCACTCGTGATTCGATGTCTGTCGCCACCAATCGCGCGGCTTTAGCCGCGCCGCGCGTTTGAAAATATCGTCGAGCCGGAGCGCCAATGTACGCAACGGTGATAGAGCAAGCGATAGCCACAGACGGTTTCGGAGGCGCGAATAATCCCGATTGAACGGGCACACACGCAGGCAAATCGCGCAATCCGATGCCAATTTCGTCCAATACCGAAAGCACTTCTCGGCGTCGGAAGTCCATTTTCGCACCCCCTTGATCGACGAGCGGCTCATCTGTCGATCGCCCGGGGCGCCAAAGGGCAGGGCTTTGACCGGACATGCATTCGCACAACGCGTACACCGGTCGCATACCTCA
>CAYLTU010000484.1:0-3039 GCA_964386465.1 uncultured Rhodospirillaceae bacterium
TCCACGCGCGCGAGATCCTCGACAGCCGTGGCAACCCGACCGTGGAGGTCGATGTGACCCTGGAGAGCGGCGCCTTCGGCCGCGCCGGTGTGCCCTCGGGGGCGTCGACTGGCAAGTACGAGGCGTTGGAACTGCGCGACGGCGACGGCCGTTATGGGGGCAAGGGCGTGGCCAACGCGGTGGACGCGGTGAACGGCGAGATATTCGACCTGCTGAGCGGCATGGATGCGGACGACCAAGTCAAGCTCGACCGCATGATGATCGATCTGGATGGCACGCCGAACAAGGCCAGGCTTGGCGCGAACGCGATGCTCGGCGTATCGCTGGCATTGGCCAAGGCGGCGGCGGACGATGCCGGCCTGCCGCTCTATCGCTATATCGGCGGCGCCTATGCGCGGACGTTGCCGGTGCCGATGATGAACATCATCAACGGCGGCGCGCATGCCGACAATCCGGTCGATATCCAGGAATTCATGATCATGCCGGTGGCGGCGGGGTCATTGGCCGATGGTGTCCGGATCGGTGCGGAAATCTTCCAGTCCCTGAAGAAGGCGCTGCAGGATGCCGGGCACAATACCAATGTCGGCGACGAGGGCGGGTTCGCGCCCAGCGTCGGTTCGACGGACGAAGCGCTTGGTTTCGTCATGAAGGCTATCGAGGCGGCGGGCTACGCGCCGGGCGAGGACGTCATGCTGGCGCTCGATTGCGCCGCGAGCGAGTTCTTCAAGGACGGCAAATACGACCTCGCAGGCGAGGGCAAGACGCTCGATTCCGACGGCATGGTCGGCTATCTGGCGGATCTGGCAGGGCGCTATCCGATCCTGTCGATAGAAGACGGCATGGACGAGGACGATTGGTCCGGCTGGGCCGCCTTGACGCGGGAACTCGGCGAAAAGGTACAGCTGGTCGGCGACGACCTGTTCGTCACCAATCCGGAACGGCTCAGCCGGGGTATCGCGGAGGGCGTCGCCAACTCGATCCTCGTCAAGGTCAACCAGATCGGCACCCTGTCGGAGACACTGGAGACGGTCGAGATGGCGCATCGCGCCGCCTATACATCGGTGACATCGCACCGCTCCGGCGAGACCGAGGACGCGACGATCGCCGACCTTGCCGTCGCAACCAACAGCGGACAGATCAAGACCGGGTCCTTATCGCGCTCCGACCGTCTGGCTAAATACAACCAGCTTATGCGGATCGAGGAACAGCTTGGCTCCGCGGCGCGGTACGCCGGGAAATCGGTGCTGAGGGGTTAGACAACCTTAAACCGTCGCCCTCGGGCTTGACCCGAGGGTCCAGATAGAACGAGGCGCGCCGGGTGAATTGGATTCTCGGGTCAAGCCCAAGAACGACGAAAACCAAAGGATTGTAAGTTATGTATATCGACGGCAATTGGGCGACAGCGGACCGCGTCCTTGAAGTGACCAACCCCGCCAATGGCGAGGTCATCGGCTCGGTTCCCGATGGCGGCCGCGAGGAGGCCGCACGCGCGATCGAGGCGGCGGCGAAAGCGTTTCCCGCCTGGTCCGGACTGACCGCCTATCAGCGCTCCGATTATCTGTACCGGGCGCACAAGATCATGATGGAGCGTCGCGAGGATCTCGCCCGCATGATGACCCAGGAACAGGGCAAGCCGATCCGCGCCGCTCGCAACGAGGTCGGCTATGCGGCCGATTTCCTGCTGTGGTACGCGGAGGAAGCGAAGCGCGTCTATGGCGAGACGATCCCGGCGCCGCGCGGCGAACAGCGCTTCATCGTGGCGCATCAGCCGGTCGGCGTCGTCGCCGCGGTGACGCCGTGGAACTATCCGATTTCCATGTTGACGCGGAAGATCGCGCCGGCGCTGGCGGCCGGCTGCACGATTGTGCTGAAGCCGGCCGAGGCGACGCCGCTTTGTGCCGTGGAGACCTTCAAGGTGTTCGAAGAAGCCGAAATTCCGGCCGGCGTCGTCAATCTGGTGACGGCGAAAGATCCGGTGCCGATCGGCGCGGAGTTCACCAGCAACCCCACGGTGCGAAAGATCACCTTCACAGGCTCAACGGCGGTGGGCAAAAAGCTTGCGGCCGATGCGGCGGCGCAGCTCAAGCGCGTGTCGATGGAGCTCGGCGGTCACGCGCCGTTCCTGGTCTTCGACGACGCCGACCCGGTGCACGCCGCGAAAGGTGCGTCGCTGGTCAAGTTTCTCAACACCGGGCAGGCCTGCATCAGCCCGAACCGGCTGTTCGTGCATAGCAGTATCGTCGACCCCTTCGTCGAGACCCTGACCGAGCGCGTCACCCGCATGCGCGGCGGCAACGGCATGGAGGATGGCATCTCCATCGGCCCGCTGGTCAACGAAGCCGCGATCGCCAAGGTCGAGCGCCAGGTCGAGGACGCCAAGGCGAAGGGCGCCACGGTCATGTGCGGCGGCCACCGTCTTATGGACGATGGGCTGGACCGCGGCCATTTCTATGCGCCCACGGTGCTGACCGGCGTGACCGAGGCGATGACGATCTACCGCGAGGAAACCTTCGGACCCGTCGCCCCCGTGATCGCCTTCGACGATGACGAAACGGCGCTTACCATGGCCAACGACACCCACTACGGGCTGGCGGCCTACGTCTACACCAACAACATCTCGCGCGCGATGCGCATGTTCGAGGGGCTGCGCTTCGGTATCGTCGGCATCAACGACATCAACCCGACCGCCGCCGCCGCCCCCTTCGGCGGCGCTAAGGAAAGCGGGCTGGGCCGGGAAGGCGGCCGCGAGGGTATCGTGGAGTACTTGGAGACGAAGCTCGGCGGTTTTTCGGTTTAGAGGGCATGCGCCCTCGGAAGTGCGGCGATCTGGCGGGTTTTTATTCCGCCGCCGTCTTGCCGCGATAGCGGTAGTTTTTGTCGAGCCCTTCCATCAGGTCGACGTCGCGCGCAGGATCGTCCGGCATTCCGCCGCGAGCGCTCGTTTGGCGGCATCATCCATGCCGAATAGGATGCCGACGTCAATGTAGTCGGTCGTGAAGAATACGGATTTTCAGGCCAATTGCGCGAATTTCGGCGTCT
>CAYLTU010000485.1:0-3021 GCA_964386465.1 uncultured Rhodospirillaceae bacterium
TCTCTATCCAGACTCTCTTCAATCAACCCACACGAAAGCCTGAAGCGCCGGAATTTCAAAGGCCCATTTTACACGATTGGACGTGCGCGAGGCGGCGGACGTGGTGGATGCGCTCTACGGCTGACCCCGACGCCGTGGCTGTACGGCGGAGGTGCGTCGTCGTAAGTAGTGGCACGCCGGGAGGGATTCGACCCCCCGCCGCTCAGGATCCCAGAACGCCACAGGCGCCAGAAGTGACGCCTACCTACAGCTCCTGCCTTGCAGTGGGCTGCAGGAAGCTGCAAACGGCGGCACCTGTGGCGGCTCCCGGCTCTAAACGGCCCCAGAATTCGCGGCCCCCGGAGGGTCCCAGGCCTGGCTCCGCTCTCCCACTCGACCGCCACCCCCCTTGCGCCAGCGGGTTCCTCGCGAAACCCCACACCGGGTTCTGCTCAAGCGAAGCGCTTCTGGGGCCCCAACCATCAGTATTCCAGCGCCCACATGTTACGGCGCATTGAAAGCGGGTGTCCGCGCTCCTCGGAGAGGCGGGTCGCATACATGCGCAGTAGCGGCAGGAACACGAGAGGCTGCAAATAGTCGAGCACCTCGGGGTGAATACCGGCAAGGTCGAGCTGCTCGGCATCGATCACCAGGATTTTGTCGGTGAATTTCTTGGCGAAATCGAGTGCCCGCTGATCCATCTTTCGGCAGTCACCCAAACCTACCAGGATGATGAAGGGGACCGAATCGTCGGTGATTTCGAACGGCCCGTGAAAATATTCGCCAGCATGGATCGCTTGAGAGTGAATCCATTGCATTTCCTGAAGAATACAGGTGGCAAAGGAATAAGTGACGCCATAGTTCGGCCCACTGCCCATGGTATAGACAACCGGCTCGCGTTTCGTGGCGGCCGCCCAGCGAAACATATCATCGGCCTGAGCCGCCTGTGCGCGTGCGACAAGGTCAGGAAGTGCCGCGAGGCTCTTGGCAAGGGCGTCATGCTTGCGATTGCCCTCCCGGTCACGCAGAAACCCGAAAACGATGCGCAGCAGATTGGCGGCCACGGTATACGGACTACCTTGCGAAGGTTCGTTCTCGTAACCGATCGTGCTGTCGACGGCCTTGGCGAGCCGCGATTCCGGTTTCGTCGTCAGGCCGATCGTGTAGGCGCCGTGTTGGCGCGTGAAAGTCGCAGCGTCAACGGTTTCCGGCGTGTCACCCGAGGTCGAACATAAGACGACCAGACTGGATGGCCCCAGGCGGGGCATATTGCGAGCAATGAATTCGGCGGAGTTGTAAGTCTCGCAGGACAGTGACCTGGACTCGCGGTCCATAGCGTACTTCGCCACATGCGTTTGCGCGAACGATCCGCCGCATCCGACAAAGAAGACGTTCGACAGCCGGTCGCGCTTCGCAACAGCTGCCAATGCAACCTGGATACTCTGTTCGAATGTATTTGCCATTCTCGGCCAGTGCTAGTTTTTGACGCGCGATTGAGTCCTTCAGCACATGCTTTACCGCAATGCACCAACGAGAATAGACGCAACTGTTGCGGAAACCGGCGCGGTGAATCGGTGATTTGCTCGGAATAGTCCGGTCTCGGTCACCCCCCGATTTTTTCCGGCGACCCCGGCTTGAAAATTGCCTTTTCAAAGGGAACGCCTCGGCCGAAGGCGCCGAGCGAGCCGCAGGTTGCCGCCGCCGCCTGCGCACCATTCCGAAGCGCCAGCGGAATGGTGCCACCCTGGACGAACGTCATAAGAAATCCCGCGATGAAGCCATCCACCGCGCCCAGCGTGTCGACAATCTTGGCCGGAATGATCTCCTGCCGATACAGTGTGCCGTCCGAATAGGCGAGCGACCCGTCCTCGCCACGTGTCATAACGACGATACGAGCGCCTGAAGACGACCACTCGCGCAGTGCGTCGGCACACTTCTCGTCGGAGCGATCCGGGAAGGACACGAAGGCGATGTCGATCAACGGCCCAAGCCGAACCATGTGATCCTTGGTCCAGCGGTTCGAGAAGTCGTATGACAGTAGCGCGGCGGCACCCGCGATGGCGGGGATCGCCGGCTCGTTGTCGCTGCCGATGCTGGTATGAACGGTGTCGAAGCCTTGGATATACGCAAAATCGTCGGCATTGAGTTCGTACTGGCCGCGTACGCCCGGCGTCGATTTCAGGAATACCCTGTCGCCTTTCCGATGCTTGACAAGCACATGAGCATTTTCGCCATCGATTCGACGGCAGTGCGACAGGTCGATTCCCTCGGCCGTCATGGCGTCGACCAGCAAGACGCCATAGGTGTCGTTGGCGAGACATCCCAGGTATGCCGCCGAGGCGCCGAGGCGCTTTCCGTGCACCGCGACGTTCACCGCATTGCCGCCAGGAAACATGACACCCTTGTCGGCATAGATATCGACGGCGTTGTCGCCGAGCCCAAGCAGTCGAACGCCCGAATCTGCCATGACCTCTGCAGCCTACCGGTGAACGGGACGCGGCGCATGTCGCTCTCAATGCTGCCGAGACAGACCGTAATTCTGCTGTGGCGGCACTCACGACCGCTCTCGCGGGAAGAGACGCGGCACTGGCGACGTTGGAACAGACGGAATCGGATCTCCAAGAGTGCCTCACCCAAATCGCTCCCGAGCCCGACACCGCTTTCCAGGGGTTGGCTGCGCTCTTGACCCTGGTCGCGGTGGCACATTGGAGAAGGAAGCTCGTGGATGCTTCAGCAGCCCACGGCCGGACCGCTTAGCTCATGCGCCGCCGCCAAGCAGCTACTAGCGGACAAGAACTGATCAAAGCGAGGGTTTTTTCGTCGAGAAACGCTCTCGGGGCAACGTGTGCGTTCGCGCCCTCTTTTTCCGGACATTCCCAACGAGAAACAGGCAACCTGAGCATAGGAAGTTCAACCTGCGTTTCCGCTAGGTCCGATGAGTAGACATTCTATCAAATAGAGCTGCGGGCTGTTGGGGCTGGGTGTATGGAGGCGACGGCTCCACTAGCCCCCGTGCAACCATGCTTTCATCCCCATCGCATA
>CAYLTU010000486.1:0-3017 GCA_964386465.1 uncultured Rhodospirillaceae bacterium
CGGCTGGTCAAATCCCGCCGCTTCCGTGGACTAGTTTGTCACCGCCCGATACAGTAGAACGGCACAAATATCTATATCCGCATCGCGGCATTCGCTAAGCCGATGTTTCGAGCTGCCTTTCCGCCGGAACCGTTATAGCGATTCCATTGCGGATCGCCTGAAAATGTTCTTCTGCTTGCGCCGTGCTGAACCAGTTGAGACCGCGTAACTCGCGGACAATGTTGTTATAAACAGCAAAAAAAATTTCGCCGTCCTGGGTCAATTTGCCCCTCAACACGTGATATTCACCGTCGAGGAGCAAATCTTCCAACAGTACGCGCGAAAAAAGATATGCCGTAATCTTCGGGTCGACACCGTCTTTAAATAATCGGACGATCGTTTGACGGCTTTCCGCCGCGTAGGCTTCCGTCCTTATGCGCGCTTTCAGGAACTCTCTAACCGAGGAGAAATG
Organism: uncultured Rhodospirillaceae bacterium; assembly: GCA_964386465.1. Lineage (GTDB taxonomy): Bacteria > Pseudomonadota > Alphaproteobacteria > UBA8366. Next base: position 452 of record CAYLTU010000486.1, read on the forward strand.
CGCTAGAACTTCCAAATCGAGTTCTTCCAAGGCGGAAAAAAATCGCTTCATCTCAAACGGTTTGGAAAGTATCCGCGCAATTTCCATTCTTGCACCTTGATGCCGACCCAAGCCCATGGGCATGCTGCTAGGATTTATCGTTCTTCGTTACGACAAAACCGGAAGCGCCCTTACCGCGTGCACGGCGCACAGTATACCCCTGATTTCCCAAACGAAATCCCGGGTCTTTTTCCAATTTCGACAATGCCGCGACCAGCTTCTCGGCGACCGGGTCACTCTTTTCGACGCTAGTTGCTTTGGACTGGCGCTTGTGCCACTTCGCGAATACGTCTTGCGCCAAGTCGTCGCCGACTGATTTCCGCAACGCATTCAACTTGCGCAGTTGCCCCTTGGTGAGAGCGCTTTCGTCTATTGACATTTTCCCCTATCCTTTTTGAAGTTTTAATCATGATGACTGCGAGCACTATAAAACAGAATGCTTGCAATTTGTTAATCGGAACTGAGTCATTTGGATAAATTATCGCGGTAATCAAGTTATCACACGTAAAAAATTTCCGTGCAGTTCGACTTGCATACCGGCACGCGAGAATATCAACTTACGATACTATGGAAAATTGAACATTGTAAATTTGAACAAAGTTTGCCGATATTGCGCCGACTATGTCCGTCTCGCAAATGCGTCACCGATTCCGCTGGCGCATGGAGAGCGGGAATGGACACGGTTTACGATCCGCGATTTCATCGACTCCGGCGCGTTGAAGTACGTGCAGTTCGATTCAACGCGCCACGCAGGCTTCACGGAGTCGCCGCGGATCGCCAACTTTGCCGAGCAGAAAGGCATTCTGATTGCGCCGCACACCGCACCTCAAATCCATGGCCATCTGGTGTCCGCTTTCGGCGAGGGGGCGTTCGGCGCCGAGTCTCATGGTGGACACGACCGCCACCCGGTCCAGCACCACCTCTATACCAAATCCGTGGAAGTCCGCGATGGTATGGTTCATCTAAACGACGATCCCGGTTTTGGTGTAGAAATCGATTGGACCTATGTCGACAAAGTCCGCATCTAGCGCCAATCGCACGGAAACTAAACCAGTATTAAAAAGCCCCGGAGCAACGCAAAACGATATACCGAACAATAGGCAATCAAATGAAATTGGAAATGCTTTACACATTCAACCGATCCATCGTTATCACCATCGTCTCGGCCTTTCTAATATGGAGCCCATCGGTACAGGCGCACCACAAACCGGGCCACGTCAAGGGCCCGAAAAAAGGTGTTATCAGCAAAACCGTAAGAAGGAAGGGAAAGGCACCGGTTTCGCGCGGCGCTCCACCGCCCTGGGCGCCGGCGCACGGTTACCGCGCCAAATATCGGTACAAGGTGACGCAAGAAAGTCCGATCCGAGAGTTTTCACCGACGCGGCTGATTGCCGTATCGAGCACCGGAATTGGTCGGTGCGATCGTGAAACCTTGGGCGCCGTTCTGGGCGCGGCCGCGGGGGGTGTAGCGGGATCAAAGCTGGTCGACGGCGAAAACAAAATACTCGCCACCATCGGCGGTGCGATCGTCGGTTCGCTTATCGGCAGCACGATTGGAAAGGCGATGGATCAAATCGACCAAACCTGCATCGGGCAAATCCTCGAAAGAGTGCCAACCGGTTCCCCAATTGCCTGGAAAGATCCAGATCACGGGACAAATTACAATGTTACGCCGACCTCAACTTTCAAGAACAGCGGCGGGCAGGATTGCCGGGAGTATCTGGTCAGCACGGTCATCGGCGGCAAGGTCGAGAATGCTAAAGGCACCGCTTGTCGAAACCCCGATGGGAGCTGGGAGAAAGCGAACTAGCGATTGGTCAATTCGCCCAGGACCATCGTTTTGAACTAATCGGGCTTCAGCCAATAGGTCCATTCTTACTTTCCCAACTAGGTGGCAGAAGCACACAACCAATCCCGACAGGTTCAATTGCGCGCATCATGGCGCCGGGCGGCGCGCAATACATTATCGACGATTTCCGGCGCCGCGCCGACATAGGTTTCCGGTTGGGACAAAGCCGCGATCTCCTCCGAGCTCAGCACGGCGGAGACTTCCGGCATGTTGGCCAAAACATCCGCGAGCGGTAGACCGGACGCTCGCGTTTCGGCGCTCGCCACGTCGAGAATCTCCCGCGCTTCGAACTTGTTCATCCGTTTCGCCAACTCCAGGGTGAAACGCTCCGTGAGCGCCAGACCATTGAGCATATCGACATTCGATCTCATCCTGTCCGCGTGCACTTCCAGCCTTTGGATCAAATCCACGCCCCATTGCAGCGCGCCTGACGTCAGCAGGAAGGTTTCCGGCAAAAGCATCCATTCCGCGATCCAAGTGCCGCCGCAGCGGTCATGTTCCTGTCCCGCCACTTCGATCATGCCCATCGCGCGCTGGCGCCCCAGCCGCGCCACCGCCTCCATGAACTCCGCGGCGCGGGGGTTGCGCTTATGCGCCATGGCGGTGCTGCGGCCCCGTCCCGCCTCACCTGTTTCGGAAATCTCCCCAATCTCCGTACTGCCGAGACTGTTGAGATTT
>CAYLTU010000487.1:0-2998 GCA_964386465.1 uncultured Rhodospirillaceae bacterium
ACGGGTCATCTTCACGCCCGCCCCAGAGTTAAGTTACGGCTATACTAGGGGCTTCGTCGAAAGGAGGCTAATCAGCAAAAATTCGCCGTCTAACCGTGTCGAGAGAAGAATGAGCGAACGCCGGCTCTCGGGTAGGAAGCGAACTCGCGACGATCCAAATAGACTTCCGCTGTTCCCCCTGGCATCCGACATCGGCGTAGTGATGTCGGCTTTCAGCGGATTTTCATCTGGATTTTTTTGGCTGGGGGCGTGACGCCTAAGGCCGTTTGACGGGGAAAAATGACCTGAATCTGCCATTAGACGCTTCTGTAGAGCACCGTGCCCCAATCCGTTAAACTCGTCCGCCGTTACCTTCAGGGCGTAACCATTGAGCCCGACTGGCCCGCCATGACGGGACCAGCCTGAGACAATCTCTGGATCAACCGTTGATTGGAGACTTCCCGACGTGTCCGAGCCGCACCGCTCCTATTGGTTAAGGCAAGCCTTGCACGAGGTGCCGCCCGCCGCCTCCGTGCTCGAGCAGGACATTACCGCTGACGTGTGTATCGTCGGCGGCGGTTTCACCGGTCTTTGGACAGCGCTGCACATCACCGAACAGGACCCATCCGTCCGGGTCGTCATTATCGAACGGGATCTGTGCGGCAGTGGCGCCAGCGGCCGCAACGGCGGCTTCTGCATGAGCTGGATGAGCAAGGCTACGGGGGTTCTGCCGTTGGCCGGCGCTCAGGAGGGCGTGCGCCTTTTGCGCGCGTTCGCCGATGGGGTGAAGCGCATCGGCGCGTTCTGCGAAGAGCAACGGATCGACGCGGAATATCGCCTGGACGGCTGGCTCTGGACGGCCACCAATCCGGCGCAGTTCGAGGCGTGGGGGCCGACCATCGATATCCTGGACTCCCATGGGCTGCATCCCTTCGAGACGCTGTCGCGCGAGGAAGTTCAGCGGCGCTCCGGGTCGCGACTGCATCTGAGCGGCGTGTTCGAAGCCGGCATCGCCACGCTTCAGCCGGCAAAGCTCGCGCGCGGGCTGGCCCGGGTCGCCGTCGAACGCGGCGTCGTCATCCACGAGCAAAGCCCCATGACCGAGCTGATCCGGAGCCCCGAGCCGGTCGTCCGCACCGCGCGTGGATCGGTCACGGCTTCGAGCGTCGTGCTCGCGCTCAATGCCTGGGCGCACGAGCTGCCGGACTTTCGCCGCGCCCTGTTGCCGATCGGCGTCGACGCGGTCATCACCGAGCCGGTCCCCGAGCTGCTCGCGCGCATCGGCTATAACGACGGGATGGCGATCTCGGATTCGCGGTTGGGGGTGGACTATTACCGCACCACCCCGGACGGGCGCCTGAGCCTGGGCAAGGGCGGCGGCAAGATCCCGTTCGCCGGCCGGGTCGGCGATCGCTTCGATACGAAGAGCGAAAGAAGCCGGGAAGTCCGCGACCGCATCGTTCGCCTGTACCCTGAGCTCGAAAGCGTCCCGATCGCCGCCGCCTGGCAAGGACCCGCCAGCCGGACCGCGAGCGGCATGCCCTATTTCGGCCGGCTGCATGACTGTCCGAGGATCGCCTACGGCCACGGCTATAACGGCAACGGCGTCGGGCCGTCCTACACCGGCGGGCGCATCCTCGCGTCCCTGGCGCTGGACCGAAAGGACGAATGGTCGGAGACCCCGTTGGTCCTGCGCGACAAGCCGACGGTATTTCTGCCGCCGGAGCCCGTTCGCTACCTCGGCTCCAAAGTCATCAGGGCCGCGGTCAGGCGTCGGACCCGCCTGGAGGACGCCGGCGCGAGCCCGGACGGTATCACGCGAGCCCTGAGCGCCATGGTGCCGGGCGGCCTGACCCCGCCACCGACGCAAGACGGTTGAGGGGGCCAATCCGGCGGCACACAAGCTTGGATTGGCGCCGCGGTGGCCGCCAATCGGTCCTCTTTGGACCGGATCGGTCTTCGGGCGACCTTCGGAAGCGAGCTGTTTGTCGGTAAAGCCGGTCCGAACTACACTTTCCCGGCTGGGACGCCCTTACGCGGGAAATCCCGGCTCAAGCCAGTAGCGCCCGCGGCGGAGGACCGACCCATGGCGATTTCGCATCTCGAACATTTTCTCGTCGTCGCCCAAGATTACGAGGTGACGGTGAAGTGGTACATCGACAATCTCGGATTCGAGAAAGGCCCGCACCCGGATTTCGGCGCCGATGTCGAGGTCACCTGGCTCTATTTGGGCGACCGCGACGTCATCCACATTGCGCCGCCGCGCCCGGACGATGAACCGCGGCCCACCTCCGGCCCGAATGCGACGCCGGAAGAGATCGCGCAGGGCGGCCGGCCGATTCACCACATCGCCTTCCGCGCCGCCAATCGCATCGAGATGACCGATCGTTTAAAGGAAAGGGGCGTGACCTATCTCGAGCAGCAGGCAAGCAAGCAAGATCTCTACCAGATTTTCATGCGCGACCCGAACGGCATCACCGTGGAGCTCAACTTCCCGGCCGAAGAAGCCGCCGATATGGAAGGGCTCGTGCAAATGGCATTGCGGCCGGAAAAATGGAAGGACAAGGCGCCTACGGGATAGCCGCACACTGGAGATGCCAATTTACAGGCGACCTGCTTCGCGCTCACGATGTCCACAGCGAAATGCTGCAGTGAGTTATGGCTATATTAAGCGTCGCAGCCTAGGCCGGAGCACGACCGTAGTTCCTTCAACATCCGACATGTCCGCAGCGATGTCGGCTTTCAGCGGTTTAACGTCTGAAAATTCCCGGAACCGGGCGTGATCGCGAAACCCGCTGTCGCCGCCATGCTGCCACCACGTCAGGAAAGCCTTCGACACCAGACCTCAAGCTGCCGACTTTCGGATTACACTCGGTCTCGGACGTATATGAAGCGACGGGCAGACGCCTGATCGGAAGCCGTCGTTTCGAGTAAGCGGAATTCCCGCGTTTGCCGATGGGATGCTTTAGTCGGTCGTGAAGAATACGGATTTTCAGGCCAATTGCGCGAATTTCGGCGT
>CAYLTU010000488.1:0-2986 GCA_964386465.1 uncultured Rhodospirillaceae bacterium
CGGTCTACTCTGTTACCTATGTCGCCGGTTCGGACCACCTCAATCCTCCCCCCTCGAGGGGGAGGAGGTTTTGACCCTGACCCGCCTCGATTTTCCCTCACCCTTGAGGAGACCTCTGCAAAAAACTGCAACCGACATCGTTTCACCCTAACCCTCCCCCACAGGGGGGGAAGGGAAAACATGCCATATCAACGCGTTATTCCCTCCCCATCGAGGGGGGAGGGTTAGGGTGGGGGTGGACGCTAATTGGGGGCCGGAATGCCCGCTGCGGCCGGGGAACGAGATGGAGAGAACTGTCGTTCCGCGTATCTAGCGATACTGCAAAGCCGCGTGTCCCGGACAAGGCGCAAAGCGCCGCGGAGCCGGGATCCAGTCGGCGCTGACGTTTGTTTCGGGGCTGGACCCCGGCTCGGAGGCCGGGGAACGAGATGGAGAGAACTGTCGTTCCGCGTATCTAGCGATACCGCAAAGCCGCGTGTCCCGGACAAGGCGCAAAGCGCCGCGGAGCCGGGATCCAGTCGGCGCTGACGTTTGTTTCGGGGCTGGACCCCGGCTCGGAGGCCGGGGAACAAAGGTGGCACTACCCCGCCGCAATATCTTCCAGCAGCGCCGGCAGTTCCGTCATGTCGCCGAAGACCCGGTCCACGCCCGTCTCTAGCAGCCGGCCCGAGTGGCCGTCGCGGATATGGCTTGCGCCCGTAAACCCCAGCACCGTCATGCCCGCGGCCACCGCCGCCTCGACGCCCGGCTGGCTGTCCTCGATCACGACGCAGTCGCCGGGCCCGGCCGACATCGTCTCGGCGGCGTGCAGGAACAGGTCGGGGGCGGGCTTGCCGCGCGCGACCATCGCCGCGCTGAAGATGGTCTCGTCGGCGAAGTGCCGGGCGAGGCCGGTCGAGTTCAGCGAGCGGCGGATGCGGGCCGGCGAAGACGAGGAGGCGACGCAGCGGCGCGGCGTGATCCGCGCCAAAACCTCGTCGATGCCGGCGATCGCCTGCAGTTCCGAATCGAACACATCGTTCGCCCGGGCGCGGCAGCGCACGGCGAAATCGTCCGGAATGACGATCCCGGTTTCCGCCTCGACGATCGCGATCATGTTCGGCGCGCTGATGCCGGTGAAGCGGGCGATCGCCGTCTCGGTATCCATCGGCACGCCGCATGAAGTGAATTCTTCGGCTGCGATCCGGTTGAACAGCACCTCGCTGTCGACCAGCACCCCGTCGCAATCGAAAATCAAAAGGGTCATATCCGGGCCTACCGTTTCGCCGCCGACATCTCGATGATGCGCAGGGTTTCCTTCCACAGCTTGAGCGGGCCCAGTTCGTCCGGGTGGATCCAACGCGCGCCCGCGGCGTCCGACCCGGCGACCGCCTCGCCGGACCGCCATTCGGCGGCGAAATCGACCAGCGTGTACTGCAGGCGGACGCGGCCGTCATCGTCGCGGGTGATGGTGTCGACCACGTCGATCAGATGGGTCACGTCGATTTCGACGCCGGTCTCCTCGCGCACTTCGCGCGCCGCCGTCTCGCGCACCACCTCGCCCAGCTCCTGCATGCCGCCGGGCAGGCTCCAGCTGCCGATCCGGGGCGGCTTGCCGCGCTGGATCAGCAGCAGCTCGTCGCCGCGCCAGACGACGACGCCGACGCCGACGATCGGCCGGTCGGGATATTCCCGGGACACGGGGCGCGTTTTCCGGTTCCGCGTCAGTCGCGCTTCGGCACGCCGTACAGGTAGCGGGTGTTGACCTCGGTCTCGTTGCCGTCCGGGTCCATCATGAACAGCGCCCGGCGTTCGCCCCGTTCGCCGTACGGCCCGCGCGTGAACATCCGGCTGCCCTCGAACTTGGCGACGATCTCGTCGAAGGTTTCCTCGGTCACGGTCAACGCGAAATGCATCGGCCCGCCGCCCTGGTGCAAACCGGTGTGGTCTTCGATCTGCAGGACCAGATGGCCGCGCTCCATCTGCAGGTAGATCTTCTCGTCGTCCCGCTTGTCGGTCGGGATGCCGAGGATGCCGTGGTAGAAATCGATCGACTTCTCCATGTTCTTGACCTGCAGGAATATCTCTTCGATGCCGATGACGCCCATGGTCGGTGCTCTCCCTGTTGATGCGCTGGCCGAGTATACCGGGGCGGCGTTCCGGCTGGCTAGATCGGGTCGCCGGTTTACGGCGTACCCCACCGCCGCGCACCGTCACCCCGCTTGCGATTGGGGTCCAGGCGGCGCGCCATCCTGACGGGCCGGCGAGAAATATGGATTTCCGGCGCACACCGGGTCCCGCATCAAGTGCGGGACGACAGGTTTTGGGATTTCAACATTCATGGCGCCCCTTCCGACGGATATTGCCGGGCGGTATGCATGATGGCGATGATCTCTATGCGGGTTTCATCGGCGATCTCGTAGACCGCAAAATAGGGCAGGTTGGATATCGAGAATTCCCGTGTTTCTTCGACCTGGCCGGGACGGCCCAACAGGGGAAAATTTTCAAGCACAGCGACGGCCTGCAAGATGCGCTGAATGACGCTATCGGCGGCGCGCGCGTTGTCTTGTGCGATGTAGCCGTGAATGGCGTTTAGGTCGGCAATGGCCTCCGGCGTGAAATTAATATTCAAGGCCGAATTTCTTCCAAACCTCACGCTGTGGGACGCTTCGCTCCGGGGCGGCGCGGGCCGCTTCGAGAGCACCGCGAATTTTGGCTTCGCGCCATGCCAGATACTCAGGGTCCCGCGAAGGTTCCGCAGGCCTGATCATGTCTTCCGGTCCATCTTGGCGCATATCGAGATCACTCATGCACTCTGTATAACACAGGCCTGCATGTAATTACATCCTTGAAAAAGCGGGCTGTTTGCCTGTCTTCCGAGCCGCTCCCGGTCCGCAAACCCCTCGATCCGTGTTGTTGTTTATTCCACCACGATTTCGTACAAACACGCCATCAGTTCGAACTGCGCCCGCCCGGCCCCGCCGCGGCGGGCTTTTTCATGGGAGGA
>CAYLTU010000489.1:0-2955 GCA_964386465.1 uncultured Rhodospirillaceae bacterium
TTACAAAACCCCTGCTCTGCCAACTGAGCTACTGCGGCAGCGCGCGGACCATATCAAAACCCTTTCCTGGAGACCAACAGAAACGCGGGCCGCACCTAATTGCCGCGATGGCGGTCGAGAACGTCGAAGAACCGGTCTATGTCGAAGCCGTCTGCGAACAGGTGCGGGCTCACGCGGATGCCGCCGCCGCGCAGGCTGATATACACGCCTTCCGCCGCGAACCGGTCGACGAGATCGTTCGCTGTCGGCGTCTCGGCGCGCAGGCCGATAAAATGCGACACCCGGTGCGCGGCAGGCGGGACTTGGTAGCCGCGTTCAACCGCGCCGTCGGCGACCTGTTGGATCAAAGGCGCCAAACCGGACGCGACGCTTTGCGGTGTCCAGTCGTTGAGTTGCGTCAGCGCTGCGACAGCCATCGGCAAAGAAATAAAATTGTTGCGTTCGCCCATATCGAAGCGGCGCGCGGTGTCGACGTAGTCCAGGGCGTATCCGGACGCGCTGCGACCGCCTCTGCGGGCCGCGGCGTGGAACTCGATAGGAACTCCCGTTTGCCGGTGCGGGGCGACATACAGGAACGCCAGGGAATAAGGGCACAGCAACCATTTATAGCCGGAACAGACCATGAAATCGGGTTGTACCGACTCGACGTCGAACGGCGCCGCGCCGACGAACTGCGTGCCGTCGATGGCCAGCGCCGCGCCGACTGACCGACAGGCCGCGCCGATCGTTTCCAGGTCGAGCCGGCTGCCGTCCGTCCAGTGGCAGGGCGGCAACGCTGCGATCGCCGTATCGACGCCGATATGAGACAGCACGGCGGATGTCCAGTCGCCATCGTCCGGCCGGCGAACGGCGACGATCCGTGCCTTGCGTGTTTCGGCCAAGTGATGCCAAGCGTAGTAGTTGGACGGGAACTGTTCCTGAAGCACGAGGATTTCCTGGCCCCCTCCGACGTCGAGATTGGCGGCCGCCACGGCCATGCCGTAGCTGGTCGCGGGAACGAGGGCGATGTCGTCCGCGGTCGCACCTATCAGGCGGGCAAACAGGGCGCGCGCTTCCTCCGCTTCCCGGGCCGCATCCTCGCGCATCGAGCCCCAGGGATGGGCCTTTCGCGAGACGCCTTTCTCGCCGGCGGTAACGGAGGCGCGGAGCAAGGGGGACTGCGACGCGCAGTTCAAATACGTAACGGATTCCGGAATATCGAACAGGTGGCGTTGGTTGCCGATCATGGCGGTCTAATCCTTCGCTTGGTTACGACGGACCGTCTCGTAGAGCGCGATCGCGGCGGCGTTGGAGACGTTCAGCGTCTGCAGGGCGCCCGGTGCCTCGATTCGCACCAGATGGTCGCAAGCTTCGCGGGTAAGCCGGCGCAGGCCGCCGCCCTCCGCACCGAGTACGAGGGCGATCTTGCCGTCGAGAGGGGCGTCGGCCAGCGTCTTTGCGGCGTCGCCGTCGAAACCGATGCGCCAGAATCCGGCCTCCGCGAGCAATTCCAGCGCGCGCGCCAGATTGGTGACGCGGACCAGGGGAACGATGTCGAGGGCGCCGCTTGCCGATTTCGTCAAAGCGCCGCCCGACGGCGGGGCGCTGCGATCCTGAACCATCACGCCGATCGCGCCGAACGCTGCCGCGCTGCGCAACACGGCGCCGACATTGTGGGGGTCGGTGACCTGGTCGAGCACGACGACGATCGCGCCGGGCGGGGTCTCGCTGAGCAGGTCCTCGATCGCGGTTTCAGGCAGAACCGGGGCAAACAGGGCAATTCCTTGATGGACGGCTGCCTGTGGCAAAATGTCATCCAACCGTCCCCGTTCGAGAATCTCGGGCTGCGAGGCCGGTAATTCCTTGCGTAGGCGGTCCGCCGCTTCGGGTGTCGCGACAAGCCTACCGGCGCTTCGGCGGGGGTTGTCGAGAGCCGCGTGAACCGCGTGCCAGCCATAAATCCACTCGCCGTTATCTTGCGGGTTTCCGGACGGCGGCGACGCGGATTTTCGGCGTGCGGGTCCGCGATGGGTTGTCTTGCGTTTTGCCATTGCTTTCCTTATTAATACAGGACTGGAAACAGACGCAATCGGCGCTTTCCGCAGACTTGTCACAAAGTGAGGCGGAAGCGTGGATTTGTGCGTCTTTTAATCGTTGACAACCGGGAACAAATAAACATAGTTCGCACGCCGTCGCGACGGCCGTTTATTCGCGTCGAGGGAGGGGTGCCTGAGTGGTTAAAAGGGACGGGCTGTAAACCCGTTGGCTATGCCTACGTTGGTTCGAATCCAACCCCCTCCACCAAGCGCGCGTGATGACGTGTTGCAGGCGCGGGGCGGACACAGAGCCAGTCGGGCATGCCCGGGCTGGCTTTTATCGATTGTTTCGGATCGATAGCGGAGACGAAGAGGAAATAGCGGGTCCACCCGCGGGTGTAGCTCAACGGTAGAGCCCCAGCCTTCCAAGCTGGTTGTGTGGGTTCGATTCCCATCACCCGCTCCATAGCTTCTTACGTCGCGTTGCGCTGGCGCAAGCCGGACAGCGCAAGGACGGGGAAGAGAACGAACGGAAAGATCGTTTCTGTCGCGACGCGAGAGATACAGGACTAAGGGAACGGAAGCATGGCGAAAGCGAAATTCGAGCGGACGAAGCCGCACTGCAATGTCGGTACGATCGGTCACGTTGACCACGGCAAGACGACGCTGACGGCGGCGATCACGAAGGTTTTGGCTGAGAGCGGCGGGGCCGAGTTCACGGACTACGCGTCGATCGACAAGGCGCCTGAGGAGAAGGCGCGCGGTATCACGATCAACACGGCGCATGTCGAATATGAGACGGCTAACCGCCATTACGCGCATGTGGATTGTCCTGGCCATGCTGATTACGTGAAGAACATGATCACGGGCGCGGCGCAGATGGACGGCGCGATTTTGGTGGTGAGTGCGGCGGACGGTCCGATGCCGCAGACGCGCGAGC
>CAYLTU010000490.1:0-2941 GCA_964386465.1 uncultured Rhodospirillaceae bacterium
GCTGGGGTCGACGTCGGTTAACTGCAGGCCGGTTTCCATGCGCAATATGAAACCGCATGATATGATTCCGACATCGATGATCGGGAACTTCTTGAGCCAGAACGAGTAGGCGATGTTGATGGCGAAGTAGGCCGCGACCAGGGCCAGGGTTGCTATATTCCCGACGGCAATCGCGAGCCCGAACCCAACGAAGACGAGTATGGCAATCAATATGACGGCGGTGCTCTTCCGGATAGCACCGCGCGCGATGGGGCGGTTTTTCTTGACCGGATGGTTCGCATCCGAGTCGCGGTCGGCGTAGTCGTTGATGACGTAGACGGCGCTCGCGACGGCACAAAATGAAAGAAACATGAGCCCGAGCTGCAGGGCCGTCGTTGCCGAGAACGCGGCAGGCGTTAGACCGACGGGAACCCATACCGCGAGGTTCTTGATCCAGTGCTGTATCCGCAGGATCTCAATGATGGGGTAATTTTTCAACGGGGCGGCTTTCGGAACACTTGTCGTTATACCGCTTTCATTCGTCGGGCCGCCTTGAAACCCAGGCGCAACGGGCGGTGAAAGGGTTAGTGGGTCTGTTGCGAGTATACGTCCGATTTCACGACAGTGAAGTCATCATCGCGCATCTTGAAATCCATGACGCCGATGAATCCATCGATGTTTTTTCGAAGGTCGCTCACGTTGCGGATGCTAAGCGCCTGATTAACAATCTTCTGTGGCCGCAAATAAAATTCTCGGTAGGCTTTCTTGACCCACTTGTCGGCATTCGGGACGAGGGGAGGGATCGCGGGTAGCGCCTCGCCGAGCGTGAACCGGGTCCAATAGTCCGAATCGACAAATCCCTGTTTTACGGCTTCGAACATCAATGGCGTGTTCGGCAGCGGCACGGCCTTGGTGAACATCACGTAGCGCGGATCCAGTTCCTTGGCCAGATCGATGGTCGCCCTCATCGTCTTCTCGGTCTCGTTGATATAGCCGATGATGAAGTAGGCGAAGGTATCGATACCCGCATTCTTGGCCCAATCGAAGGCCGATTTTACCTGCGGCAGATGGGTTTTCTTCTCAACATACCGCATCATCTCCGGGTCGCCTTGCTCGACCCCGTAGCGCAGGATGTGGCAGCCGGCTTGTGCCATCAATTCGAGCAACTCCGGATCGACCAGATTGACGCGCTGCGGCGTTTGCCACTTGATTTTCACGTTGCGGTCGATGATTTCGCGCGAAAGCGCCCCGGCGTATTTTGGCGGCATGATATCGTCGTAGAACATGACCTCCCTGACGCCGTACCTGTCGATAACGAACTCGATCTCATCGACGATCTGGGTCACGTCCCTGGTCCGGTACTTCTTGTCCGACGGCGTCTTGAAGCAGAAGCCGCACTTATAGGGACAGCCGCGCGACCCCATCATGGTCGTGACGGGGCTCTGGCCGATTATCGAGGAGTATCTCTCCATCGGTAGCAGATGGTAGGCCGGCCAGGGCAGGCTGGAAACGTCGTCGACGATCCGTGGCAGACCGACGACGATTTCGCCGTCCGGCTTCTTGTAGCAGACACCAGGGATAGAGCTGAACGTCCCGTCACGCTCCAGCGCGTCGCACAACTCGACAATCGTGTGTTCGCCTTCGCCGACGATCCCGAAATCTACCTGCGGGTAGCGCAATGTTTCGTGCGGGAAGATCGACATATGCACGCCGCCGACTACCGTCATCGCCCCTTCATCTTTGGCAAGTTGCGCGGCTTCGAGCGCCCCCCGTATTGTTGGAGTCATGGCCGTGACGCCGACCATGTCCGGTGCGAAGTCCCGGATGCGGGTTTGAACCTCTTCTTTGGACAGCGCCAACGCGATGGCATCGATCAAATCAACGATGTGGCCCGCCGCTTCGAGGGCCGAGGCGATGTAGGCGATCCCGAGCGGCGGCAACACGCCCTGCCGCTTGTTAAGACTCTGCGCCAACCGCGTATTTACGTTGCCAACATCGTGATACCGGATCAGCTGTACACGCATAAATTCCACCGGATAATTCGGGAAACGAGCCGCGCCGAACCTAGCCGGTCGTCACATCGATATCTACAGTTATCGACTAGTAATATGACCCACCAATGAATAGTTTCAATCGGTCAGAATCCACCAAGTAGAAGAGTGCTCTATCTTCAAGTTGGTTCGAAAACAGTTATCTTGACGGTGCCGTTTTGGTCAGTTTTTAGGAGTAGGATTACAGTCATGAAAATCACCGGCTGTGAAACGCTGCATTGCGGCGCGGGTTGGCGGAACTTCTCGTTTCTGAAATTGCAGACCGACGAAGGCCTGACCGGTATTGCCGAGTACAACGAGAGCTACGGCAGCAAAGGGCTGACCGGCGTGATCGAGGCTCTGGTGACGGCAATCGTCGGCAGCGACCCGCGTGCGCACGAACCGGTCAGCCAGCAGCTTTACGCCATGACCCGGCAGGCGCCGGGCGGCATCAACCAGCAGGCCATCGCGGCGATCGAGAACGCCATGATGGATATCACGGGCAAGGCGCTGGGCGTGCCGGTCTACCAGTTGCTTGGCGGTGCGGTGCGCGACCGGATGAAACTGTACTGGTCGCATTGCGGCACATACCTGATGAACGACAGCGCCTCGGAAGCGATGGGGCTTGAGCGCATGCGCTCGCTCGACGATGTCGTCGCGCTGGGCCGCCGCGTGAAGGACTCCGGATACAAGGCGTTGAAAACGAATATTTTTATGTGGGACCGCAATCCCGGCCTCTACATGCCGGGCTTCGCGCGCGGCGGCGGCGGGCCGGAACTGAACGTCGAGAAACCCATCATCGACGGCTTGCGTGAGCAGCTCGAAGCGTTCCGCGAGGGCGCCGGCCCGGATATAGGCATCCACCTCGACCTCAACTTCAACTGCAAGACGGAAGGCTATCTGCAGATCACCCGCGCGCTGGACGATCTTGG
>CAYLTU010000491.1:0-2930 GCA_964386465.1 uncultured Rhodospirillaceae bacterium
TCGAAACTTAAACCCGGAGAGTGACCAACGTAGCGCAATTACACCGTGTCCCTTTTATTCCAGGCCGCACCTCTGTTCGCCGCGGATGATCGCTAGCTCCCGGTGAATACGGGTTCGCGCTTTTCGACGAAAGCGGCCTGCGCCTCCTTGGCGTCGTGCGTGTCGGACATGGCGACGGTCAGGTCTTGCTCGTAACGGTAGCCGTCACGCAGGCCGAGATTGTCGGTCGTATTGAGGGCCTGCTTGGTCACCTTGACCGCGAGCGGGCTTTTCGAGGCGATCTCTCTGGCGATATCCAATGCCGCGCCGATTAGATCGTCCCGCGCCACGCAGGCCTCCACGACGCCCATACGGTAGAGTTCGCGGCCATCGACCCGCTGGCCGGTCAGCAGCATCCGGCGCGCCTTCGAACGGGGGAATAGCATGTTGACGTACTTGGCGCCGCCCATGAGACCAACGTCGATTTCGGGCATGCCGAGCACGGCATTTTCCGAAGCGACCAGAATGTCGCAACACGCGGCAAGCGCCAAGCCTGCGCCCAAAGCGGGACCGTTGATCGCGCCGATGACCGGTTTTTCGCATTCGAGTATCGCGTAAAAACTCTCGCGGGTGACGCGGTTGTGCTGGCGGTAGTAACCGGCCTCGGCGTCGATTCCGCGACGCTCCTTTAAATCGGCGCCCGCCGAAAAGACCTTTCCCGCACCTGTCAGAATGATCGCCCGCGCCTCATCGCTATCGCTAAGCTGGTCGAATATCGCGATGATCTCGTCGCGAAAGCGCCTGTTCTGAGCGTTGACCGGCGCGCGGTCCATGGTGACCACGGCGACATGGTCGGCGACGTTTACATCGAAGCATTCATAAGTCATGACAATGATTCCCGATCTCCAGTTTGACTGCGGTGCGATGAGATTGGCCCGTGGCGCACCATTCGCCAAGCGGCTATAGCGTCGCGGCGGCGGGAGACCTTCCCTCTAGCCGTGAGGCGGTTCCATGGAACATTGGGGTCAGTTCATGCATTACCGCATTCACTTCGCCGTCCGGGAAGAGGTCAGCTCCAGGGCTTTCGCGGTGGCGATTTGACTTCAAGCTGGACGCTGTCTTCCAGCGTCTCGTGATAGTGGCGCACGCCGGCGCGATGGATCCAGCTGTCGCCGGATTCGGCGATGAAACTTTCGCCGGCGATCACCACGCGCATTCTGCCGCTCACCAAATAGCAGATGGATTCGTGGTCGTCATGGCTGTGTTCGGGATCGACCAGCCCCTTTTTGCGGTGCACTTCCATCAGCATGGAATCCGCACCGACCATCACCGGCCGGATGCCGATGCCGCCCGTCTCGCGCGCGCCTTCGAGGGCGCTTACCGCCTCGATGGGAACCGAGCCCGCGGCGATGAAATCCGACTGCGTTGGGGCGATGCGTCGATCGTCCTGGGTCATCCGTCCCCCTATCGATCCAAACCGCCGGTTCCTCGGCAAAATTCCATGCGGTCAGGCGAGCGCGTTCTTGAAAACCGCCCCGCCCTTCACCACCAGCTTCAAATACCGCTCCGGGTCCTGCATCACCCCGATATCGGCCAGCGGGTCGCCGTCGAGCACGATCATATCCCCCCGCGCCCCTTCCATGATCTCGCCGGTCTCGCCCGTTTCGCCGAACAGTTCCGCCGCCGTCACGGTGGCCGAGCGGATCGTCTCCGCCGGGGTCTGGAAGGCGCTGCGGATGGTGAATTCGCTCAGCTGGTGGCGCTGCATGGTGCCCAGCAGGTCGGTGCCGAAGACCATCCTTACGCCGTGCGCGTGCGCCTTGGCCGCGGTTTCCTTGCCGGCCTCGAACACGTCGTGCACCTTCGCCACCATGTCGGCCGGCATGCCCGCTTCGACGCCCTCGGTCACCAGCGCCTGGTAGGTCGCCATGGTCGGGACCAGGAAGGCATCGTTTTCCCGCAGCAGGTCGAAGGTCTCGGTGTCGATCAGGTTGCCGTGCTCGATCGAGCGTACGCCCGCGCGCAGCACCCGGTTGGCGGCGCGCGCGGTGTAGACATGGGCGGCGACATACAGTTCGGCCGCCTCGGCCTCCTCGACGGCGGCGCGGACTTCCTCGTCGGCGAACTGCGTGCTCGAGATCCGGTCCGTCGGCGAGGAGACGCCGCCAGACCCCATTATCTTGATGAAATCGGCGCCCTTGCGGATTTCCTCGCGGCAGGCGCGGCGCACGTCCGGCACGCCGTCCGCGATCACGCCCAGGCCGGCGCAGCAGCAGCACTCGTCCCAATTCTCGCCGGGCCCGCGCATGTCGCCATGCCCGCCGGTCTGGGATATCGCGTGTCCGGCGTAGAGGATGCGCGGGCCGTCCACCAGCCCCTCGTCGACCGCCCGGGCGAGCCCGAAATCGGCCCCGCCGCAATCGCGCACCGTGGTGAAGCCGCGGTCGATCATGTCGCGCAGCAGCTCGCTCGCCCGCGCGCCGGTGTAGAGCGGCGACCAGGTCAGCAGCTGCGGGAAACTGGCGGTCGAGGCGATGACATGGACATGCGCGTCGCACAGGCCCGGCATCAGTGTGCGGCCGCCGAGATCGATTTCCGTGGCACCAGGGCGGGCGGCCGCGGTCTCCGAGACCTCGGCGATGCGGCCGTCCTCGACCACCACGTCGCGCTGGCCGACGATCGCGCCGGCGCGGGTGTCCAAGAGCGATCCGTTGCGCAGGATGAGGGTCGTTTCAGAGGGCATGGCCGGTTGTCTCCCCGTTGTCCGTTGCTAATCGACGAGCAACGTTCGCATCGTCGACGTTTCCACCCCCATCCTAACCTTCCCCCCTCAAGGGGGAAGGGATTTACTAACGTCTCATTACAATTTTCTCCTCCCCCTTGAGGGGGGAGGATAGAGGTGGTCCGAACCGGCGACATAGGTAACAGAGTAGACCGGAGACATGGGTAAC
>CAYLTU010000492.1:0-2911 GCA_964386465.1 uncultured Rhodospirillaceae bacterium
TCCGGGTAATGGCGGACGCCGACATGCTCGAACATGCCGACGGAAACGATGCTGTCGAACTTTTCGTCAAGCTCACGGTAGTCGCGGAGTTCGAAACGGACGCGATCGGATAAGCCCGCATCTCGGGCCCTTTCGTTCGCCAGCGCACATTGCTCCTTCGACAGTGTCACGCCCAACACCTCGATGTCTTCGAGCGTTGCGAGGTAAAGCGCCATCCCGCCCCATCCGCTGCCGATATCGAGGATCTTGTCGCCCGGTTGAAGGTTCATTTTTGCGGCGATCAAACGCTGTTTGTTGCGCTGCGCTTCTTCCAGCGTATCGTTCTCGGTTTCGAAGAACGCGCAGGAATACTGCATATCCTCGTCGAGGAAGAGCCTGTAGAAATCATTGCCCAGATCGTAGTGATGCGCGACGTTGCGCTGGGCTCTGCCGATCTTGTTGTTTTGCTGGAACCGCCTCAGCGCGTGCGAGATACCGCGCAAAACGCGTTGCAGCGGATACCCTTCAAGATGGTCGCAATTGGCGGCATAGAGCGCGAAGAACGCAGGCAGACCGCCATCTTCGAATGTCAGGGCGCCGGCCATGTAGGCTTCGCCGGTGCATAGCTCAGGGTTCAGGAACATACTGAGATTGAGCGCCGGATCGTGGAGGCGCATGGTGACGGTCGGGCCCGGCGCGCCCTCGAACATGTGTGTCCTGCCTTGCGCATCAATCACTTTCAGGGCACCGACGCGCACAAAAGCTTTCAACAAACTCGACAAGGGAAACATCGTCTCGCCCTCATTCTCCGATCATAAAATTCGGCGCGGCGCGTAATCCCACCGCGCGGCTAGGTTGAAAGAATAGGTCAATCTGGAAGAAAAATGCAATTCATCCTTGATTTGGGTCCGCGCGGGCACTGCATAAACAAGCTGAATACGCCGGTAGGAGAGCCTGGCAATTTCTCGGATTCTGAACACTCCCGCAGTTTGAAGAAAAAACGTCCGGCGCCGAATTGGCGTTCGTTGTGCGCCGTCCTATGCTGGTTCCTAATCTGGAAACGGCCAGGGAGACCGGGATGGCGACGCCCAAGACCATGTTCGCGAAATTGTGGGATGCCCATGTCGTGCTGGAACGCGAGGACGGCCAGACCTTGCTCTATATCGACCGGCACCTCTGCCACGACGGGTCGCGCCAGGGCTTCAGCAAGCTGAAGGACCAGGGCCGCGAGGTGCGGCGGCCGGAGCTCACCTTCGCCTCGCCGGACCATTACCGGCCGACGGACGTTAAAACGGTGGCGGAGATCGAGGACGACAAGATGCGCGCGATCCTCGAGGAACTCTCGGCGAACGCCGAACGGTTCGGCATCCACCATTTCGGCCTCGACAGCGGCATGGACGGGATCGCCCATGTGGTCGGGCCGGAGCTTGGCATCACCCTGCCGGGCATCTCGCTGGTCTGCGGCGACAGCCACACGGCGACGCATGGTGCGCTGGGCGCCTTCGCGTTCGGCATCGGCGCCTCCGAAGTGGCGCATGTGTTCGCGACCCAGACCTTGTGGCAGAAGAAACCGAAGGCGATGCGCATCAATGTCGACGGCACGCTTGGTTTCGGTGTTTCGGGCAAGGATGTCATCCTCGCCATCATCGGCCAGATCAGCGCCGCCGGCGCGACGGGGCATGCGGTCGAGTATGCCGGATCGGCGATACGCGGGCTCGACATGGAAGGCCGCCTGACGGTCTGCAACATGAGCATCGAGGCGGGCGCGCGCGCTGGCATGATCGCGCCCGACGAGACCACCTTCGCCTATTGCGAGGGCCGCATGTTCGCGCCGAAGGAAGACAAGTGGGACAACGCGCTGGCCCATTGGAAGACATTGCCGAGCGATGACGGCGCGGCGTTCGATACCGAGGCGACGGTCGACGGCAACGCGATTGCGCCGATGGTGACCTGGGGCACCAGCCCGGAAAATGTCGTGCCGGTAACGGGTGCGGTGCCGGACCCTGCCAGCGAGTCCGATCCTGTGCGCCGCAAGACGCAGGAACGGTCGCTCGATTATATGGACCTGACGCCGGGCACGCCGATGACCGACGTGGCCGTCGACAAGGTCTTCATCGGCTCCTGCACCAACGCTCGGATCGAAGATTTGCGCCTCGCGGCCGCGGTGGCGAAGGATCGTCGCGCGCAGGTCCGCACCCTGGTCGTGCCGGGCTCGCAACAGGTCAAGCGCGAGGCCGAGGCGGAGGGTCTCGACAAAGTGTTCACCGAAGCCGGCATGGAATGGCGCGAACCGGGCTGCTCGATGTGCGTCGGCATGAACGGCGATCTGCTGGAGCCGGGCGAGCGCAGCGCGTCCACCTCAAACCGCAACTTCATGGGCCGGCAAGGCGAGGGCGGCCGCACACATCTGGTCGGCCCGGCGATGGCGGCGGCGGCCTCCGTGTCGGGCCACTTCGCGGATGTCCGCACCTTGATGGAAGGGAACAACTGAGATGGACGCCTTCACCAAATGGACCGCCAAGGCCGCGCCGATCGATGCCGCGAATGTCGACACCGATCAGATCATTCCCGCACCGTTCCTCAGCCGTATCCGCACGGAGGGCTATGAGGGCCTGCTGTTCTACCGCGTGCGGCGCAAGGCCGATGGCTCGATGGACCCCGACTTCATCCTCAACCAGGACGCCTTCAAGGACGCCGGCATCCTCGTCGCCGACCGCAATTTCGGCTGCGGCTCGTCGCGCGAGAACGCCGCCTGGACCATGATCGACAACGGCATCCGCTCGGTCATCGCGCCGAGCTTCGGCGACATCCACTACAACAACGAGATGAACAACGGCATGGTGCCGGTTATACTACCCGCCGAAATCTGCGCCGACCTACGCAAACAGTTGCACGACAGTCCGGGCGCGGAAATCACGGTCGACCTGGAACG
>CAYLTU010000493.1:0-2877 GCA_964386465.1 uncultured Rhodospirillaceae bacterium
GGAAACTGGTCCACCATCAGGCAGGGCCGACGCGCGCCGTACTTCCGCAATCTTCGGACGAGCCGGAGCGGACCGTCAACTATGGCGATTACGATGTCATTTTCCTCAATGAAGCCCAATCGCGCAAGCGGGAGAGGCAGCATTAATGGCTATATTCCGGTTTAAAGTCGGGTTTGTGCGAAGCTAGGTCAAGTGCTTCTTTAAATGGTTGATGTAAGCAACGGTTTGCATTCGAAGCCTGTGCTGGTCGCCTCCGCCGTACCCAATTTGGCGTCAACTGATTTTTGAGATGCGAAGAATATATTCGACATGAAGATTGTTGACGCACACCACCATTTCTGGGATCTGAACCGCAACTCGCATCCCTGGTTGACCGTCGCAGGAAGGGTTCCTTTTCGCTATGGCGATTACACGGCGATCTGCCGAAACTACCTGCCGGAGGATTTTTGCGCCGACGGGCGAGCGTTCGAAATCGTCGGCTCCGTCCATGTCGAGGCGGAGTGGGACCCCGCCGATCCGGTCGCCGAGACGCGATGGCTGGAAACCGTACGGAACGTGCACGGGCTTCCCTCTGTTTGTGTTGTCCAGGCCTGGCTGCACCACGACGATGTCGGACAGGTCCTTGAGCGGCACGCGGACTATTCGTTCGTTCGCAGTGCGCGCCACAAGCCGCCGGAGCCTCCCGGTTTCATGGATAGCGCGGCATGGCGCAACGGTTATGCCATGCTTGCCCGGCATGGGCTGTCTTTCGATCTGCAGACACCGTGGACACGGTTGGAAGAGGCGTACCGCCTGGCGCGCGATTTCCCGGATACGCAGATCATCCTGAATCACGCGGGTCTACCGAGCGATAGAAGCGCGGTGGGGCTAGAGGGTTGGCGGTCCGCTATGCGCCGTTTCGCCGCGGCACCCAATGTCGCCGTGAAGATTTCGGGGATCGGCACTCCTGGAACGCCCTGGAGCGTCGAAGTCAACCGCGGTGTCGTCTGCGACACGATCGAAATTTTCGGTATCGACCGTTGCATGTTCGCGAGCAACTTTCCGGTCGACAGCCTGGTGGCCGAGTACGCGCAAATCTTCAACGGTTTTCTGACGATGACCGACGGATTTTCGCCGGCGGAGCGCGAGATGCTGTTTCACGATAACGCGGTCCGGTACTATCGGATCGATGAATGATTGACGGAGGCGTCCCATGACGGGCGAGAAAATTGGATTCATTGGCCTCGGTGCGATGGGTGTGGGCATGTCGAAGAATCTGCTCGACGCGGGTTATTCGGTCTGCGGTTACGATGTCGACGGCGACTCCATGGCGCTGCTGGTCGAAGCGGGCGGTTCAGCGGCGACGAGTCCGGCCTTGGTGGCCGCCGACGTGTCGCTGCTCATCGTCTGCGTCTTCTCGGCCGAGCAGGCGGAAGCGGTTCTCTACGGCGAAGAGGGCGCCGTGGAGACCCTGCCGAAGGGCGGGACCGTCGTCATGTGCACGACGATGGCGCCCGTACATTCCCGCGACATCGCCCTGAGGCTCGAAGCGTCGGGTCACATGTTTATCGATGCACCGGTAACCGGTGGTAAGCGGGGCGCCGATGCCGGAACGCTAACCGTCATAGCGTCTGGCTCGGATGCGGCGATGGCCGCCGCGGACGGTGCGTTCAAGGCGATGGGCGGCCGGATCTACCGGGTCGGCGATGTGCCCGGTGCGGGGTCGACCGTCAAAATGATCAACCAGCTCCTCGTTGGCGTGCACGTCGTCGCCGCGGCGGAAGCCATCGCGCTCGCCACGCGGGCCGGCGCTGACCCGCAAACCGTTTATGACGTGATTACGCATGGCGGCGGAAATTCGGTCGCCTTCGAATCCCGGGTACCCGATATCCTGAACGAGGATTATGCGCCGCGCGGTGTCATAGACATATTCACGAAGGACCTTGGCATCGTCGCCGATGCGGCGCGGGCGCTGCAGTTTCCGTTGCCGCTGGCGTCCGCCGCCCTGCAGCAATTCCTCGCTGCCGCGGCGGCTGGCTATGGCCGGTCGAACGATGCATCCGTCGTGAAGGTCTATGAACAGCTCGCTGGGATAGACGTGGCGGCAGCCGCGGCCGAATAGTGTCGGCACCGCATATGGTGGAGCAGCGTTTTCCGTTCAGCATTTTGTTCGATGAACCGTTGCCGCGTCTCAAGGTCGTCGATGTCGGTGCGTTGCCTCTTGAAGGCGATGATGAGATCTATCAGGGCTTGTTGGACCGCGGCCTTTGCGACGTCATTGCCTTCGAACCCAATCCGGAATTATGCGAACGGTTGAATCGCGAAAGCGACGGCCACCGGACGTTTTTGCCATATTTTATTGGGGATGGGCAGCAGGGCACTTTCCGGACATGCAATGTGCCGATGACGTCGTCGCTGTACGAGCCCAATATGCCGCTTCTGGACCTGTTCCAGAATCTCCCGGAGCTCCTTCAGGTCGTTTCGCGGGAATTGGTCGATACGGTGAGGTTGGATTCTTGGAAATTGTCTCCGGAACCGATTTTCTCAAACTTGACGTCCAGGGGGCCGAGCGTGCGGTGCTCGACGGGGCAACCGATCTGTTGCGCAACATTGTGGTTGTTCAAACCGAGGTCGAGTTCGTTCCGCTTTACGACGGGCAGCCCTTGTTCGCTGAGATCGATCAGGCGCTGCGCCGTAATGGTTCCTGTTCCACAAGTTTCTAGGATTTGCCGGCCGTACGTTCAAGCCGACGTTGGCGCAGGATCCGCCGGGCGCGATGTTGAGCCAAATGCTATGGAGCGACGCGGTCTATGTCAGGGACTTTACGGCGCTCGAGACGCTGGCTACGGATCAACTGCTTAAGCTCGCCATGATCATGCACGATGTCTATGGATCGGT
>CAYLTU010000494.1:0-2869 GCA_964386465.1 uncultured Rhodospirillaceae bacterium
GATCTCTCCCTTCTCGATCCAATAGCCCGCGGCGCCGCGGCTGTAGTCGCCGGTGATCATGTCGATACCGTAGCCCATCAGTTCGGTCACGTAGAAACCGCTGTCGATATCGGCCATCAACGCCTTGGGCGGGACACTGCCCGGCGCCAGATAGAGGTTCGTCACCGACGGCGAGGGTGGGCCCGACACGCCGCGCGACGCGCGCGCCGTACTTTTCAGTCCAAGCTGCCGGGCCGCGCGAAGATCGAGCACCCAGCTGGTCAGGACACCGTCCTCGATCAGGTTCATCGACGCGTTGGCCAATCCTTCCGCGTCGAACGGCTTCGAGCGCAGACCGCGCTTGCGATGGGGATCGTCGGTAACCGTGATCCCATCGGCAAAAATTTTGCTGTTCATCGCATCCTTCAAGAAACTGGTGCCCCGTGCGATGGCGGCGCCGTTGATCGCGCTGGCCAGATGGCCGATCAGCCCGTGGCTGACACGGGGGTCGTAGACGACCGGCGCCACGGCCGTCGGCGCCTTGCGCGGATTGAGGCGTTTGACGGCGCGC
Source organism: uncultured Rhodospirillaceae bacterium (assembly GCA_964386465.1). GTDB lineage: Bacteria > Pseudomonadota > Alphaproteobacteria > UBA8366. Next base: position 551 of record CAYLTU010000494.1, read on the forward strand.
TCGCCGGCCGCCTTACCCACCGCGACGGAATCATCGAGATCACTTTCATGCACGGTGCTGGAGAATTCGTAGTCGCGCTCCATTTCCGTGCCCTCGCCGGCAATCACCGAGACGCCGACGCCGTGCCGGGAAATTTCATACCCGCCGGAAAAGCCGTTCGACGCCGCGAGCGTAACGTCGTTGAGGCTCCAGGAGGCCTCCGCCCCTTCCGAATTGGTAACGCCCGCAACGGCGCGCGCCGCTTCCTCTGCCGCCTTCGCACGGTCGATCAGCGCTTCCGGCGCGGGTTCCGTGGCGTCGAATATATCCAGGTCGGGGATATCGCCGGAAAACAAGGATTCCGGGTCGGCCAGGCCGCAATAGGGGTCCTCCGGCACGACTTTCGCCATGGAAACCGCCCGGTCGACAAGATCATCAAACGTTTCAGCGTCCCAATCGTTCGACGACACGACGGCCTGCTGCTTGCCGAAAAAGACCCGCAGGCCCAAATCCCGTGATTCCGACCGTTCGAGGCGTTCCGTCTTGCCGAGCCGTTCGGCATGGGAGATCGATGTACTGTTCACCACCAGCGCATCGGCGGCGTCCGCGCCCAGTTTCTTGGCCCGGGCAATCAGATCGTCGAGCAGGTTCTGCGCGTCGTCGCGGTTCATTTGAAACCCTTCCATTGCCGAGAGGCTGTTCCCGCGCCTTATACCAAAGGTCATGGATAGTGACCCCTATAGACGGCTTTGCAAGGTTTTCGGCTAGGAGCGTGCGGCGCCGCGATGCGGTGCATCGCAAGCCGCGCGCGACGCTGTCCGAAAGCCTTGCAAAGCCGCCCTCCGACTGGCCGCCTACGCAATCTCTAGGGGTTACTATCCATGACCTTTGGTATTATTACCGGACAGGGGATCAGCGTTCCAGGTAGAAGTATAGGTTCCAGACCTCGAGCGTCACGAGGAACACGATCACGATGGCGAGAAGAATCAGGAAATTGCGCCGCGCGCGCAGGAAATTGGCGTGCGCGTCACTCGGTCCCTCTTCACCTGCTTTGGCGGCGGCCATCGCACGTTTGTGCGCCTGATAGGCCTGAAGCCGTCGGAGTCCGATCAGCAATCCGACGAAACCGAACGACAAGGCCACGGCGATCAGCCACGCCCATTCCTGGAGAAATTCCGAAGACGGCATGCCGCTAGTCTAGCGGGCACGCCGCTTCGATTACAGTGCCAGCAGGTCGGGTAACGCCGACGGCGAATGGCGGCAAAGCCGATGAGCGCCACGCCGAGCAACGCGAATGTTCCCGGTTCCGCTGCCGGCTGCGCGCCGGCGACGGCCGACGATTCGAACCCGACCGTCAGCCGAGCTCCCCAGCGTGGCGATCCGGTTTTGAATCGCCGATCCGTTCGCGGCGAAGGTGAACTCCGTGACGCCGCCCGTCTTCTCGAAGGTCGAGATATCCTGCACGCTCGTCAGAGTGCGTACGGGAACCGCATACGCCGACGTCGCGATGAGTATCGACGCCGTTACGGCCGACAATATCGCAAGGACGGATGACCAGTATGAGGAAATCAACCTAACGAAGGACGAAAGATAATGGAAAATATCCAATAATTTCAACATAATAATTGCACTCCAGGTCCTGTTCTATCGATACTTACCCCCTCAATCGTTGCAGCGTTTCGCCGTCTTCCGGTGACATTAAGGCAATCTCGCATTAATATAATAAATATATATTTTCGCTTTAATGTCCTGTTCTTAGGATAAATAAATGCTGCCGATCACATTGAAGCAACTCGAATCCTTTGTTGCCGTCGCGGAAGAAGAAAACTTCCTTCGGGCGGCGAAACGGCTACGGCGATCGCAGTCCGCGATTTCCTCTCAGATCCAGATGTTGGAGCGGCAACTGGGTGTCCCGCTGTTCCATCGCACGACACGGTCGGTCCGCATGACGTCCGCTGGGACGAGACTGTTGGGCGACGCACGTGGCGTGCTCAACCGCCTGGATAACGTCGTCACGGACCTGCGGGCCGAAGAGGCCTTGCAGCAGGGCCGGCTGACCGTCGCCTGTACGCCGAGTTGCGCGTCAAACCTGTTACCCGATCTTCTGAAGGACTACCAATCCCGTTACCCGAATATCACGCTCGACGTAAAGGAGGCCTACGCGGTGGGCATGTACGAGCTGTTGCGGCGCGAGGAAGCGGACATCGCAATCGGCCCGATCGACCGCGACGATGGCGATTTCGCCTGCCGCAAACTACAGGACGATCCCTACCGCGTGATCATGTCGCGGGATTACCACCTGGCCGGCCGCGACCAGATCGCCTTTCGCGACATCACCGA
>CAYLTU010000495.1:0-2866 GCA_964386465.1 uncultured Rhodospirillaceae bacterium
AAAACTGTTACCCATGTCGCCGGTACAAACTGTTACCTATCTTCCCGGTCGGGCCTGGGGTGGGGGTGGACGGCGAAACCGGTTCAAGAAAACCGCTCCACCGAATTTCACCCCCTAGTTCATCGGCAGGCCTGGATGCACCGCCCGGGAATTCGCAACGTCGACGAATTGCGGTGCCAGCGCCGGCATCGCGCTTTCGGCGATCAGTTCCGGCGTCCAGCCGCCGGCGTGGTGGACCATGCGGGTCGGCCGCGGATGACTGTACAGCGACAGCTCGCCGCCGCGCTGATGGAAGATCTGGCCGGTCACATGGCCAGCGCCTTCCGAAGCGAGGAAGGTGATCAGCGGCGCGATCGCGTCGGCCGGGCTGCGCGACAGGCGTTCTTCGCGCATCTTGGCCGCATCCGGATCCTTCGGCGTCGGCACCGAGCGGGTCATTCGCGTGTCCGCCGAGGGGCAGATCACGTTGCTGGTCACGTTCTTGCTCTGGCTTTCCATGGCGACGATGCGCGACAGGCCGACGATGCCCATCTTGGCCGCGCCGTAATTCGTCTGGCCGACATTGCCGAGCAGGCCCGAGGTCGAGCTGCACATGATGATGCGGCCGTATTCCTGTTCACGGAACAGGTTGATCGCGGAGCGGCAGATATTGAAATGGCCGGTCAGATGCACGTCGATGACGTCCTGCCAATCGTCCGGCGACATCTTGTGGAACATGCGGTCGCGTAGTATCCCGGCCGGGTTGAAGATGATATGCGCGCCGCCGAGCTCGTCGCGCGCCTGCTGCACCATGCCGAGGCAATCCTCGTAACTGGTGACCGAGCCGAAATTTGCCGAAGCTTCGCCGCCGGCCGCCTTGATCACACCGGCGATCTCTTCCGCCGGGCCCTGCTCGCCGCCTTCACCGCCGCCGCCGACGCCCGGATCGTTGACCAGAACCTTGGCTCCGTTGGCCGCAAACATTTTGGCGACCTCCGCGCCGACGCCGCGGCCACCCCCCGTTACGATCGCCACGCGACCATCCAGCATGCCCATCTTTTCATTCCTCCTGTGAAGTACCGATTTCCGAATTCTGGCCCTAGGGTGCGGTCGCACCCCGGGCCTGTCAACCGAGGCGACTCAAGAACAGGTTCGGCGGCCCAACCCGCCGGTCGCCGCGGCCAGGGTCCACTCGACCCGTCGGCAGCGCGCCGCAACGATGACAACGGCGCGGACGCGGTCGGCCTTCCAGTCCGCGCCGATGACGGTCAGCGTACCGTTCCCGCTACAATTTGAGCAGCAACGAGCCTTCAACAGGAAAGAAAAATATTGGCGACGCCCAAGCAATGACAGGTGCGACGCGACCCTCAAGCGGCTAGACGGGCAGCGAATCCTTAAAAATCAGAATAAGCCCGATAATCGCCGCCCAGCCCACAATCGAGGCGATAGCGCAGAACCAGAAGGCCGCGCGCTTGAAGATGCTCGGCCCGTCGTGTTCCTTGATATGCTTCGTAACGTTCGTAGCTTCCATTGTTTCCCATCGACTTTGTTACGGAGCGTCCTCGAAACCGTCCTTTTTTTATGCAGCCTTCGTCGACTTTCCCGGCAATATCCCGAATTTACTCAAAACCGGTAATCTGACGAGCGTGACAGCGTCTGCGTACAATATTAATCCGAGTAACGACCCTTCGTCGAACCTCCCAATTGAATAAATTACCCAAACCGATTCCGCACAATTCTCCCTATACTGGATTTTAAGCAACAATCGTACCACTCTAATAAAATGTATGTTTTCAATAAGTTAGCCTGCACCCTTTTTTCGAGAAAAAGATAACTGTAAAGAATTTCGACGCAGGAAAACACCGGCAGCGTCGTTCCGGCACATACCTTGTTAGTTTATCTTAACAATTTCAATATCTTACTGCACTTCAACCTGAAGCGCGGCCGTTCCCGCATGCTGTAAAGAATTCCGACACCTTTAACGGTCCTGGAGCATCGAACAGGTTCCGGTTCCAAATTGTCCGGGCTGGTATCTCTAAAGAATGGTGGGCGCGGCTGGGATTGAACCAGCGACCCCTACGATGTCAACGTAGTGCTCTCCCGCTGAGCTACGCGCCCCCGTGGGGTGGGGTTATATTCATTTAGGACGCGAATGCAAGGCTTAGCGGCAAGCGGCCCTCACACGGCCGCACCGGAGCGTGCCAAGACGCCTTCGACCTGAGAGACAAGTTCGTTGAGGGCAAATGGCTTGGACAGGACGCCTGCGCCGCAGGCCAGAACATCTGTCGCTTCCAGCGCCCGCGCGGCAAATCCGGTGACGAAGAGGATGGCCTGTCCCGGTGTTTTCGCGAGGACCTGGCGCGCCAGATCGACACCGTTCATGCCGGGCATATCGATATCCATCACCAAAAGATCAAAAGGCTCATTTTCGACATAGCGCGCGGCAGTATCGCCGCTCGGCACGGCGTTGACGTCGTGCCCCGAATGGCTCAACGCGCGGTCGAGAAATACCCGCATGGCCTTGTCGTCTTCGGCGATGAGAATTCTCGCCATTCCTAAACTCCGCGTCCTTTGCTCTCACCAATGTTCCGCCGACCGGCGGACCACGGCAATTCTATGTTGGCCGGACGATAGCCGGAGGGGATTTCCGTTCCGTAAAAAAACGAAGTTAATATCAATTTACCGCACGAATTTTCACCGATTTTCCGGGCCGTAGCCGCAATCGGAGGCCCATGACACATCTACAGATGTACCTAAAAAACAGCCTTTACCATACAGAGAATGGCATGGTCCTTGCGATCTCTTCTGTGATGATTTCACCGGTCAAACCAGTTTTTCGACGATCGCTCGCAGCGGCTGCTTTCGCACTTGCCGGGTTTTCGTGCTT
>CAYLTU010000496.1:0-2864 GCA_964386465.1 uncultured Rhodospirillaceae bacterium
ACCGATTCGAGTGAATCGGCTGCTCAAACAAAGGCGGCTTATACTTCCTATTCGCTATTCAAGTCGATCAGTAAACGGGGAAAGGTCAAGCGGATTCTCAAGCACCATCAAAAAAGCCCCGCTTTGCGGGGCTTTTTTGGTTCCGAAGGCGTCGCTCCTACATGAACTACAGCAGGATGCTGCCGTACTGTACGAAGAACGGTACGAAGACGAGCGACAGAATGGCCGACAACTTGATCAGGATATTCAGCGACGGACCGGACGTGTCCTTCAGAGGATCGCCCACCGTATCGCCAACAACCGCCGCCTTGTGAACTTCGGTGCCCTTGCCACCGAGATTACCGGCTTCGATGTGCTTCTTGGCGTTGTCCCAGGCGCCGCCGGAGTTTGACGCCGAGATCGCGAGAACGCCGCCGGCGACCAGCGAGCCGGCCAGCAGTCCGGCCGTGGCCTCGATACCGAACAGGAACCCGGTGACGAGCGGCGCACCGATGATAAGGATGCCGGGTGCAATCATTTCGCGAACGGCAGCCTGCGTTGAGATCGCGACGCACTGTGCGTAATCGGGTTCGCCTTTGCCTTCCATGATGCCAGGAATGTCGCGGAACTGACGCCGCACTTCCTCGATCATTTTAAACGCGGCTGCGCCGACTGACTTCATCGTCATGGCCGAGAACAGCGCCGGCAATACGGCACCGATGAACAGGCCGGTGAAGACCATCGGGTCGAGCAGGTTGATCGAGCCGAGCAGATCCGAGCTTGGGTCCTGTTCTTTCAGCAGCAGATCGGCACGAGTCAGGAACGCGCCGAACAGGGCGAGCGACGTTAGAATGGCAGCGCCGATCGCGAAGCCCTTGCCCATGGCGGCGGTGGTGTTACCGGCCGAGTCCAGAACGTCCGTGCGTTCGCGTACATGCTCCGGCATGCCGGCCATCTCGGCGATCCCGCCGGCGTTGTCAGCCACCGGGCCATAGGCGTCGATCGTCAGCGCGATGACCAGTGTGCCCAGCATGCCGAGCGAGGCAATGGCCACACCGTACATGCCGGCCAGCAACCACGGAATGTAGATGGCAAGGCCGATCGCGAGATAAGGACCAACGGCACTCTTGTAACCGAGTGCCAGTCCGAAAATGATGTTGGTCGCGGCACCGGTCTGGCAGGACTCGGCCACTTCACGAACGGGACTGTAGGCATCTGACGTGTAGTACTCGGTGAGCAGACCCACGACGAGGCCGGCGATCAGTCCGGTCAGGAAGCACAGGTATACGCCAAGGGAGGTATACTCGTCGCCGGCGATTACGAACTCTGCCGGCACCAGCATGTCGGTCACGAAGTACATGACGACGGCCATAATTGCGCTCGATATGATCAGCATGCGTTTCAGCGCCGGGCCCACCTGGGCTTCGGTGGTGACGCGGATCAGCATAATCGAGATCAGGCTGACCGGAATGCCGATCGCCGAGATGACAATTGGATACAGCAGCGCATCGACGTTGCCGCCGAAGGCAATCGCGCTGATGACCATGGCGGCGCAGGTGCTCTCTGCACAGGAGCCGAAGAGGTCAGCGCCCATACCGGCAACGTCACCGACGTTGTCGCCAACGTTGTCAGCGATAACGGCCGGGTTACGCGGATCGTCTTCCGGAATTCCCGCCTCGACCTTGCCAACGAGGTCGGCGCCCACATCGGCTGCTTTCGTGAAGATGCCGCCGCCCACGCGCGCGAACAGCGCAATGGCAGAACCGCCAAGGCCGAAGCCGGCAATCACTTCCATCAATACGTGCGGTGGCAGATCGTCAGGCAGTACATATTTGAGGCCGAGGTAGATCAGCAGCAGGCCAAGCGAGGCTAAGCTGACCAGCGCAAAGCCCATAACAGCACCGGAGTGCAGCGCGAGATTGAACGCGCTGGAGAGCGACTGGTTGGCCGAGACCGTCGTGCGAACGTTGCCCGCGGTCGCGATCTTCATGCCAATGTAGCCACTGGCGATTGAGATGATCGCGCCGAAAATGAACGCGACGGCCGTGTAGATGCCTTCATTGACGTTATTGGTGTGGTGATCATCGATCAGGAGGGCGATGACGATGCCGAACAGGACCATGAAGATGGCCATGAACTTGTATTCCTGCTTGAGGAACGCCATCGCTCCTTCGGCGATCGCCGAATGAATCTTGCGCAGTTTGCCGCGCGTGTCGGCATCTTCGACGCCCATATCGACCGCAACGCGGTTGACCGAGCGCGAGTAGTAAAAGGCCACAGCGAGTCCGAAAAGGGACAGGACCAGGATAATTGCAACTGACATATTGATTGTTACTCCATCATTGTCGTCCGGCGGGAGAGGACGCGGCACACGGGGCTGTAAGGTGCGATGGGCTGCACCTTAGCTGTGTAGAACGCATTTGGGATTCTCCCACCGAATTAAATTTGTCTTTTTGATGCTTGCCGACCGCACGGTTATAAAGACTTTTCGTCCGCAGGCCGGCCCCCAAATCAGCGCGCGATCATAACATAAATTTGGTTTTCAGCTTTTGGCTGACCGGAATATTTTTTAACCGGACGTATTTAGGCAGGCCACCGGCGTATGGAGGGTAGTCCTCACCGGCAATCAGCGGTTCCAGGTAGCGGCGGCAGGCCGCCGTAATCCCATAGCCATCCGGGGTGATGAAACGTCTGGGCATCTTTTTTTCCCGGTTGGCAACCCGGCTCAGCGGTGCGGTATCGATCTTCCAGCGGTAGGGGCGGTCCGATCGGCGGATAATCGCCGGCATCACCGAGTTTGCTCCTGCCAATGCCAGTTCGACAGCGGCCTTGCCGACTGCATAGGCCTGTTTGACGTCGGTAGCCGACGCGATGTGACGAGCCGA
>CAYLTU010000497.1:0-2846 GCA_964386465.1 uncultured Rhodospirillaceae bacterium
ATGCCGGTTCTCGACCACGATCGATTGCCCGTGCCCGCCGCTGAACCGGCCGACGCCGCCCGAATCCGGGCGCAGTTCCTTCTTCCAGAACACCAGTGGCGAGATCGACTCCATGATCTCGATCGGGTTTGCACGCACGCCGCTCGGAAAGGCCGTCGCCGACAAGCCGTCCTTGTTCGGCCGCGCACCCGTCCCGCCATTGGTCACCACGGTCACGACATAGCCGGCGCCCGCCTCGTTGGCGCCGAGGTTGCGGCCGCGCATATTCAGGTTCCACAGGCACGACGTGCCTTCCGCCGGCACCCGGTCCGGGATCGCCTGGCGCAGGCAGCCGAACACGACGTCCGGCAGCATCTGGCCGGTGATGTGACGCGACGACACGGCCGCCGGCTTGGGCGCGTTCAAGATGCAGCCCCGCGGCGCCGATACCGTAAACGGGGCCATCGATCCGGCATTGTTCGGCACGCCCGGCGCAACAGTGCAGGCGATACCAAAGCAGGTGTAGGCGGTCGTATAGGCGTGCGGCACGTTGATGCCGCGTTTCGACATCGGCGACGTGCCGTCGTAATCGACGTGAATGCCGTCATCGGAAATCGTCATGGTCGCGACCAGATCGAGCGGCGCGTCGTAACCGTCGACCGGCATCGTATTCTGAAAAACGCCCTTCGGCAGTTTGGCGATTTCCGCCACTACGGCTTCCCGCGAACGGTCGATGATGTAACCGCCCAAGGCGTCCAGGTCGTCGAGCCCGAACTCACCCATCATCTCCGACAGGCGTTCGCAGCCGATATCGTTGCAGGCGGCGAGCGAGTAGACGTCGCCTTCCGACTCGACCGGCTGGCGCGTATTTGCCCGCACCATCGCCAACAGGGTCTCGTTCATGACGCCGCGGTCGGCCAGCTTCAGGAACGGTATGTAGATGCCTTCCATATGAACGTCGGTCGCATCCGGGCCGAACCCGATACCGCCGATATCGATCAAATGGCTCGTGCAGGAGAACAGCGCGACCAGCTTGCCCTTGTGAAACGCCGGCGTGGTCAGGACGAAATCGTTGAGGTGCCCGGTGCCCATCCAGGGATCGTTGGTGATGTAGATGTCGCCTTCCTGCATGTCGGCGACGGGGAAGCGGTCGATGAAATGCTTCACGGACTCGGCCATCGAATTGACGTGCCCCGGCGTGCCCGTAACGGCTTGCGCCAGCATCTTCCCGTCGAGATCGAAAACGCCCGCCGACAGGTCGCCGCATTCCCGCACCATGGAGCTGAACGCGGTGCGGATCAACGTCTGTGCCTGTTCCTCGACAACGGCGATCAGGCGGTTCCACATGATCTGCATATTGATGCGGTCGATGCCGGTGGTCATTTACGCGCGCCTCCAGATTTCAGATGGGAAAGGTCAATTTTCAGCAAAGCGAGTCTCAACGAAAATACAGGCTGGAATCAATATCCCAGCGCGCAACCGTCCTTGCGCGGGTCGGAGCCGCCGGAGAGAACGCCGGTCTCCCAGTCGATCAGGATCGCCTGACCGCCGCCGATAGGTTTTTCCGCAGCGTTGATCTTGTGCCCCAGCGCCTTCAATTCCGCGATCGTTTCCTCGGGTACGCCGGATTCCACTTCGACAGTATCACCGCCCGGCGGCGCGAAGACGCGCGCGAGATCGAGCGCTTCCTGCACATCGAGCCCGAAATCGATGAAGTTGCCGAGGAAATGGTTGTGGCCGACGCATTGGTAGTGCCCGCCCATGACGCCAAACGGCATCACCGCCTTGCCGTTCTGCGCCAGCATGCCCGGGATGATCGTGTGCAGCGGACGCTTGCGCGGCGCGATGCAGTTCGGGTGTCCCGGATCGACGACGAATCCGTTGCCTCGATTGTGCAGCATGACACCGGTCTCCGGGCTCATGATGCCGCTGCCGAAGCCGGAGAACAGCGAATTGATGAAGCTGACCGCGTTGCGGTCCTTGTCGACGACGCAGAGATAGACGGTGTCGGCGTGCGCGGGCAGTTCGTTGGGTTTCGGTGGCGCCATTGCGCGGTCGGCGACGATCGTATCGCGCAGTTCGTCCGCGCGTTCCAATGACAGCATCCAGTCGATCGGCACCTGGGCGTGCGCCGGATCGGCCACGGCATCGTCGCGGTCGCGATAGCCAACACGTGTGGCCTCGATCATCAAATGCAGCCGCTCGGCCGACAGCGGATTCATGCCGGAAAGGTCGTAACCGGACAGAATGTTGAGCATTTCCAGCGCGATGATCCCCTGCCCGTTCGGCGGACATTCGTAAACCTCGTAGCCGCGATAGTCGGTGCGGATCGGCGTGACATACTCACCCTTCGCTTCGGCGAAATCCTCCAATGTGTGCAGACCGCCCAGCTCTCGCAGATGGCCAACGATATCCTCGGCAACACGTCCCGTGTAAAAGGCGTCGCGGCCCTTCTCGGCGATCAGTTCCATCGTGTCGGCCAATTGCGGCTGCCGGTGCATCGTGCCGACGGCCGGCGGCTTGCCGCCTGGCAGCATGACCCGTTCCGCGTTTGGGTTGTGCCGCAGAGCCGCCTCGGCGCCGGTCTGCCAATCGACCGACACCCGGCTATGGATCGGATAACCTTCGCGGGCGAAAGCGATCGCCGGTTTGAGGGCCCTGTCCAGCCCCATCGTGCCGTAATCCTTGAGCAGGGTCGACCAGGCGTCGATCGCGCCCGGCACGGTCACGGAATGTGGCGTAAACCGCTCGATCGCATCGAAGCCGTTATCGACATACCACTCGACCGCCGCCGCCGCGGGCGCCCGCCCGGACCCGTTGAAGGCGACGATATCGCTGCCATTGCCCGGCGCGAACAGCATGAAACA
>CAYLTU010000498.1:0-2840 GCA_964386465.1 uncultured Rhodospirillaceae bacterium
ACAACGACATACCAGAGGCAGACGTCCGTATGGCCCGCGGTGCGCCCGACCGTCTCCACGACCGTCAGCATCGCCGGCCCCGGCTGCATGAGTTGAGCCACCATGCCGAGCTCTTCGTCCGCTTCCCGGACCACCGTATCGCGCGGATGCTCCCCCGGATCGACATGACCGCCCGGCGGCAGCCACAGGCCGGAGTTTTTGTGGTCGACCAGCAACACATGATCGCCGTCGACCACGACGAAATAGGAAATCAGATGCTTCGGCGGTATGGCGGGTTTTCGCACGCGGAAGAGTTCGGCACCGGACAGTATCCAGGCCAGGGTCTCGGAAATCTGCCGCGCTTCCTTATCGTCGTAGGGTGTTATCGAGAGAAGTTCCGCGGTGAGGGTTTCCCGCATACCGGCACGCCCTCCCCGTGCCGCCATTTACGCAGCCTGCTCCGCCTGTGCCGCTTCCCATCCGATCATCGCCCACTCAATCCCTCTTCTTTTTCTTTTTCTTTTTCTTTTTCTTCTTGCGCTTCCGTTTTTTGATTTCAAGAACCGGGATCAGATCGACTGGATCCTCGGACGCCCAATGGAAGAAATTTCCGCCGCCATCCTCAAACGTCGCGTGGGGTAATGACTTGCATAAATTAACGTGGCGCGACTGGTAGAATTTTTTGTTTTGCTTTGGGCTATACGGCTTGTCAATATTGTCGATCACCGTGATGTCCTTAAAGAACCAACTGCCGTTCGTCTTCCCGGTACAGCGATAGCCTTTCTTGGTTTTGCCGCCCGACGTGAATATGTTGATGTTCGTCTTTACCGGTTGTTCGTTCTGGACAATCTTGCCGTTGACCAGCCGGACCTTCCGCCCCGCGTTGTTATGGATGGGCGAATTGACGTCGCATTTATATGTCAGGTCCTCGGCATGGAAATCCTCCATGTCGAGCATCCGGCTGTTGGATTTTACGATGTGACCACCACAACTCGTGCCGTAGAAGCGCCGAATTTTGACCAACGCATGTGGCGACGTGGAATAGACGCAATGATATTTGCCATACCCTTTCGGACTGCAATCGGTGAAACGACTGTCGTAGATGTGCCACTCGCCGTCCGTGAAGCGCCACCCCGTCGGCGGCGGCTTCTTCGAAAACTCAGCCAAAACGCTGCTGAGTTGAATGCCATGCGGGCAACCCTTTGCGTCGACATTCCGAACGATGAGCTTTTTCACGCCGCCGACGATGCAGCGGTAAGCGCCGGTCCCGGCGAGTTTCCATTCGCCTGTCGTTTCGTCCCTCACACCGGCAATGATGACGAAACCGTCGATCGTCAGCGCCGTTCCCTTGATGACGCCGGTACATCCCTTAGAGCGCAGGGAATTCTTATCCTTGAGCGTATCGAGGCAATTGATGACTGGGCGCATGTCGCGCTCGCCCTTTTTCGGACGCGGCGCGCCAATGAATTCAACCGGATAGCTTGAACTGACGATCAGGTTTTGTCGGTGCGGTTTGCCCGGTTCGAGAGCGATTACAAAGGATTTCGCCCCATCCCGGGGAACCGGCTGACAGGCAAGATTCCACTTTTTCGTTTTAGCATTCTTGATATAGACGAGCAGGCCCGTCGCGCCTTCAGTAAAGTTTTTCGAACGGCAGGTGCCGTCGGTTTCCTTGGCTTTGTATCCAGCCGAAACCGGTTTCATGAAAGGATGGGCGACGGCCCGGATCGTGCCGGATTCCTTGGCGCCGATACAGAAATGCGCCCGCAGCGGACACCACGCATCCCGTTTGCCACTCGTCGAATACAATAAAGCGGCGGATGATTTCGCCAATTGTGGGCCGGTTTCCGCCTTGGATCCGGCATTCGCGCCGGAACCGACGGCAAATTGGCCAAATACGATAAAAAGCAGGCCTAGAAAAGGCGACTTGTATCTCAATGTGCGTTCGATAATCAGGAATTTGGCTTTCGATTGAGATTAATCCGCAAGACCCAAAATACCATAATTTTGCACTTTTTCCTCACTTGGAAATTGCGACGGGTATCGTGTCTAAGCCGCCCGCTCCGCCTGCGCGGCTTCCCAGCCGATCATCGCCAGCTTGCGCTCCCGGCCCCATCGGTATCCGCCGATGGCGCCGGTCTTGCGGATCACCCGGTGACACGGCACCAGGTAGGAGATCATGTTGGTGGCGTTGGCGCGGCCGACGGCGCGGGCGGCGTTCTTGGTATAGCCAAGGCGGCGGGCGATATCCTCGTAGGTCGTCAGCGTGCCCGGCGGGATCGTCAGCAGGGCGCGCCAGACGCGGGTCTGGAACTCGGTGCCACGCATCAAAACCCGGAGCGGAGCCCCCGCCTTTCCGCCCGCCGTGGCGGCGAACATACGGTCCGTATAGGCCCGCGTCTCGTCGGGCGCTTCGACGATCCGGGCGTTTTCCCATCCTTCGGACAGGTATTGCAGCGCCGAATCGCGTGTTTCGGTCTCGTCGGTGAAGGCCAGGCCGCAGATACCACGGTCGGTGACCAGCAGCAGGCATTCGCCAAACGGGCTTGGATGGCTGCCGTAGCGGATCGTCATCCCCTCCCCGCGCGCCTTGTACTCTCCCGGCGTCACCGCGTCGCAGGTCACGAAAAGATCGTGCAGACGACCCGGCCCCGACAGGCCGGCGTCGTAGGCCGCGTCGAGAACGCTGGCGGAGGCTTCCAGGCTGCGCTTGGCGCATTCCAATGTCAGATGCTTGAGGAACTGCTTCGGGCTGATGCCGACCCAGCGGGTAAAGAGGCGTTGGAAATGAAATTCGCTCAAGCCGGTCTGGGCGGCGATCGCCGCCAGGGACGGCTGTTCCTGATAATTTGCGTCCACAT
>CAYLTU010000499.1:0-2812 GCA_964386465.1 uncultured Rhodospirillaceae bacterium
AACAACCGCGTGAATCTGCTCTACACTATAGAAATCGATCGGATTCACAGTCTTAGCAGGTAAGGTTGCTTTGGTGACCGGGGGCGCCTCGGGGTTGGGGCGCGAGTCGGCGCTGCTGTTTGCCGCGGAAGGCGCGTGCGTGGCGGTCACCGACATCAACGAAGAAGGCGGCCGCGCGGTTGCCGCGGAAATCGGCGATGCGGCGATGTTCATCGCACACGACGTGACCAGCGAGGAACAGTGGATCGAAGCCATCGGACAGACCGTGGCGGCATTCGGCGGTCTGCACATCCTGGTCAACAGCGCCGGGATAGGCTTGACCAAAACGGTCGAGGAGATAGAGCTGGAAGAATGGCGCCGGGTCCACGCGATCGATCTCGATTCGGTATTCCTCGGCTGCAAGCACGCGATCCCCAAGATGGCGAAGAGCGGCGGCGGCGCGATCGTGAACATCTCGTCGGTCGCCGGCATCATCGCGGGCGCGAATATGGCGGCCTACAATTCGGCCAAGGCGGCGGTGCGGCATCTCAGCAAGTCGGTGGCGTTGCACTGCGCGCGCAAGGGCTACAACATCCGCTCGAACTCGATCCATCCGGCTTTCATCGATACGCCGATCCTCGACAAGCACAAAGAAAAGTTCGGGACCGAGGTTGCGCTTGGCAAGCTCGCGCGGCAGATCCCGCTCGGCCGTGTCGGCCAACCGCGCGAGGTGGCCAACGCGATCCTGTTCCTGGCGTCCGACGAATCGAGCTTCATCACCGGTGCGGAACTGGTCATCGATGGCGGCATAAGCGCGATGTAGCAAAAAAAAATCCTCCCGGCTGCGAGAGGGAGGGAGGAGGGGTAAGTCAGAGCCGGGAGGATGGTGAGGAAGCCCCATACGGAGGATTACTCAATCATTTCGTATGGCAGGAAGAAATGACAAATAAATACTATCATAAGAATCGATTTATACAAGAATTATCGTTTTGCATTACTTATTAAATTAAATGAATAACTTGTATTATTTCATTAAAAATTATATAAAATTTTAATTTATTCTTTATATTAAGTATAATTTGTGGCGAAGTCGGTGGTGTTTGAAGGTGAGGAGCGCCGCCGTTCGCGCCATGGATTTGTAAAATTGGGACCAGCGGAGGCTGGGCCGGTGCTGAATATTTCGCGAAGCTCAGGAGGATAGGATGGAGATCGGCGTCGGGATCAGGAATATGGGCACACAATCGACCCGACAGGTCATGGCCGGTTGCGCTAGGGCGGCCGAAGAGATGGGGTTCGAGTCGATCTGGGTCGTCGATCATATCGCCATTCCGCCCGACGACGCCGAAGGTAGCGGCGGCCGGTATCTCGACGTTTTGGCGACGCTGGCGTGGCTGGCGGGCATTACCGAACGGGTAAGACTCGGCGCCGGCGTTCTGATTCTGCCCTATCGCGCGGCATTGCCGACCGCCAAACAGGTGGCGACGGTACAGGAGCTAAGCGGCGGCAGGCTGGTCCTGGGCGTCGGGATCGGCTGGATGGATGCCGAGTTTCGCGCGTTGGGCCTGGACCGGCACGCCAGAGGGCGTGTTTCCGACGAAACACTGGATTTCTTCGAGGCGTGTTTCGCGCAGGACACGGTCGAGGCGAATGGCCAGCCGTTCCTATTCAAGCCGCGCCCGGCGAAACCGCCGATCCTGATCGGCGGCCGGGCGCCCTACGCGATCGAACGGGCGGCGAAATACGGTGACGGCTGGTTTCCGGTCGCGCGGACGCCGAAAGATGTCGCCGCGGCTTTGCCGCGCTACCGGGAACTGACGGCGGCGGCGGGCAAACCGCCGGGACAGATCACCGCTTCCGCCCGATTGCCCCTTTCCGATCGGGCGCAGGCCAGCGATCTGCTGGACGAGTATCGGGGTCTCGGCGTGGATCGGCTTGTGTGCGGCGTGTCCTACGACACGGTGAAGGATTACTGGGCGCAGCTGGAATTACTCAAAATCGCCCTGGACTGAGCCGCCGAATTTTCGGCATCGCTCTATCTGTCCAGCAACCCGATGGTTTCCAGTTCCGGCGTGAGTCCGGCGCCGGGATGATCGACCGCCCATTCGGAGAGCTGGGCCTTCAACCAATCGAACGAGTCCTCGACGGAATCGCTGATATGGAAAAGGGAAAGGTCGTCGCGATCGATCGTGCCGAATTCCGCCATCGGTTCGAACTCGATGATCTTTTCCCAGTATTCCTTGCCGAACAACAGGATCGGGAACTTGCGGCGGATCTTCTCGGTCTGGATCAACGTGAGAACCTCGGTGAATTCATCCAACGTGCCGAAGCCGCCGGGCATCACGACCGCCGCCTTGGCCATATAGACGAGCCAGAACTTACGCATGAAGAAGTAATTGAACTCGAAGGCCAGCCCGTCCGAAATGTACTCGTTCGGGTACTGCTCGAAGGGGAGCGAGATGTTCATTCCGATCGTACTGCCGCCGGCTTCCGCGGCGCCGCGATTGGCCGCCTCCATGATACCGGGGCCGCCGCCGGTAACCACCGAGAAGCGCTGTCCCGGATCGCCGTTTGCCTTGCAAATTTCAGAGGCCCACACGGTCATTTTGTGAGACAGCGACCGGGCCGCTTCGTAATAGCGCGACATATGGACACCGCGCTCCGCCCGCGCGATAGCATCCGGGGTTGCATCCGCGCTTTCGCGCGTTTCCGCCAAGGCTTTTTCGGCGTCCTCGCGGGCGGGCGTCCGGGCCGAGCCGAAGAAGACGATCGTGTCTTCGATACCGGCCTCGCGCAGGCGTTTTTGCGGTTCCAGATATTCCGCCACGATGCGCAT
>CAYLTU010000500.1:0-2799 GCA_964386465.1 uncultured Rhodospirillaceae bacterium
CCGACCCGCGTGTAACTCTGGCGCAGCTTGATCCCGGCGCGTTTGGCCTGGCTGCGGCTCGGCGCGGCGCTCGCCGCGATCGAACCGCAGCTCGCCTGGATTCAAAAGCCGGCGGGCGACGCGCATTTCCGCGCCAGCCACGCCAACACGGTCGTGGTCGGCGTCGACGGGATTGAGCAGCGCAACGACGTGCGCATCGGCGTCAGTCTGGTCGCGCCGAACATCCATTACCCGGATCACACGCACCCGCCGGAGGAAATCTACGCCGTCCTCTCCGACGGCGCCTGGCGCCAGAACGAAGGCGAGTGGCGCAAGCCCGGCCTCGGCGGCACGGTCCACAACACGCCCAACATCCTGCACGGCATGCGATCGTATGAGACGCCGCTGCTGGCGGTGTGGAGCCTGTGGATCGGAGGTTAGAGAAGTTCGGGAAAGACGCGTCCACCGCAGTCACCTAACGGCAGTGGCACGACAGAGATCGCAGCATCGACCGGCAACACCCCATACAGATGCGGAAACAAATCCCCGCCGCGCGACGGCTCCCATTTCAGCGCGTCGCCGAGCGCGTCCGGGTCGACGGCGACCAGCACCAGGTCCGTCTGGCCGGTGAAGTGGTGGCGGGCGGTTTCCCCGACCTGTTCGGCGGTCGAGAAATGGATGAAGCCGTCGGCTATGTCGACCGCGCTGCCGGCGAAGGCGCCTTGCGCTTCCGCGTCGCGCCATTCGGCGGCGGTGCAAATCTTGTAGATCACGGCGTAATTTCGACCATCCCGATTCTCCCCTCACCCTGCCCTCTCCCCAGGGAGAGGGTTCTTGTTAGTGCGCTTACGTAGTTCCCTCTCCTTGGGGAGAGGGCGGGGTGAGGGGCGAAACTCGCTGGGACGACACGTCGCCGTATCAGTCGTCCCCGCCCTCCGCCCGCATCTTGGCGAACACCTCCTTGGCGATGATCATCGCCTCGCGCACCGAGGGCACGCCGATATAGCCCGAGGTGTGCAGCAGCGCCTCGGCCAGCTCGTCTTCTGTCCAGCCCTGGCGGCGGGCCATGCGCAGGTGAATTTCCAGTTCCGGCCAGCGGCCTGTCGCGGTGTCGGTGATGCAGCAGATCAGCGCGCGTGTCTTCAGGTCGAGGCCGGGACGCGACCACAGCAGGCCAAATACCGCCTCGCGCGCGTAGTCGCCGAACTTCTCCATGATCGGGTCGTCATAGACCGACTTGGCCATGTCGCTCGCCATGGCGTCGCCCATCAATTCCTGGCGGATTTCGCTGCCCTTGTTATAGGCCTCACTTCTCGACATCTTTGCTGCTCCTTGAGTGGGTGGAACGTTCAGCCTAGACCGTCAAATCGGTCGGGCCAAATGGCGAACGATTTCACTTGATCGAGTCCCCGTAGGGCACGCACACTTGTCGTTTGCCGCCCCAAATACGAGGAACACGACGATGACGAATACCGCCGAAGCGTCGAACAATGCCGAAGCCGCCCTGCTCGATAGGGACATGGCGCATCTGATCCATCCATTGCACAGCAAGGCCGCTCAAAGCGGTGGGAAGGTCTGGGTCGGCGGCGAAGGTGAGTTCCTGATCGACGCCAATGGAGAGCGCTATATCGACGGTCTGGCCGGGCTGTGGAACAACACGGCGGGCAACGGCCGGCGCGAGCTAGCGGAGGCCGGCGCCAAGCAGCTCGCCGAGATGGGTTACGCCTCGGGCTATGCGGGCAGTTCCAACCCGCGCGCCATCGAACTGGCCGAACGGCTGGCCAAGATCACCTATCCGAACATCAACCATTTCTACTTCACTTCGGGCGGCGGCGAATCGACCGATACCAATATCAAGATGGCGCGCTATTACTGGAAGCTGAAGGGCAAGCCGGAGAAGACCCAGGTCATCTCGCGCATCTGGGGCTATCACGGCGTCACCCTGGCGGCGATGAGCGCGACCGGCATCGACGCCTATTGGCCGATGTTCGAACCGCGCGTCCCGGGCTTCATCCACATCCCTGGCCCCTACCCCTATTTCTACGAGGCGCCGGAAGGCGTCAGCCAGGGCGTCGCGGCGGCGAACGAGTTGGAGAAGGCGATCCTGGAAGCCGGACCCGACACGGTGGCCATGTTCATCGCCGAGCCGGTGCAAGGCGCGGGCGGCGTGATCGTGCCGCAGGACGACTATTTCCCGCGCATCCGCGAGATCTGCGACCAGTACGACGTGCTGCTGGTCTCCGACGAGGTCATTACCGGCTTCGGCCGTACCGGCACGATGTTCGGCTTGGAGCATTGGGGCGTGAAACCCGACCTGATCCAGTTCGCCAAGGCGATCACCTCGGGCTATTTCCCGCTCGGCGGCATCGGCGTCAGCGACGAGATCGCCAAGACCATGGACGACAGCGGCAAGCCCTTCATGCACGCCTACACCTACAGCGCCCACCCGGTCGGCTGCGCCATCGCCAACGCGATGCTCGACGTGATCGACAAGGAAGACTTTCCGGGCCAGGCGGCGGCGAAGGGCAAGCGGCTGCTGAACGGTCTGAAGGACGTGCTGGGCGACCATCCAAATGTCGGCGACATCCGCGGCCTCGGCCTGATGGCCGGCGTCGAATACGTCAAAGACCGTTCGACCAAGGAAACGTTCGACGCCGCGGAAAATGTCGGCCCGCGCATCCATGCCGAGACGATGGAACGCGGCATGTTCAGCCGCGTGCGCGGCGACGCCTACTGCCTCGCCCCGCCGATCGTGACCAGCGATGCGTCGATCGACCGCATCGTCGAGATTTTGGCGGACGCGACGAAGGCGGTGCTGGG
>CAYLTU010000501.1:0-2791 GCA_964386465.1 uncultured Rhodospirillaceae bacterium
GGACGGTTGGGCCGAACTTCGGAAACCAATGGCGAAACCGGGGTTCCAGACGCTGTCGGCGATGCGAAGGACGCAAAACCTGACCGTCACCGGAGACATGACCAAATTCTTCCAGCACATGATGCTGCTGGAAATGCTGTTTTCCGGCTTAAGCGGCGACGCGCCGGATGGCGCGTTCGACGAGCCTGAAATCGAACCGGTGACGGGCCGATATCTGCGTCTCAACCTGGAAGGCAAACCGCATCGCCTCTATTTCGAGGAAGCGGGTAACGGAATCCCCCTGGTCTGCCTGCACACGGCGGGAAGCGACGGGCGACAGTTCCGTCACATCCTGAACGACGCCGAAATTACCGGCCGGTTCCGGGTGATCGCCTTCGATCTGCCTTGGCACGGCAAGTCCTCGCCACCCGCCGGGTTCGAGTCGGAGGTCTACGAACTGACGACCGACCGCTATATGGAAATCGTGCTGGCGGTCGCCGACGCGCTGAAGCTGATCGATCCGGTGGTGATGGGTTGTTCGATCGGCGGCCGTGCGGTGCTGCATCTGGCGTTGCGCCATGGCGAGCGCTTCCGAGCCGCCATCGGTTTGCAATCGGCGCTCTATGCGGAGGACCGCAGCCTGGGCGATCCGCAGCCGGAGAATGCGTTGCACCGGCCGGATATCCATGGCGGCAAGCTCGCCGGCGCGTCCATGGCGGGCATGATCGCACCGCAATCGCCGCCGGCCGAGCGCTGGGAGACGATGTGGCACTACATGCAAGGCGGTCCCGGGATTTTTCTGGGCGACATCCGCTACTACTTCAAGCATGGCGATCTGCGCAACGGCCTCGCCGACGGGCTGAAGGACAGCCCGTGTCCGCTCTATCTGCTGAACGGTGAGTACGACCCTTCCGCCACGCCGGAGATGGGCCGCGAGGTCGCCGAGCTCGCCAACGCCGCCCATTTCGAAGTGATGGAAGGCATGGGGCACTTTCCCATGTCCGAGAACCCCATTCTGTTCAGGCGCTACTTGTTACCAGTCCTGGACAAGATCCTGGCCAACTGAAATTGAGAGTCCCCCTCATGATTGATCCCCGTACCCCCATTCTCGTCGGTTCCGGCCAGGTTAGCGATTTCGATACGGCGCCGGAGAGCGGCCAATCCGGGGTCGATATGATAGAACGGGCGGCGCGCAACGCGGCGGCGGATACCGGGGCCGGCGAGGGCGTGCTGAAGGCGCTCGACTCGGTCTGCATATTGCGGCTGTACACCGACACGAGCTGGCGCTTCCAGTCACCGTTCGGGAAGTGCACCAACCCGCCGGCGGCGGTCGCGGGGCGTCTCGGTGCGGCGCGGGCACGGCTGCTGTACACCCATCCCGGCGGGAACATGCCGCAGTACATGGTCAACCAGACGGCGGAAGAGATCGCGGCGGGCGAGATCGATCTGGCGCTGATCGCCGGCGGTGAGGCGCTGCGCACCATGCGCGGCGCACGCAAGGCGGGTATCGAGATCGACTGGCGCGAGGACGCGCCCGACGGTTACGGCGACTATGTCGAGGTTGGCGATCCCCGCGTTGGGGTCAACGAATACGAGGAACGGCACGAGATGCGTGCGCCGATCATGATCTATCCAATGGTCGAGAATGGCATCCGCGCCCATCGCGGCCGCTCCGTGCCGGAACACCAGCAGGCTATGGGTCGGTTGCTGGCGGGCTTCGCCAAGGTCGCGGCTGCCAATCCGCTGGCGGCGCGGCGCGAAGGTTACAACGCGGAAGCGATCGCGGCGGTTTCGGAAGAGAACCGCTATATCGGCTTTCCCTACACCAAACTGATGAACTCCAACCCCTATATCGACCAGTCGGCCGCGATCATCATGACCAGCGTTGAAAAGGCCCGGGAACTGGGCATCGAACCGGCGCGCTGGGTCTTTCTGCATGGCTGCGGCGACGCGAACGAGCACTGGTTCGTCAGCGAGAGGATCAACTACCACTCCGCGCCGGCGATCCGCATGATGTCGTCGAAGGCCTTAGACATGGCCGGCAAGACCATCGCCGACATGGACCATGTCGATCTGTATAGCTGTTTTCCGTCGGCGATCGAGTTGGGCTGCCAGGAAATCGGTATCGCCGAGGACGATCCGCGGGGTTTGACCGTCACCGGCGGGCTGCCGTTTTTCGGCGGACCCGGCAACAACTACGTGACACACTCCATCGCCGAGATGATGAACCGGGTCCGCGCGCAGCCGGGATGCTTTGGCCTTTGTACCGCGAACGGGCATAACGTGACGAAGCATTCCGCCGGTATTTATTCGACCACTCCGACGGATGGACCGTGGCGGCGCGAGAACCCGGCGACCTACCAGACGGAACTCGATGCCATGCCCAAGCCCGAATTGGTGAAACAGGCCGAAGGCGACGCCAAGATCGAAACCTACACCGTCATGCACCGTCCAGACGGTCCCGAGCATGGGTTGATAATCGGCCGACTGACTGAAACCGGTCAGCGTTTCCTCGCGAACACGACACAGGACACGGCGACACTGACCGACCTGGAGCAAAACGGCGATGTTGGGCGACCGGGACAGGTTTCGTGCGCGGATGGCAAGAATTTGTTTGCCCTGAATTAGGTTCTGCCGTCATGGCGGCAATGCTAATACCTTGGGCAGAACTAATTATTCGAGATTTTTCCAAATCGGCGTTTAACGGTTTGTTAAAACGCCTATATTTAGTTTCTGGGGCACAAAATCTGTTCATGACCTAGTGTCCTGATTCCGAAGTTCGGCATAGTGTAGCTTGGATTTCAGCGGTCTC
>CAYLTU010000502.1:0-2788 GCA_964386465.1 uncultured Rhodospirillaceae bacterium
GAGCAGCGGAATCATAATCCGCGTGTCGGGGGTTCAAGTCCCTCCTCCGCTACCATAAGATAATCCCGGGTCGGGTTGATCCGGGTTTGCGATTTGTCAGGGTTAGGCAGAACGTAGTTATGTTCCAGTATGTTGGCGGGCTGAACTCTTTTCCAATGAAGCGTGCATTCCCCTCCAGGAATATTGGACTCCTAGGCCCCGGGCGGTTCCGGGCGCCGTTTTCTTGCGATCCCGATGGAGGGAAAAATGAAAGGCACCGTCAAGTGGTTCAATCATCAAAAAGGCTACGGTTTCATCGAGCCAGAGGACGGCGGTAGCGACGCGTTTGTCCATATCTCCGCCGTAGAGCGCGCCGGTCTTCCGGGCCTCGACGAAGGCGCCAAGGTTGAGTACGAGCTCACCGAAGGCCGCAACGGCAAGATGGCGGCGGACAATCTGAAGCTGCTCGACTAGCAGTTCCCCGCGTAATTATTTGGGTGTGCGCCCGAGCGTTATGCGCTCCGGGCCGCATCGCCTATGGAACGCCGTGTCAGCGCTGGCGGTATTGCTCGGCGCCGAATAGGTTCGACCAGTCCTCGTCGCTCCATTGCTTTTGGTCGGCCTTGTCCTCCAGCTTCGCCATGTCGCGGACGACGGCCGGCCGCGAGGCGATCGTGTCGAACCAACGTTTGACGTTGGGATAATCCGCGAGGTCCTGCCCCTGTCGCCCATGCAGCCGGCACCAGGGGAAAATAGCCATATCCGCTATCGTGTATTCTCCCGCGGCGATGAATTCGCGACCCTTCAGGCGGTTGTCGAGCACCTGGTAAAGACGCTTCGCTTCATTGGAATAGCGGTCGAAGGCATATTGAATTCGTTCCGGCGCGTAGGCTCGGAAATGATGCGCTTGGCCCAACATGGGGCCGAAACCGCCCATCTGCCAGAACAGCCATTCCAGTGTTTCGATCCGTTCCAAGGGTCCCGTCGGCAGGAAGCGACCGGTTTTCTCGGCGAGATAGAGCAGAATGCAGCCGGACTCGAAAACCGATACCCTTTCGCCACCCGGACCGTCATGGTCGACGATGGCCGGAATCTTGTTGTTCGGACTGATAGCCAGGAACTCCGGCGCGAACTGCTCGCCCTTGTCGATGGAGAGGTAGTGCTCGGTGTATTCGAGCTCCGTTTCCTCCAGCATGATGTGGATTTTCTGCCCATTCGGAGTGGCCGCTGTGTACAGGTCTATCATGGGCGCCTCGCACGATTGAAGAACGGCCTATCCTAATCCAGCGACGCACCTTTGCCGATGCACCTCGGTGTCCGGAGAAACAGCGCCATGCCAGCGCAAAGGACGGGCAGGAGCGCCAGCAGCCGAAGTGTCGCGTCGGCACTTCCGGTGAGGTCCAAGGCAAGACCGACCGGCAAGGGACCCAAGGATGCGCCAACAATGCCGATAAGTTGTCCCGTTCCCTGAATGGCGCCGATATGACGTCGGCCGAAATAGCGCGGCCAGATATAGCCGAAAATGGTCATCCCGAAGGCGTTATTGAGCCCGAAGAAAACGGCGTAGACGATCGCGGAACCATTGTCGGTGACGAATGTAATCCCCGTAAGGCATCCCGTGGTCACGAGCAGTCCAGAGGCAAAAACGAAACGCGTCGGAAAACGGTCGAACATGAACCCGACCGCCGGCATGCAGGCGATCATCGAGAATGCGGAAACGACGAAAACGCCGGCGGCGGCATCGCTGTCCAAACCGTGATGGGTCAAGATCGATACCTGGTAGAAATGCAACGTCGTGACGAGCATCGAAATGGCGAAGCAGCCCGACGCCAGTATGTAGAACACCGGCTCTCGCAGAGCGTCGGCGCGTGTCAGACCGGTCGCTTGATCGGTAATATCGTCGGGTTGCAGCCGGTTTTCGGGCTGTGCCCGTCCGTCGGGGGTTGTGCCGATGTCTTCCGGGCGGTTCACGATCAGGAGAACGATTGGCGGCAGCATCATCAGCCATGTCGAGATACCGAGCCAGAACCAGGCTTCCCGCCAACCCACCGTTTCAATCAGGTGCTGCGACAATGGAGGATGCACCGCCATGGACACGCCGAAGCCGAGGGCCATCATGCTGACGGCAAACCCCCGCCTGCGGTCGAACCACTGCGCCATGAGGTTTGCGCTGCCCAGCATCATCGATCCCTGGCCGAAAAACCGTAATAACGCGAAAGCGATGCCAAGCCAGAGAAGGTTTGCCGCAGCCCCGAAAAACAGGCAAGCGCCGCCGAGGCAGAGCACGATCAGACCCATCATCCGTCGGGCGCCATGCCGGTCGACCAAGCGTCCCATATAGGGCAACAACAACGCGGCGCCGAGTGTCGCCAGTCCGTAAGCGGTTGCGATCGACGTGCTGGACACGTCCAGGTCCCGGCTGATCTCTTCGATGAATACGCTGAAGGTGTGCGATTGGCCGGGACCGCTTGCGAATATGGCGAGGCCCGCGACCCCGACCATCGTCCAGCCGTAGAAATAGCGTCTGCCAATGACCAGGACGATACCCTCTCGCACCCGGTTCACGGCGGTGTTCAAATTAGGCCCCTGTCCGAAGACAGAACCTAATCGCCTTGCTGTGCGGTAAAGATCGATCCGTATCCCACTTCCGTCCAGTTCGGCGGTACGGGGCAGGGGCGGGGGTCGAGATCGAACGCTTCATTCGATTCCGTCAATGTCCGGCTCTCCTCCAAGAAGGCTTTCGAACGCGCGGTTAGGCGCTGCACCCATTCCGTGGGAACCAGCCCATCGACGGCGAGAAAGCCGTTCT
>CAYLTU010000503.1:0-2758 GCA_964386465.1 uncultured Rhodospirillaceae bacterium
GCAGGAACGCCACGGCGCCCGAAAGATCGACGGTGAAACCGCCCTTGACCCGGCCGAAGATCGTGCCGGTCACCTTCTCATTGGCCTCGAAGCCCTTCTCCAGCAACGTCCAGGCTTCTTCGCGGCGCGCCTTCTCGCGCGACAGGACGGCCTCGCCGTTGCGATTTTCCATTCGTTCGAGATACACATCGACGATGTCGCCGACGCGGATCTCTTCGCTTCCGTCGCCGCTGTTGAATTCCCTGAGGGCCACCCGCCCTTCCGATTTCAGGCCCGCGTCGATTACCGCGAAATCATTTTCAATGGATATGATGTGACCCTTGACCACCGATCCTTCGAGACTGTCCTTGCTGCCAAACGTCTCGTTCAATAGATCGGCGAAACTTTCCTTTTCCACCACTTCAGAAGCCATATTGTGCGTACATCCTTTCGAACATTCGATTTATTCCGGCCAACCGGTTGAATCCGGCGGTCTTAGTCCAAACAGCGCGCGTTTCCATCGCCCGTCTCTGCCGGACGGTCGCGATTGAAACACACACAGGCGAAATTCAACCGGTATGCTGTTGGATGGTAGCGAGCGCCGCGGCAAACGCTTCATCCGGATCCATCGCGGTCGTATCGATCGTGATGGCGTCCGGCGCCGCGACCAAGGGCGCCGCCGAACGTTTGCTGTCGCGGGCGTCCCGGTCCTTCAACGCCTGCAGCACGCGCGAGTATATACTCGGCTCCCCTTTGTCAAGCAACTCTTTATGCCGTCGTTTGGCGCGCTCCTCGACATCCGCCGTGATGAAAAGTTTCACCGCCGCATCGGGACAAACCACGGTTCCGATGTCGCGGCCGTCGAGCACGGCGCCCGGCGCGCCCTCGGGCGGTGTAGCGGCAAAGTCTTTTTGAAAGCCGAGCAGGACCGCGCGGACAGGCCCCATCGCAGCCACCTTGGACGCAGCGACGGCCGCCCGGTCGCTTGTCAGTTCAGGGACGGTCAGATCGTCCGCCTTCAACGCCCGCGCCGCGGCAAGCGCCGCGTCCGGATCTTCCGGATCGCCTCCGGCTTCCAGGACACCGTGACCGACGGCGCGATAGATCTTCCCGGTATCGAGATAGGCAAAACCGAAATGCGCCGCGATGCGGCGCGCCAAGGTGCCCTTGCCCGACGCCGCGGGACCGTCGACGGCGATGATCACGAATTGCCCGCCTTTATGTCGGCGCCCAAACCGTTCATCAGATCGACGAAGCCTGGAAAGCTGGTATCGATCGGGCCGGCATCGTCGACGGCGACCGCCTTCTCGCTCGCCGCGCCCAGGACAAGGAAGCTCATCGCGATGCGGTGATCGAGGTCGGTCGCGACCGTCCCGCCGCCGGGCGCCCGACCGCCGCAGCCATGGACGATCAGGAAATCTTCACCCTCTTCGAACGACACGCCGCAAGCGGAAAGGCCATGCGCGACAGCGGCAAGCCGGTCGCTCTCCTTGACCCGCAACTCCCCGACACCCTTCATCACCGTATCGCCTTGGGCGACGGCGGCCGCCATCGCGAGCACCGGATATTCGTCGATCATTCGCGGCGCCCGTTCGGCGGGCACCTCGACACCGCTCAACGGGCCCGCCTTGATGCGCAGATCGGCTACGGGTTCGCCCGCTTCGGTCCGTTCGTTCCGCCGTCCGATATCCGCCCCCATCTCGGCCAGCGTCTCGAACAGGCCGGTACGCCGCGGGTTCATGCCGACGCCGGTCAAAGTCACCTCCGATCCTGGGGATATTACCGCCGCGACGGCGGGAAAGGCCGCGGAACTGGGATCCCCCGGCACCACGACCTCGCGGCCCGAAAGTTCGGGCTGACCGGTAAGCCGGATATGCGCCGCGCCATCGTCGCCCTCGCTGATTTCAATTTCTGCCCCGAAGTGGCGCAACATCAATTCCGTATGGTCGCG
Source organism: uncultured Rhodospirillaceae bacterium (assembly GCA_964386465.1). Lineage (GTDB taxonomy): Bacteria > Pseudomonadota > Alphaproteobacteria > UBA8366. The sequence continues at coordinate 1,931 of CAYLTU010000503.1, forward strand.
CGTCGGCTCCGGTTCGATGACCGTCGTGTAGCCGGGAGCGTTCAACCCCGCGAGCAACACCGCCGATTTGACTTGGGCCGAGGCAACGGGAAGCCGATAGGTCACCGGTATCGGATCGACGGCGCCCGTCACGGCGAGCGGCAACCGTCCCCCTTCGCGGGAAACGAAGCGCGCGCCGAAACCCGACAACGGATCGGAAACCCGGTTCATGGGACGGCTGCATAGCGACGCGTCGCCGGTCATGAACGCGGTGATCGGATGGCCCGCCAGGACGCCCAGGAGCAGCCGGGCCCCGGTGCCGGAATTGCCGAGATCGATGACCGAGTCCGGTTCGCGAAGCCCGCCGACACCGACACCCCGGACATGCCACACGCCGTCGTCGTCGCGCGCCGCCGAGGCCCCGAGCTTGCGGATCGCTTCGGCGGTACCGAGAACGTCTTCGCCCTCCAGCAGACCGCGCACCACCGTCTCGCCGACCGCGAGCGCACCCAGCAGCAGCGACCGGTGCGAAATGGACTTGTCGCCCGGCAGCGCGGTCTCGCCGGCGAGCGCGCCGGCGGCGGTTGAAACGAGAGAAGTCAAGCGGGTCGCCTCGTCGAAATCGAATGCGGGATGCGGCTCTCTCCAGTGTCCTGATCGTGAAATTCAAAGGATTGAATTTCGCGTGAATCAGCACACTAAACTGGTGAATCTAGTGTGATTCAGATTCTGAAGTTCGTCGCATTCAATGCGACGAACTTCAGAACCATCACACTAGGTCATGCACTCATAAACTGCGGCGGCCTTGACGGCAAGATTTCGTTTTGTGGCAAGAAGTTAGGAGCGGAG
>CAYLTU010000504.1:0-2749 GCA_964386465.1 uncultured Rhodospirillaceae bacterium
AACTGCCAGCATCGGTTATCCGGAATATCGCCATGCCCGATAAGACACCGTCATCCATCCCATCCGCCCAAACCGCTTCGTCCGATTGGCTGACGAGCGGCGGCGCGACGCCGGAACAGCAGGCCTTGAAGCGGTGCTATCCCACGGCCCTCGATCTGCGCGCCCGGGCGCGGCGCCGGCTGCCCCGCTTCGCGTTCGAGTATCTGGATGGCGGGGCCGGTGCCGGCCTGTTCAACCTGTCGCCCTTCCGCGGCCCCAGCGCCGGCGCCGGCACGGTGTTCGAACTGGGTAAAATGGCGGCGCAGGGCAAGCCGGTGTTCGGCTATTCGAACGACCCGGCGGCCTACGAGGCGCGCGCCGTGCGGTCACAGGGTCAAAAGACCGAGGAAGACGGCGTCCTGCGCGACCGCGACGGCCACATGATCGAACGCTTCGGCCTCGCCGACAATCTCATGATTGCCGAGGCTATCCGGCAGTCCGGCGGCGACACCTCCGTTGCCGAGGAGAAGGCCGAACCGCGACTTGCGGCGATGGCCGCGTTCGAAGCGGCGCTCGCGATACCGTGCACGCGCGCGGTGTAGGACGCCGCCTAAACCCTGCTCACTGTTCCCGGTCCCCGAAACAATTTCCGGCGGGGATGTTCGATACCCGCCATTTTTCGCCCGCTTTGCCCTCTATTTCGGACCTGCAGAACGATACCGCGTTTTGGTAATAGATGATCCATAGGAGACCTCGGCTGCCGTTGACGCTAGGCATTGTCGATGTCGTAAAGTAGCATCGAGACAGCGTTGCAATCGCTTTTGTTGGGGAGGCCGGTGGAGCGCAGGCTTGCGGCAATTCTGGCGGCTGATGTCGTCGGCTATTCGCGCCTGATCGGCGCGGACGAAACCGGCACGCTCACCATGTTGCGCTCGCTCCGTAAGGAGTTGGTTGAGCCGACCCTAAAGCGTCATCATGGTCGCGTCGTCAAGCTGATGGGCGACGGGTTGCTGGCGGAGTTCGCCAGTGTCGTGGACGCCGTTGCTGCGGCGGTAGAAATCCAGGAAGCAACACCTGAGCGCTCCGCGCATTTGCCGGAGGATCGGCGCATAGCATTACGCATTGGCGTCAACATAGGCGATATTGCGGTTGAGGACGGTGATCTTTTTGGCGATGGAGTGAACGTCGCGGCACGTTTGCAAGAAATAGCCGATCCCAACGGCATGGCGGTCTCCGATGACGCCTATCGCCAGCTTAGTGGCAGGCTGGACCTGCCGTTCGAGGACGCCGGCGAGAAAGCTCTGAAGAATATCAAACAAAAGGTGCGGACCTGGCTGTGGTCGCCGACGAACGCGCCGGGTAAAGCGCCCATGTCGGACCCACGACTTGCATTGCCGGACAAGCCTTCGATTGCGGTGCTGCCCTTCGACAATATGTCTGCTGATTCCGAGCAGGAGTATTTCGCTGATGGGCTTACCGAAGACATCATCACCACCCTGTCAAAAATCTCTAATCTCTTTGTCATTGCCCGTAATTCTAGCTTCGTCTTCAAAGGCCAAGCCGTCGACGTGAGGCAAGTAGCCTCTGATCTAGGCGTCCGATACATTCTTGAAGGTAGTGTGCGGGCCGCGGGGAAACGGCTTCGCGTAACGGCACAATTGATTGACGCAGTCGATAGCGGCCATCTATGGGCCGACCGGTACGATCGGCAGATTGACGACATATTTGACATTCAAGATGAAATCATGCGCGAGATTGTCACCGCCTTGCGGATTAAGATTTCGGACGGCGAGCAGGCGCAGATTTGGCTTAGAGGTACAGATAATGTCGAAGCCTGGTCCAATGCGCTTCAGGGGGTCGACCTGGCTTTGCAGGGTGCTGCGAATACCGTAAGAGAGGGGCGCCGTCTTTTAGAGCGGGCGATTACGATCGACCCTGATTACGCGACGGCTCATGCCTGGATTGGCAATACGCATTATTTAGACGGTCATTTCGGCTACAGCGACGATTCTAACGGTTCGTTGCACCTCGCCCTGGAAGCGGCTGATCGAGCCTTGGCGCTGGACCCGGATTCCGTGCAGGGCTTAATGGTTAAAGGCGCAATGGAAGTTCAATTGGCGCTTGACGCAAATGGTATCAACAAATGCCGGCGCGCCGCCAGCTTGGCCCCGAACGACACATGGGTGAAACTTGCTCTCGCTCGCTCGCTGACTAATTTAGGGGAATTGGCGGAAGCTGAAATTTTGCTCCGGGATGCCCTGCGCTTGAATCCCTATTGCCCGATTTATTATTTCGGCATCCTTGCCAACGTTCTTGAAATGCAGGAACGCGACGAGGAGGCAATGGAATTACTACGGCGCGCCCTTGAAAAAAACCGGGACTATTTTTCCGGGCATCTGCGTCTGGCCAGTCTTTTAGGTCTCGCCGGCCAACGCGACGAAGCGATGGAACACGCCGCCGAGGCACGCCGAATTAATCGGAGGTTCAACCGCGCCACGCTGGCCAATTATTACCCGGCTAACAATGAAGTAGCCCTGCAGCGATTCATGAGTGGCCTGGAAGCAGCCGGGATCACATTCGCTTAGAGCAGATCGGGGTTAGTTGGAATCGCTTTTGGCGATCCAACAACCGCGTGAATCTGCTCTACACAATAGAAATCGATCGGATTCACAGTCTTATTCGAACTCATTAAATGGGTTCGACTAAACCTGATCCGATCTAGTGTCCTGATCGATAAGTTTCTAAGATTAATAAACTTTGATATTCGGAA
>CAYLTU010000505.1:0-2733 GCA_964386465.1 uncultured Rhodospirillaceae bacterium
TTCGAGCGGATCTTCATCGCGACGTCGCCCTCGACGATCTGGCAGTGGTACAGATCCATCTGCAGCGCGGCATTGGCCGCGCCGACAGCGTTTAGCGTGGCGATCGCGTCGTCCTGCCGATTGAGATAGAAGCCCGGAATATCGCGGGGATTGATGGGTTCCAGCAAAACGGTGATGCCGTGCGCCGCCGCCCGTTCCGCCGCCAGTCCAATATTGCGGACATAGGCGCCTTGGCAGGCATAGGGGTTCGCGTCTTTCGGCGGAATGCCGGCCATGACGTGCAGACGGGGGCAGCCGATGACCCGGGCGTATTCCAGAGCCTTGTCGATAAGCCCCTCGAATTCCGCCTCCCGGCCGGGCAGGGCGGCAAGACCCCGGTCCCCGGTTTCCCAATTGCCCGGCGGCAGATTGAACAGCACGTTTTGCAGACCGTTATCTTGCAAGGCCTGCGCGATTGTCTCCGCCGGATGATCGTAGGGGAACAGGTACTCCACGCCTTTGAAACCGGCTTGCGCCGCCGCGGCGAAGCGTTCCAGGAACGGGACCTCGGTGAACATCATGGATATGTTGGCGGCGAGCTTCGGCATCGGTCAATCCCTGGGAAATATCCGTTCCAATTCCTCTATCTGCGCTTCGGTCAGCACCCGCGGATCGTGCGCATGGAGCAACAGATGGAGTTTTGCGGTTTCTTCTAGCTCTTCCGTCGCATAGACCGCCGCTTCAAGCGACTTGCCGGCGACGACCGGGCCGTGGTTGGCCAGCAGGACGGCGCTGTGCTTGCCGGCGAGGCCACGGATCGCATCGCCTAGTGCTTCGTCGCCCGGCCGGTAATAAGGAACCAGCGGCAGTCGTCCGATCTTCATCACGTAGTAGGCGGTCAAAGGCGACAATACGTTTGCGGGGTCGATATCCGGCAGACAGGATACGGCGACGGAATGCGTGGAGTGGAGATGGACGATCGCGCCGGCGCTGGCGCGCTCCTCATACATGGCGCGGTGCAGGAAGTGCTCCTTGGTCGGTGGGTCGCCGGAAAGCAACTCGCCCCCTTCGCCAAGCTTCGAAATCCGCGCCGGGTCGAGATTTCCCAACGAGGAGCCCGTTGGCGTCATTAGCCATCCATCCTCGATCCGGACGCTGATGTTGCCGGAGCTACCGCCGGTCAGACCCCGGTCGAACATGGATTTGCCGAAACGCGCGATTTCTTCGCGCAACGCGTTCTCGCTCATGACAATTGCTCGAAAGCCTTGGTAAAAAAGTCCGGTGCACCGAAATTACCTGATTTCAACGCCAACAGCAGCGGCGTATCGCCAAGGCTCGCGGTCCAGGGGACGCCAGGATCGATTTCCGGACCGATCCGCAGGCCCGTGATACCGAGCCCACCGACAACGGCGCCCGACGTTTCCCCACCCGCCACGACCAGGCGGCGCACCCCGGTCACCACCAGGCTCTTAGCGATGGCTACCATGGCATCTTCAATCAAATTTCCGGCTTTTTCGGCGCCAAGCGCCTCTTGCGCCCTTTGCACTTCATCCGGACTTGCGGAGGCGTAGATCAGGATAGGTCCGTTTGCCAAATTGGCTTTCGCCCACGCCAAGGCGCGCGGCACGACGGTGCCGTCGTCCGCCAGCGCCAAGGGGTCGATTCTCAGGGCCGGGTAATCTTGCGACATGATCTCGATCTGCTCACGCGTTGCGCGAGAGCAGCTTCCCGCCAGCACGGCTTCATGCCCTTCGATACCGGGAAGCCTATCGGGGGGGGCCGACGGATCGAGTAATCCCATTCTCCGGAAGTTTTCGGGGAGGCCCATAGCGACGCCTGAACCGCCCGTAATCAGGGGCATTTCCGAACAGGCTTCGCCGATCGCCATCAAATCCGTATCATCCAATGCGTCGACAACCGCAAACCGGTCGCCCCGCTCCCGAAGATTCGAAAACGCCTCTTTGGTCGCGGAAGCGCCATTGCGAACCGTGGCATAGTCGACGAGTCCGACCGAGCCTTTCGTCTGACGGTCCAGCACGCGCACGAGATTCGCGTCCCTCATGGGCGTCAAGGGGTGGTCCTGCATGCCGCTTTCGTTCAGCAGGACGTCGCCGACAAACAAATAACCTTTGCATATCGTCCGGTTGTTCCGTGGGAAAGCGGGGCAGGCGATCGTGAAGTCGTCACCGAGCGCGTCCAGGATGGCTTCTCCGACCGGGCCGATATTGCCGGCATCGGTGGAATCGAAGGTCGAACAGTATTTGAAGAAATACTGCCGGCAGCCTGCCGCACGCAGCCACTCAAGCGCCGCGAGCGATTCAGCGACTGCATCTTCGGCAGGCGTGGTGCGGGATTTTAGCGCGACGACGACGGCGTCCACGTCGGGCGCGGGCCCGGTCGGGACACCGATCATCTGGACGGAGCGCATGCCCTCGCGGACCAGGGTGCCGGCAAGATCGGTCGCCCCCGTGAAGTCATCCGCTATACAACCCAGCAATACGCCCATTGAGCACTCCGGCTAAGGTTGCTGATCTGTGTCAGCCTTCGAACGGGCTTATGTCACCTTCCTCGCTTGGCAAAAACTGGATCTCGATATGGTTGCCGTCCGGATCGTGGAAATTGACCTGGCGAATCTCGATGTCGGGCACGATGGCGACATTGTAGGCGACCTTCATGTCGCGCAGGTTCGATAGAAACGCTTCCATATCCTCGCCGCGGAAAGCGAAATGCTCGATCTGGACGGATTTCGGATTG
>CAYLTU010000506.1:0-2723 GCA_964386465.1 uncultured Rhodospirillaceae bacterium
CACTATCTATGACCTTTGGTATAAGCTCCGTAACATGGAGCCGAATAAATAACGGGTGCGGTCCGCGCGTGCAAAACGATTGGACAAGCCGGGAAATGCGGATTATGGAGCTTTTGATGCGGGATCACCCGAGAATTCCCGCGGATCATGCCGACAGGAGTGCGACATGAGCAATACCGACAGCGAAGCGACGGCGGAAACGCCTGGTAACGAAACGCCCGAACGGGTCTTCCTCGTCGTCGTGGACGACAGCGACGAAATGAAGGTCGCCCTTCACTTCGCCTGCCGGCGGGCTAAAAACACCGGCGGGCGGATCGCCCTGTTGCATGTACAGGAACCTGCGGAGTTCCAGCACTTCATGGCCGTCGAAGAGATCATGCGCGAAGAAAAGCGCGAGGAAGCCGAAGAACTGATGCAGTTACTGTCGACGGAAGTCGTTGAATGGTCCGACAAAATGCCGTCTTTCTACATGCGCGAAGGCGACCGGCGCGAAGAGCTGGAAAAGCTGCTCGACGAAGAGCCTTCGATTTCGATCCTGGTGCTGGGCGCCGGCGTCGGCCGCGGTGGGCCGGGACCGCTTATCGACTATCTTCTAAGCCGCGGGGCAAGCCAACTGCGTGTGCCAATTACCCTGGTTCCGGGGTCGTTGAGCGACGACGCCATCATCGCCATTACCTAACGACCCCGCACGCCGAGACGGCGGGGCGGCGCGCGCATCGGCTGTTAACGGGAATCTCACGCGGTATCCAGATACGCTGTTTGTTGGCGACCCTGGTCCCGTAGGGCAAAACGACGTTGCGAAACGCAGACATTAACCAAAAATTTATCCGAAATTTTAGAGAAAATTTTCGCTTTTTTTACTGGCCAATAAGCGGCTGAAAACAGTCGATTTTCATGGTTCAAAAATGCTTAACGCCATACACCGCCCGGGCATTGCTATGCGGTTTTGGCTTGATAAAGAGTCACCTTTCGACCATTTCTTAGGCTAGCGAACAGAGCGTTTCAGGAGTGCGCAGCATTGTTCATTCAGACGGAACAGACGCCGAATCCGGCGACACTAAAGTTCCTGCCCGGCCAAACCGTGCTGGAATCCGGGACGGCCGATTTCACGAACCCATCTGATGCGAGCGGGCGGTCGCCGCTCGCGGAATGCCTGTTTGGCGTGGATGGTGTCGCGGCGGTCTTCTTCGGCCATGATTTCATCACGATCACCAAGACGCATGAGCAAGACTGGTATGTGATGAAGCCGGCGCTCCTTGGCGCCATCATGGAACACTTCACAGCCGGCAAACCGGTTTTGACCGAGGCGGCGTTGTCGGATCGTGCGGATAGTGGCGAAGACGACGACGAAGTCGTCTCGCAGATCAAGGAACTGTTGGAAACAAGAGTGCGGCCGGCCGTTGCGCAAGACGGCGGCGATATCACCTTCCACGGCTTCGACCAGGGTGTCGTCTATCTGGAAATGCGCGGCGCCTGCGCCGGCTGTCCGAGTTCGACGGCAACCTTGAAAATGGGGATCGAAAATATGCTGCGGCATTACATCCCGGAAGTCGTCGAAGTCCGCGCCACACTTTGAGCCGAATAATAATTCCGGTTTCGATAAACCGGCACAGTAAACGACGGGTGGAAACACGGGGCGTTAACAGGGTCACAAACGATGAGATCCTTAAAACCTATTTTAATCGCAGTGCTTAAAATTCGATTGAGCGGCGGTATGCTTGGTGCGTTAGCGGTCAGCGGTTTGTTGCTCACCGCCAATATCGCATTGATGAACGGTCTGCTGCTCCGCTGGGAGCAAGCGGATCAGGCCGAACGTTCCGACAGCACGCGCGTGACCACGCTCGCCAAGCCGGAAACCGTCCGGATACTAGCATCGGTCGCCAAGGTGAAGGACGCCTTTACCAGCGCCGGGTATGAGCTGGACGCGGTGCGCCGCGGTCAAGTCGCCGTGCCGCGGGTCCGATTGGCGTCCTTGCCTTACGACTTGCCGCAGATGCGACGGGCGCAGGACCGCAAGGCGGTCTTCCTGCGCTACATGCTGCCCTACGTACTGGAGGCCAACAACCGCGTGCGCCGGCAACGCGAGCGCCTTGTGTCGCTGCGGCCCAAAATCGATAAAGGGCAACGCCTCGGCGAAGAGGAAGCGATGTGGCTCGACGCGCTGTACGATGAATATCGCGTGACAGCGGGTGACTTGGCCGCCCTGTCGATGCGTGTCGATACGGTGCCCGTATCGTTGGCTCTCGCGCAAGCGGCCGTCGAAAGCGGCTGGGGGACATCCCGTTTCGCGCAGGAGGGTAACGCGCCGTTCGGCCAATGGACGTCGAAAGACCATGCGGGCATGGTGCCGAAGCAGCGGGAAGCAGGACGGACACACAAGGTCCGGGCATTCGACAGTCTCAAATTGTCCGCGGAATCCTACCTGCGCAATCTCAACACGCACCGCGCCTATCGCGGCTTCCGCAAAATGCGCGTCACATTCCGCAAAGAAGACAGGCCGATCGACAGTACCGTGATCGCAGGGACTTTGCTGAGCTACTCCGAAAAAGGGACCGATTACGTCAACTTGCTGCGCCACATTATCGTGAAAAACGACCTGCGCGCACTCGACGGCGCCCAACTCGGCGAATCGATACTGGAATTCCGCCCCGACGCCTGAATACGGCGTTAGCTAGTTTCCGTCCATAAACGCTATGATTTTGGGATTGGCTTACAAGCATTAG
>CAYLTU010000507.1:0-2694 GCA_964386465.1 uncultured Rhodospirillaceae bacterium
TTTGATTTTCAACCTACGGGTCCTACCCACGCAATCCTCTGCGGGTAACGCGCGATCGCAAAAGTTTTGTAGCGGTAGAAATTTCGGCGGGGGTTGCATGGCTCAGAAAGATCGTTACACCGCAACGCGGCTGGCCGCCGAGCTTGGACTTGATGGGCGTCGTTTGCGTGATGTCTTGACGCGCGTCAATCCGATTGAGGTGAAAGGCAAATCTAAACTCTACCTTTTGCGTGATGTTCTGCCCCATGTCGCGAAATATATCGGCGCTCCCGATGTAATTGATTTGAATGTTGAGCGCGCCCGCAAAATGAAAGCCGAGGCCGAATTGGCGGAAATGGAGTTGGCGAAGCTGCGCGGCGAAACCATCAACGTCGAGGTCGCCTCGCTCATCTGGGGCGAGGTCTTGAGCGTTGCCAAGAGCCGCTTGCTGTCGATCCCCGCGAAGCTGGCCCCTATCGTCGCGGTCGAGGATGCGCCCGCGATGTGCAAGGCGCTGATTGAAGAACAGGTTGTCGAGGTGTTAGATGAGCTTGGCGGTGACATTGCAGTCTGGTCAGAGGGAACAGGCGGCGACGCTGCTGACGACGGCGGCGACGGCGTTGAAGCCACCGCCGAAATTGACGGCCAGCCAGTGGGCGGACAGCCACCGGAAACTGTCGCCTGAAGCATCAGCCGAACCCGGTCGCTGGTATACTGCCCGCGCCGAATATATGCGCGGCGTCATGGACGCCGTCAGCGATCCGGCGGTGCGTCAGGTCGTTGTGATGTCGGCGGCGCAGGTCGGCAAGACTGAAGTTCTGCTGAATGTTATCGGCTACCATATTGACCAAGACCCTGCACCGATGCTCGTGGTGCAGCCGACGCTGTCGATGGCGCAGGCGTTTTCGAAAGACCGGCTGGCCCCGATGGTGCGCGACATCGGCGCGCTGACCGGCAAGATAAAGCCCCCGCGATCTAGGGACAGCGGCAATACGACGTTGCACAAAGTTTTCCCTGGCGGGCATGTGACCATAGCCGGGGCGAACAGCGCCGCCGGTCTTGCCAGCCGTCCTGTGCGAATTGTTTTATGCGATGAGGTCGACCGTTATCCGTCGAGCGCCGGTACTGAAGGCGACCCGGTGCGGCTGGCCGAAAAGCGCGCCTCGACGTTTTGGAATTCGAAGATTGTGACGGTGTCAACGCCGACGGTCAAGAACGCCAGCCGCATCGAGGCCGAATACTTGGGCAGCGACTAGCGGGAATTTTGGGTGCCATGCCGCCATTGCGGCGAAGCGCAAATCATGCGCTGGAAGTCGGTGCAATGGCAGGCTGACCAGCCGGAAACGGCGGTCTATGTCTGCGAACATTGCGGTGCGGCATGGTCAGACGCAGATCGTCTACGCGCGATCAAGCGGGGGAGTTGGCGGGCAAGTTGTGAGTTCACTGGCGTTGCCGGTTTCAGGCTATCCGGCCTGTCGTCGCCGTGGCTATCGATCACGGAGGCAGTGCGCGACTTTCTGGAAGCCAAGAAGCTGCCGGAGACCCTGCGCGTCTGGGTGAACACATATCTGGGGGAAACCTGGGAGGAAAGCGGCGAAGGCGTCAACGATCTGAGCATTGCCGACCGCCGCGAGGACTATGACGGCTGCCCAGATGGCGTGGTGCTGCTGACCGCTGGCGTTGATGTACAAGACGACCGCCTGGAAGTCGAGATTGTCGGCTGGGGGCGGGACGAGGAAAGCTGGTCTATCGACTACCGAACGATATACGGCGACCCGTCGTCTCCCGGCGTCTGGGGCGATCTGGACGCTTATTTGAACGAAACGTGGAAGCACCCGCGCGGGGTCGACATGCCCGTCAGGGCGGCTTGTGTGGACAGCGGCGGGCATCATACGCAAGCGGTCTATACGTTCTGCCGCGCGCGCGAAGGGCGGCGAGTTTTTGCCATCAAAGGCGTCGGCGGCGAGGGGCGCGCGCTGCTGGGGCGTCCGACCAAGAATAACATCGGCAAGGTCAAATTGTTCCCGGTCGGCGTGGATAGTGCGAAAGAACTGATTTATGCGCGCCTGAAAATCGCGGAGCCGGGGCCTGGATATTGCCATTTCCCGGCGCGTTACGACGACGAGTATTTCCGCCAGCTAACCGCTGAACAGATCGTCACCCGCTTTTCGAAGGGCTTTCGCAAGCGGGAATGGAAAAAGACCCGCGCGCGCAACGAGGCGCTCGACTGCCGCGTCTATGCGCTGGCGGCCTACGCCTTGCTGAACGCCCGCATCAATACCCTAGCGGATCGGTTCGCCCGCCCGCGCGAGGAACAGAAAACAGAAACGCCGCCCACCATTCAGGCGCAGCGCCGACAACCCAGGCGCGCGCAAAAAGGCGGGTTCGTTAATTCTTGGAGGTGATCGATGGCCAATGCTTTCGACACGGATTTAGCCGCGACGACAGAGCCGGAAGAAATCGTTGCCGGTGATACGCTGATCTGGAAGCGCACCGACCTTGGCACGGACTACGCCAACAGCAGCTATACCTTGAGCTACGAAGCGCGGCTTGAAGGCACCGGCTCGACCGTCATCACGATCACGGCGTCGGCGTCCAGTGACGACTATCTTGTCAACGTCGCCGCTGGCACCACCGCCAACTATTCCACCGGCGTCTATCGCTGGCAAGCCTACATCACGCGCGACAGCGACAGCGCGCGCGTGACGGTAGACA
>CAYLTU010000508.1:0-2676 GCA_964386465.1 uncultured Rhodospirillaceae bacterium
GTGCTCGATTGGGGGCCGCTTCTTCTTCGCGCTCCATGAGCGCCGGAATTTGTTTCGTCCTGGTCAGCTTCGCGGCGTTCCCATCGCCGGTGAAACGATTAACGACAGCTTCGACGGTTTCGGAAAACCGCGAAAGGTTGACGCAACCAAGCGCCGAACCGCAGTCGCGGTCGATGACCACCAAGAAAATGGCGAGAATGAAAAGGCCGAGAACAACCCCGGAAAGCACCGATCGGAACAACATCTTTACACGCGCAATCCATCAATTGTCGCGGTGACGGGGCACACGTCCAAAAGCAAATACCGAAGATCAATCGCCTGGAGCCGTCGCGCTCATCGTAGCCAATACGGAGTCGAATGAGAACACAGTCAGCGATCTCCGACCAACGCATCAAGCAGAGGTTCCAGGGAATCCGCGCTTTCAAGCCCTTGCGCAAGCTGGAACACCGCGGCCGTATTCTCTCGCGCGATGACACCGCGGCAACAATCGAGGAACTTCGATTCGAGTTTTTCTTTTGGAAACCAGCGTGCCGGCTTACCGATCGCCAACGGAACGAGCTCTTCCATCCGCCGCCCATCCATTAGGTCGACTGTCACGACCGCCCCAAATTCGGTATTGCCCGCGACCCTGCCGTCCAATTCCATATGTACTTTCTCGACCAGACCCGAAGCGTTGATCCGCGACAGCGAAGTATCTTCGAAGGTTTCCAATGAAACGTCGCCGTCGAGCATCGCCGCGGCGATGCAGTACCCCATGCAGAACTTCGCTTCGAGGCCGGTCGTCGCGGACTCGCAAACCAACGGCTCGAAATGCATTTCCGTGACGCCGACGCGAATACTACTAATGGATTCCAAGTTGTCGCCGATATGCGTGCGCAACTTGATCGCCGCTTCAATCGGTGGGTGGGTCGCGCCGCAGGCGGGATAGGGCTTCAGCCCGAGACCGAACTCGGTGAGGATTTCGAGCGGATCGCCCCAGTTCGCGAAATGACCCGCCGCGATGTTGTCGTGATGATTGAAGACTTCGGCAAAACCGTAGCCATTCTCCAGAATGCCCGCGTTCGCGGTGACGCCTTCGCGGGCCATCAGTGCGGCGAGCACGCCGTTGCGCGCGGCGTAGCCCGCATGGAGCGGTTTGGTCATCGTACCGAAATTCGCCCGCAATCCGCTCGCCGCGGACGCCGCCATCCCGAGCGCCATCGCGAACTGGATTGCATCCAGGCGAAGCATCGATGCAGCCGTCACCGCCGCGCCGAGGCTGCCGAAGGTCGCGGTGGCGTGCCAGCCATTGCGGTAGTGCGCCGTGTTCAGCACACGCCCCAGCTTGCCGATCATCTCGATGCCGAGAATGTAGGCACTCAGCGCATCGCGTCCGGAGGCTTGCACCATCCTGCCCGTCGCCAGGATCGCCGGCACCAGCGCGGCGCCGGGATGGGCATAGGCGGGGTGGGTGACGTCGTCGTAATCGATCGCATGCGCCAGCGTTCCGTTATAGAGCGCCGCGTCGTGCGGTGCGGCCATGCGGCCGGCCGCAACAAGCGGCGCGGCCGGATAGTTTTCCCGGTCCACCGCATCGCCGACGACATGGCCGAGCATGCCCGCAACCGGCTCACCCGCACCCGCGATCATACAGCCGATACAGTCGGTAATCGCGTCGACCGCCATGGCCCGCGCGCGCTCCGGCAAATCGCCTCCACGCTTCGCCAGGGCGAAGGTGACGAAGCCGCTTGTAGCCTCACTCACGACTCTACGCCGCCGGACCGAAGGTCATCGTGGTCGGGCAAACCGGGCATGCCCGGCGCCCGCCCCCTGCGAACACTGCGCTTGGCGCGGCGCGACCTTCATTCCGCGGCGAATCATTTCATCTTCTTGATTTCACCGCTCGCCAGTTTTTCCCGATAGTCGGCAAGTAGCGCCTTAACCTTCGGCATCAGCATATAAAGGCCGACGATGTTGGCGATCGCCATCGCGAAGATCATGGCGTCGGAGAAATCGATCACCGGACCAAGGCTCATCGAAGACCCGATCACCACGAAGACGCAGAAGATCACCTTGAAGACAATCTCCTTGGCCTTACCTTCGCCGAACATGTAGGTCCACGCTTTCAGCCCGTAATAGGACCAGGAGATCATCGTCGAAAAGGCGAACAAGACCGCCGCAACGGCCAGAATGTATCCGAATCCAGAGAAGTTGGCCTCGAATGCCTTGGCCGTCAATGCAATGCCGGTGACGCCGTTGTCGGCCACCCAGGACCCTGTGATGGTGATCACGAGCGAGGTCATGGTGCAAATCACGACCGTGTCGATGAACGGTTCGAGCAAGGCGACATAGCCTTCGGTCACGGGATGTTTGGTCTGAACCGCCGAATGGGCGATCGAGGCCGAACCGATACCGGCTTCGTTGGAAAACGCGGCTCGCTTGAAACCCTGGATCAAGGCGCCGATCGCGCCGCCGATGCAACAAATCGAAAAGAAAATTGCGAGGAATTTGCCGAGTGCCGCCTTACCGTCTTCCGACAGGCCCTTGGACAGGTAATACATCGGTCCGCCGGAAACGGTGCCGTCCTCATACTCGTTCCGATAGCGCACGCCCAGGACGCACTCGGTGAATTTCGAGGCCATGCCGAGCAAGCCGGCCAGGATCATCCAGAAAGTGGCGCCGGGCCCGCCGAGATAG
>CAYLTU010000509.1:0-2671 GCA_964386465.1 uncultured Rhodospirillaceae bacterium
CAAGGCCGACCATCTCGAAGCCTTCGGCAAGGCTTTCAATAGCAACGATATCCCGGCAACGGCGGCACTCGTGACCGAGGATTTCGTCTGGGTGTTCTACGAAGGCCCCAACAGCCCGGACGCCCTAATTCTTAGAGGGCCAGCGGAGGCCTGCGCCGCCGTGGTCGAGCGTTCGAACCAGCTGAAAGTGCCGATCCGGTTCATCGAATCCGAACAGCATCAGTGTGGCGACAAGGTCTTTTCCACCTATCGGGCCGTTGGCGAATTCCACGCTACCGGCCCATTCGACGTGCGCGCGGTGGATATTTATACGTTCCGCGGCGAAAGGCTGGCCTCTAAAGATACTTACTGGAAGAAGATCACCGATTGAACTGCGGCGCGCGCGCAGCGGAAATCCGCCCGAAGCATCGGAGATGCAAACGGTCTCGCGCGATTCGACAAGCGGATTACTCTGCGGGAGGCCCCAAAAATCGGGAGCGGACGAAAGAATATCGGTTATGTATGATGCCTCCCGATCCTCAAATCGGCGCCGAGCCGGTGGATCCCACCGTCGAAATGTCGGCGGCGCGTCGAGAAAACTCACGGCCCAGTAAGCGCAGGAAACATCCATGCAACAATCCGACAAAAACGTTCCCGAACATTACGAAGTCGTCGTCATCGGCGCCGGTGTCGCCGGCATCTACCAGATCAAGCACCTTACCGACCTCGGCTTGAAGGCGACCGTGCTGGAAGCAGACGCCGACCTTGGCGGTACCTGGTACAACAACCGCTACCCCGGCTCCCGTTTCGATTCGGAAAGCTACACCTACGGCTACTCCTTCTCGAAAGAAGTGCTCGACGAATGGCATTGGAAGGAGGCGTATTCCGGACAACCTGAGACTCTGCGCTACCTGAATTTCGTCGCGGACAAGTTCGACCTGCGAAAGCACATGCAGTTCAATTGCCGGGTCGAGGCCGCTCATTTCGACGAATCCGAAAATCTGTGGCGCGTGAAAATTTGCGACGGTCGGGAACTGACCTGCCGTTTCCTCATCATGGCACTCGGACTGCTCTCTATCCCGACCATGCCCCGGTTGGCGGGCGTCGACAACTTCAAGGGCGAATCGTTCCATACCTTCCACTGGCCGCACGAGCCGGTCGACCTTACCGGTAAAAAGGTCGGGATCATCGGCACCGGCGCCACGGCCATTCAGGTGATCGGCGAAATCGCGGACAAGGTGGGCGACCTGACCATATTCCAGCGGCGGCCGAACTGGGCGGCGCCCCTGAACAACTACACGATCTCCGACGCGAACATGGCGGCGATCCGCGCGCGTTATGACGAGATCTTCGCCGCCTGCGCCCGTTCCCCGGGCGGGTTCGACCACGAACCGGACCGGCGCGGGTTCGACCAAGTCTCCCGAGAGGAGCGCTTGGCCATGTGGGATCGGCTCTATGACGAGCCCGGCTTCGGAATTTGGCTGCAGAACTTTCGCGAGATTTTTACCGACGAAGACGCGAACGCGGAATTCTCGGAATATATCGCCGACCGTATCCGGCAGCGGGTGAAAGATCCCGTCACGGCCGAGAAGCTGATCCCGCGCGACCATGGGTTCGGCGTCCAGCGCGTCCCCCTGGAGACCCACTATTACGAGGCGTACAACCGGCCGAATGTCAGTTTGATCGACCTTGGCGAAACGCCGCTCGAACGCATTACCGAAACGGGATTGCGCACGACGGACCGCGACTACGAGTTCGATGTCATCATTTACGCCACCGGCTTCGACGCCGTGACCGGCGCCCATGACCAAATCGACATAAGGGGCGTCGGCGGCCAGCGGCTGCGGGACAAGTGGCGCAACGAGATATCGACCTTCCTTGGCGTCTTTGTGCACGGGTTTCCAAATCTGCTGATGCCGAACGGTCCGCAGAGCGGGTCCGCCTCGACCAACTTTCCGCGAGGTATCGAAGTCGGCGTGAACTGGTGCACGGCGCTATTGGAGCACACCCGGGCGCACGGCCATGCCCGCGTCGAGGTGACCGCGGAAGCCGAGGCGCGCTGGACCGATCACGTGACCAAAATGTACGGGGTCATGCTGATGCGGAAGGCAAAATCCTGGTTTACCGGCTACAACTCGAATGTCGAGGGCCACGAGGAAGGCACGATCCGGTACCTCGTCTACAACGGTGGCATGCCTAAATACGTGGCGACCATCAACGATGTCGCCGCGTCAGGCTATGAGGGCGTCGCTTTCTCGAGCGGTCGGGCGCCGGAAACGGGGACGTCGTCGATCGAGCAACAGACCGCATAGGTAAAGATCTCGGTTTCAGGGGCCATCTACCGATGCCGGAACTTAAAATTATCCAGGTGTCGGACCCTCATCTAAGCCGCAACTGGGCCTACTTCCAGGACAATTGGGAGGCTTTCCTCGATTGTATGCGTGCGGAACGCCCCGATTTCATCTTCGTCACGGGCGATTTGTGTTTCAACGGTGCGAAGCACCCTGACGATCTCGAATTCGCACGAAGCCAGATGGAACGCTTGCCGGCGCCATGGCGCGCCATTCCAGGCAACCATGATATCGGCGACGTGCCACCGGACCACCGGTTGAAGGGCCCTATCACCAATGTGCGGCGCACGCGTTACCGCAAGCAGTTCGGTCCTGATTTCTGGGTGGAGGACATGGGTGGC
>CAYLTU010000510.1:0-2669 GCA_964386465.1 uncultured Rhodospirillaceae bacterium
CTTTCCGACAAATCCTCTCAGAGGAGCTATCGAAAACAACAAAGCTATATTTAGTTTTGCTTGGCTGGATGGGCATCCTTCCAAGCAGCAAAAGATCGATATCGAAGTGGAGATATTTCTCGTCACAAATGACTTGTCCATCGGTCCGGCAACCGTGGTCTACCTTCGTTCGAAAGGTGGCTGAGTTTATAGATCCAGGTCGAGATGCGAACGTGTCGACGGGCCGACGATGCCGTCGGCGGTAAGGCCCTTGGATTTCTGGAATTTGATCACCGCGGCCTTCGTGCCGGGGCCGAAGACGCCATCCGCGTCCTCCTTCAGCGCCTCCTGCAACGCTTTCACGTCCGGGCCCTCCATCATGGGATTGCGCAGGCGCAGGATGGGTTGCTCGGTGACGGCAGCGGAAACCCTTAAAGGCGGGCCGGAGAGGGCGGCCTCGTCGATCGTATGACCGCGTACGCTGATAGGCAGGTTGAGGCTCCATTGCCCGGCGTCGCACAAGACATTTAACGCGTCCATCCGATAGGCGGTCTTGCGCAGCAGTTTGTTCGAGTGCGTCGACAGCCAATTGTGCCGCGCGGCGATGTAGGCCTTCATCCAGGCCTCTTCGCCCTTGTCTTGCAGTCTGCCGAAATCGGCGATCACACCGTCCCGGATACGGTGCCAGGAGCCGTGGATGCGGCTATCATAGACGATGGCCATGCCGAGCGCGGTCGTGCTCTTGATGTATTCAGCGGATTTCACGGCCGGTTCCCAGTAAACCCGGTCGAAGAAGGAGTCCTGAACCTCATGCATCACGGGATCGTCGCCGGCCTTGCGCCGCAGCGTGCGGAAGTCCGTGTCGTGATCGAGCGACAGGTCGTGATCCTCTAGCCGGTCGAGATAGGGCGTTAGCGCGGCCGAACATTCGGAATCGTCGGTGCCGCAGTACGCCTTGATCAGAAGAAACAGGTTTCCGCTGGCCAACGTCGTCTGGGATCGGCCGTAGGTCAGATGGCCGCTGTCGCCCGCGAGCAGGGTAACCTGCCCGTAATTCCCGAGGATCTTTCCCGTCTCGAAAATATTGACGATCGCGTGGACGGTATGTTTCTGCAGATCGGTGATCATTTTCAATTTCCAGGCGTAGTTGATCTCTGGGCCGTTCCTCAAATTGAAGAATTCCACTATATCGCGTTTAAGTTGCCATGCCAAAGGTGTACCGCGAACCGTGCGACGGTTTAGGCGAATGCGGTTGGTCGCGGGCTGTCGTCGCTGTGCGACATCATCGCATGAGTGAGCCGCCCGGTCATTTCCGCCTGCAGGGCCGCCGCTTCCGGCAAGCCATAGAGGTTCCGCATCTCGTCGGGATCCTCGGTGCGGTTGAATAGTTCACCATGATCCAGCCCGGTGTAGAGTGTCAGGCGAGCCTCTTCCGTCACCAGGGTGCGCATGCGGAGCGACCGGCCGACATGGACCATGTCGTGGACCTGGTCTTCTTCGATCAGAATGGAGTCACGCGGCGTCAGGGTCGGGTCGTCTAAAAGAGGCGTGAGGTCGTGGCTTTGCATACCGTGATGCGGATCGGCGCCGGCCAGCGACAGAAGCGTTGCGGCTAGATCGATCGATCCGACCAGGCTATTGCAAACGCCGGCGTCCTTGCCCGGCGCTTTGATAAGCAGCGGCACGCGGATGCAGCCTTCGTAGTGCATCGCGCCCTTCAGCATCATGCCGTGGTCGCCGAACATGTCGCCATGGTCGCTGGTGAACAGGACGATCGTGTCATCCGCGAGTCCGGTCTCGTCCAAGGTCGCCAAGATCTGGCCGATCGCGTCGTCTACCATGGTGACCATGCCGTAGGCCTTTGCCGCCATCTCGCGATATTCCGCTTCGGTCGGCGAGAACGGGTTTACGTGCGCCTTCAGCGGCTCGCCGCGCTTCCTTTGCATGCGTTTGTATTGCGGCGTCGAACGCTCGTGCGGGTCGTCGAAGCTGGACGGCAGCGGGATATCTGCCGGGTCGTACATGTCGTAATAGCGGCCGGGCGGCGTGAACGGATGGTGCGGGTCGGGGTAGGAACAAACCGCGAAGAAGGGCTGGTCAGTCCGCGTCGCTGCGTGCTGCCGTAGATATTCCTGGGTACGCTCGGTGATATAGGTGGTCGGATAGGCCTCTTCCGGCACGGCGGTGCGCCAGGCGTGGAAGGCGGGGTTCGAGACCTCGATGGCATTGGCGGCGCCCTTGAGGGCCGAAAGATCGACCCCTTTTTCCTTGGCCCAATGGTAATAGTGGCCCGTGCAGCTATCGCTGTGTCCGACGGACAACTCGACATGCGCGAAGCCGTAATAATCGTCCGGCATCGCGACATGTTCGGCATTGTGCCGCGCCACGTTCTCGTACAGGTCCCAGCCTTCGGTGAATTCCTCGATCCGAGAATCCTGCGGCGGCAGGTCGGGCAAGGCGCGGGCCAACTTTTCCGGCGAACTGCCCATATTCTGCAGATGGCACTTGCCGATATGAGCAGTGTGGTATCCCGCCTCGCGCAGGGTCCGGGGAAAGGTGCGCGCCCGAGGGTCGAGCGGAACGCCGTTGTAACGCGTGCCGTGCAGCGACGGCATGCGGCCGGTAAAGATCGTCGACCGGTTCGGCATGCAGATCGGGTTGGCGACATAGGCCCTGTCGAAACGCATGGA
>CAYLTU010000511.1:0-2663 GCA_964386465.1 uncultured Rhodospirillaceae bacterium
CCCACATCTCGGGTCCGGAGTCGTGTTCGTGGTTGCCATGAATCCAATACACCGCGACGCCGCGGTCCAGCAGCGGCGCTGCCACGTGGTCCAGCGGCGCCGTGCATTCGATGTCGCCAAGCAGAATTGCGGTGCCGGGAGGGGTTGGCATGGCCGAAAGGCCCGCTTCGATATGGTGCCAGTTTTGGTGAATATCACCGATGAAAACAAGACTCATGCGGTTCCAAGCTTTGCCCGAAATTTCAAATATGGTGGCATGACCACCGATGGCAAGCCGAAGTTCACACGTTCTTGCGCCTGCTGTCGTCGAACGGAACATCTTCGACCGGATCGGTCAAGGCGCTTGATCCGCGTATCATCGCTCCGGTCGTGCGGCGGTTTTTTGGGATGCGAATCCGTATCCTTACCGGGTGGGTGGCGTTATCCGTGGCGCCTCGGAGCGAAGCCTTGCCGCCCGTCCATGTTTCGGTACCACGCCGGCCTTGACGGGCCCGACATGACAGCGGGCGATATTCCGGCTAGAGTTATCGCCGCTATAGAATTATCGCCGTTATAGGCGCGCAACACGGTCGGGGCCTGGTTGGCCCCGATACGATGGCGGTGGTGCCGGTGCGGTGGGTTCGCCGCGCCCTGCCCGCTCGACTGGGCTTGTCTCGGCGCAGAGAACTGAGGAGAGCCGCAACTGCCGCCGAGATTTTTTTGACAGCGACTGGAGGAAACAGAAGATGGCACTTACAAGCGCACTTGGTCAGTTCATCGCGGATCTGTCGCCGAACCGGATACCGGACGAAGCGGTCCGCATCGCCCGCATGGGCTTCATCGACTGCATTGGCACGATGATCGTTGGCCGCACGGAACCCTGCGCGCAGATCCTCAAGGATGTGCTGGCGCCGGGAGATGGCCCGGCAACACTTTACTTCAGTGGTGAACAGAGCCCGGGACCGGAGGCTGGGTGGATAAACGGGACGGCGGCGCACGCGCTGGATTATGATGACGTTTCCCTGCGCGGCCATCCGTCTACCGTACTCGTGCCCGCCATCCTGGCGGAGGCCGAGGTGCTCGGCGCCACCGGCCGGGACATGCTGGTCGCCTACGTCGCCGGCTATGAGACCTGGGCCGAATTGGTCCGCCGCGATGTGCCGATGTACCATCAGAAGGGGTTCCATCCCACAGGCATCTTCGGCGCGGTCGGTGCCGCGGCGGCGTGCGCGAAGCTGCGCAAGCTGGATGCCAACGGCACCGCGATAGCGATCGCGCTTGGCGCGTCGCAGGCCTCCGGAATTATGTCGAATTTCGGCACGATGACGAAACCCTTCCATGCCGGGAAAGCCGCGCATTCCGGCATCATGGCGGCGCGACTGGCGGAGGCCGGAATGACCGCGAACACGGACGCGCTGGAGCATCCGCGAGGGTTCCTGAGCGCCGTCTCGCCCGAGAACAATCCCGACCTCGCCGGAGACGGCAAACTGGGCGAAGACTGGGCCATCATCCGCCATGGGCTGAGTATCAAGAAGTATCCCGCCTGCTACGGCACGCATCGGGCGATCGACGCGATGCTGGATCTCGTGGGCGCACATGCGGTGAAACCGGAAGACGTGAGCAAGGTGTCCGTGCATTTCAGTTCGCTCACCTCGAACGTGTTGCGCAATCGGCAGCCCGACACCGGTCTCGCCGCCAAGTTCAGCATGGAGTTCGCGATGGCGAGCGGGCTGATCGCACATCGCGTGAGCTTGTCCGAACTGACCGACCCGTTTGTGCAGCGCAAGGACGTGCAGGACATGATGCGGCTTGTGGAACGCGACCTGACGGATGAAACCGACGAGGCGAACCCCGGGTCCGCGCCGTGGGAACAGGTGAAGATCGAGCTCATGTCGGGGCAGGTACTGGAAAGCGAGCGGGTGACGCGGGCGCGCGGTCATGCCGAACGGCCACTCACCGACTCGCAATTGCACGAGAAGTTCACGGATTGCCTGACGAGCAGCGAGTCGGAGATTCCGGCGGATGAGCTGTTCGAACGGCTGCAATCGATGCAATCGATCTCGGCGCGGGAGCTGACGGCGGTTCATTGAATTTCGGATGCAATCCCGACGTTGCATGATTTGAGTGCCCGCAACGTGGTCTTGCCTGGATTCAAGGGACCATTCCAAGAGAACCGGCTGACCTTTCTTCGAAGTCAGCCGGGTCTTCGAAGTCAGCCGGGCTGATGTCGCCAAGGTAACCGCGGCTCCGGTAGAGAGTTTACATCGATCTCAGGGGAACCCCGACGACGGTTCGTCGGGTTCCCAATCCGTCAAACATCCGCAAAGGCAACTCAAGCGGATGACCGGATACAAACCTTCAGTGGATAAGGGAAGCTCTCGTGGAAGCCTCTATTCCCGCAAAACTGGAATTTCTCGATCACGGGACGCACATCGAAATAGCAAGAAAATGGTTTCGTGCGAGATTCGTTCTCCTTACGGCCGTCGCCGCCATCTGGAACGGGCTGGTGTTCTTTTTGTATGGCCAGTTAGGTCCGGAAGCAGGAACAGCCCAATATTATGGTCCGATCGTTCATATTCTAATCGGGATAGGGCTCGCCTACTACGTTCTCGCCGGGTGGCTGAACCGAACTGACCTGGGCCCCTTGGCTCCCTCACTCATAAGGAGAGTCCTGGTTCTGCATA
>CAYLTU010000512.1:0-2633 GCA_964386465.1 uncultured Rhodospirillaceae bacterium
CGATTGTCAACGCGGCGGGAGCTGGAGGAGGGGAAATGCAGGAGATCAACATTCCGGAAGTGGTCACCGAGGTGACCGAAGTCTTCGAACGCTACGAGACGGCGCTGCAGGCGAACGACGCCGACACGCTCGACGAACTGTTCTGGAACAGCCCGCACACCGTCCGCTACGCCTTTACCCGCGAGCATTATTACGGCCACGCGGCAATCTCTTCTTTTCGGCAAAACCGGCCTTCGGCCGGCACGGAGCGCGCGGTCGGGCGCACCGTGATCACCACCTTCGGGCGCGATTTTGCGACGACCTGCCGCGAATTCGGTCGCGACGGGCGGCATGGCCGGCAGAGCCAATCGCTGGTCCGCATGCCGGAGGGCTGGCGCATCGTCGCCGCCCATGTCAGCTACATGGACGTCTGAATCTTGTCTGAACGCGTCTGATGGCGCCAGCGCGTGACGGTTTCCGCGACGAAACCGTCCTCGTCGATCTCCCGGCGCCAGGCTTTGGAGAAGGACACGGCGCCGCTGCGCGGCTGATGTTCGGGCTCCAGATCGTCGAAGCGGATGCGCATCGGCACGGTCACGCCCTCGCCGACCACAACCGCTTCCTGCATGCGCAGCGCCGGTAGCGCGTTCAACAGGCCGAGGCCGCTTTCCGGCACCGCGTCGCGGACGAAATCCTGATCCGGCCCGTTGCTCATGCGCAGGACGAACAAGGTGTTGCATTGCGACAGGATGCCGAGCGATAGCTCCGAAGGACGTTGGCTGACCAGGCAGAGCGAGACGCCGTACTTCCGGCCCTCCTTGGCGATCCGTGACATCACGGCTTTCGTCGGGCCGAAGCCGGCGTTGTCGGCACCGATATAGCGGTGCGCCTCCTCGCAGACCAGCAGGACCGGCAGCGACGGCCGGCTGGTGTTCCACAAGGCGAAATCGAACACCGCGCGGCACAGCATGGAGACGACGACATCGACGATTTCCGACGGCACGCCGGACAGATCGATGATTGTCATCGGCTTGCCGTTGACCGGGACGCGCATGATACGCGACAGGATCTCGCTCATATTGTCCCGGACATCCAGGCCCGAGAACATGAAGGAGAAACGGGCGTCGTCCTTCAGGGTCTCGATCCGCGATTGCAGCCGCAGATAGGGGATCGTGTTGTCCGGCCGGTCCAGTTTCGACATCTGGTCGTCGATGCAACGGACCAGGGTGCCCAGGTGATAGGGCACCGGCGTGTCGACCGTGATGTGCTCGTACGCGCCCGATTTCTTGGCGTAGGCGTGTTTCGCCTGAAGGATCGCCGATTTCAGGATCGCCATCTCGCTGTCCCGGTAGGGGCCTTCACGGCTGACCAGAACTTCGACCGCTTCCTCGTAATTGAGCAGCCAGTAGGGCAGGCGCAGATTGGTCAAATCGATCAGTTCCGCCTTGTCGCCGAAGCTCTGCGCGTACTCGTTGTGCGGATCGAGGAAGATGACGTGGCCGTTTTCATGGTCCTTGAGGATCGCGTGCAGGATCAACGCGGCGGCGCAGGATTTGCCCGATCCCGTCGTGCCGAGAATCGCGAAATGGTGCCCCAGCAGCTTGTCGGTCATGGCGAAGGCGGGCAGCCCCCGGTCCTGGTGGATGGTGCCGAAACGGACCGTCTCCTGCTCGGGGCGGGCATAGACCTTCGCCAGGTCGCCGGCGATCGCGATATAGACCGGCGCCCCAAGGGTCGGGTAGATCGATACGCCGCGCTCGAAGAGGCTGTCCTTCACGGTTTCGCCCAGCAGTTCGATGTCGAACAGCCGGCGCTCCCGCCCGTCGGCGCCGGTGTCCGTGCGCAGATTGTTGATCAGGCCGAAGACTTCCGCTCCCGCGGCCGGGACCTTCACCAGCGCGCCGAACTGCACGGCGGCGCTCGCGCGCTCCTCTTCGATCACGCCCGATACCAGCGCGCCGGAAACCAGCGACACATGCCCGATCCTGATACCCATTTCTTCCATCGGTGCCTCTCCCGAACTTCTGGAATTTGGATCAAGTTTCATAAATTCGATCAACTTTCTTAAAAAATTCGCGATTTAGGTGATTATTTCGATATTAAACCATGAAATCCTTTTCAAATCGTTAATGGATGTTAACCAATAAACGCAACAACCCCGCTCGCGGCCAAGGCGAACGGGGTCGTAGCTTCGTGCCGGAAGGGGCCGGAGCGGCCCGTTCGGATTACCGGTTCATACGGTTTTCGATAAGGTCTTCGACGACGGCGGGTTCGGCCAATGTCGAGGTGTCGCCGAGATTGCCGAAATCGTCCTCCGCGATCTTGCGCAGGATGCGGCGCATGATCTTGCCGGAACGGGTCTTCGGCAGGCCGGGCGCCCATTGCAGCAGGTCCGGCGTGGCGATCGGCCCGATTTCCTTGCGGACCCACTGCACCAGCTCCTTGCGCAGATCGTCGCTCGGGTCGATACCGAGGTTGAGGGTGACATAGGCATAGATGCCCTGGCCCTTGATATCGTGCGGATAACCGACCACCGCCGCTTCTGCGACGCTGGTGTGCTCGACAAGCGCGGATTCGACTTCCGCCGTGCCCATCCGGTGGCCGGAGACATTGATCACATCGTCGACCCGGCCGGTGATCCAGTAATAGCCGTC
>CAYLTU010000513.1:0-2631 GCA_964386465.1 uncultured Rhodospirillaceae bacterium
GACCGGGTCGCCGCTTTCATGCAAAGCGGGCTGTGGCCGGACCGGCTGCTCACCGAATATCTGGAAGACGCGGTCGCCGGCCATCCCGACCGCACGGCGATCGTCGGCTATGACAGCCATGCGGGAACCCGCTCGCACCACACCTACAACGAACTCAACCGGATGGTTGACCGGATCGCGCTGGGATTGATCGCGCACGGTATCGAACCGGGCGACGTGGTCGCCGCGCAGTTGCCCAACTCTTGGCATTTCAACGCGCTGTATCTCGCCTGCGTGCGGATCGGTGCGGTCATCAACCCGCTGATGCCAATCTTCCGGCACCGCGAACTGTCCTTCATGCTGTCCTTCGGCGAGGCCAAGGCGGTCTTCGTCCCGCGCCTGTTCCGCGGCTTCGATTTTCCGGCGATGATCGATGAACTGCGCCCGAATCTGCCGGTCCTGAAGCATGTCTTCGTGGTCGGCGGTGACGGCGACAACGCGTTCGATGCCTGTTTCATCGACCGGGAATGGGAAGCGGAAAACAACGCCAGCGAGGCTTTTGCGGAACGCAAACCGGCGCCGAACGACGTCACTATCCTGATGTACACCAGCGGCACGACCGGGCAGCCGAAGGGCGTGATGCACACGCACAACACGCTGATCAGCAACATCCATAAGTATGCCGAACGGGTCGAGTTGGACTCGAACGACACCGTACTGATGGCCTCGCCGCTCGCCCATCTGACCGGATTCCTGTACGGGCTGATGATGCCGGTCGTGCTCGGCTGCCCCACCGTCCTGATGGATGTCTGGGACCCGGCCGAGGCGGCGCGCGTCATCGAGGCCGAGAAATGCAGTTTCACCATGGCCTCGACCCCGTTCCTGGCCGACCTGACCAACACGCCGGCGGTCGATCGGCACGATCTCGGTTCATTGCGCACCTTCCTCACCGCCGGCGCGCCGATCCCGCGCGTCCTGACGCGCCGCGCCGCCGAACGGTTGCAGGTCATGGTCATCGCGGCCTGGGGGATGACCGAGAATGGCGGCGTCACCATGACCCGGCCAAGCGACCCCGAGGAGAAAATCTTCGGTTCGGACGGCGGGCCGATCGAGGGCATGGAGGTACGCGTCGTCGGCGACGACAACCAGCCGCTGCCGCCGGATACCGACGGCAGGCTGCAGGTGCGCGGCGTGGGGAATTTCGTCGGCTACCTTAAGAAGCCGGAATTGTTCGCGACCGACCCGGACGGCTGGTTCGAGACCGGTGATCTGGCGCGCATGCGCGAAGACGGCTACATCCGCATAAGCGGCCGCAGCAAGGACGTCATCATCCGCGGCGCGGAAAACATTCCGGTCGTCGAGATCGAGGAGTTGCTGTACCGTCACGGCGCCGTCGAGGACGCCGCTATCGTCGCGATGCCGGACGAGCGGCTCGGCGAGCGGGTCTGCGTTTTCGTCACCCTGAAACCCGGCCAGGCACTGAGTTTCGAGGATATGATCGGCTATCTGGTGGAGCAGAAGATGGCCAAACAGTATTTTCCGGAACGGCTGGAAATCATCGACGCGATGCCCCGCACGCCCAGCGGCAAGATCCAGAAGTTCCGCCTGCGCGAAATCGCCCAGGACTTCACGGTACAACGATGCTGACCGCAACCGAAGCCGCGATCGCGGCGCGCGCCGTTTCGATCGGGAGGTTCTGGACGGCATCTGAATCAATACCGGAAAGGGGGCTGACATGCGTTTGGATGGAAAAACGATACTCATCACCGGCGCCGCGTCCGGCATAGGACAGGCCACCGCGACCAAGGCGATGGCGGAGGGCGCGCGGGTGGTCGGCGTCGACCTTGCCGGCGACGGCATCCCCGAGGGGGTCGAGCCGGTGCTGGGCGACGTCACCGACGAGGACACGATCGAACGCGCCGTTTCGGCAGCCGGCGAAATCCACGGTCTCGGCTCCATCGCCGGCATCAGCTCCTCCGGCAATGCAATCGACGCGATCGATCCGGAATTGTGGGACCGTGTCTTCGAAGTAAACGTCAAGGCGACCTGGCGCTGGATGATCGCCGCGCTGCCGGCGATGCGCGCCCAGGGCGGCGGGTCGATCGTCGCCATCGCCTCGCAGCTCGCCTTCGGCGGAGGGCGCCGGAACGCGGCCTATATCGCCTCGAAAGGCGCCATCGTCAGCCTGGTGAAAACAGCCGCCTTCGAGCTGGCGCCGGACAACATCCGGGTCAACGCCGTCGCGCCCGGCGCCACCGACACGCCGATGATGAACCGCAGCATGTCACGCGCGCCCGACCCGGGTGCGGCGCGCGACTATTCCCGCAACCGCCACCCTTTGGGACGCTTCGGCAAGCCGGAGGAAATCGCCAACGGCATCGTCCATTTATTGTCCGACGAGGCCAGTTTCACCACCGGCTCGGTCCTGACTATCGACGGCGGCTGGCGCGCCGCTTAGGCGCAAGAACCGACGGCCTTCCAGTAATTGGCGTTCAAGAAATCAACGAACTTGTCGTGATGCCGCCGCGGGCAGGCCTGCACGGAATTCACCGGAACCGTCGAGACGATCACACCCATTTCAACGCGGCGCGCCGGATGCTAGCTAGTTTCCGTCCATAAACGCTAACGCTTTGGAAATAATGAGTAAGTTTC
>CAYLTU010000514.1:0-2623 GCA_964386465.1 uncultured Rhodospirillaceae bacterium
TGGGTGCCAAATCATGCTTGACTGCAAACACAGATGCTCACCCTGCCCTCTCCCCGAGGAGAGGGAGATTCGGTCGCGACCTAATTGAACCCTCTCCTCGGGGAGAGGGCAGGGTGAGGGGAGAAACGGTTGAGCTTCGGCTTGGTCCGAAGTTTAACTTTGCGCCGCGATCTTCTCCGCGACGCGTACGGTGCGATACATCGTCCGCAGCACCGGCTTTTCGATCAGTTTGTTGTCGAGCACGACAAGGCCGCTGTCGCCTTCCTCGAACGCCGCGATGACGCGGTGCGCATGGGCGATTTCCGCGTCCGACGGGCTGAAGATCGCGTTCAGCGGCGCGATCTGCTTGGGATGTATCGAGCCCTTGCCAGTGAAACCGAGCTCCGCGGCGAGTTGCGCCTCCCGTTCCATGCCTTCCATGTCGTCGAGATCGAGATAAGGAACGTCTATCACGTCGAGCCCCGCGCCGGCCGCCGCATGCACGACGCGCGAGCGGGCGTAGAGCAGCATTTCCCACTTGTTCGCCGCGCGCAGCTCCGCCGCCATGTCGACGCCGCCGAAAAACATCGCGTCGATGCGGTCGCTCGACTGGGCGATATCGTAGGCCGCTTCCAGGCCATGATTGGTCTCGATAATGACGTGCAGCCGGGTCGGCATGTCGTGTTCGGTCAGCAGTTCGTCCAGCGCCTTGACCTCGTCCGGCGACACCACCTTGGGCAGCATCAGGGCCGGCGGCGGCGACGGGTTGGCGATCGCGGCCTGAACGTCCGCCATGCCGTCGGTCGTGCGCAGGCAGTTGATCCGGACCATGCGCTCGACGCCGTCCTTCGCCTGCGGCGTCTCGAACAGCTTCATGGTCCGCGTCCGCGCGTCCTGCTTGTGGTTGGGCGCGATCGCGTCTTCCAGATCGATGCAGACGATATCCGCGCCCGTGGCCAGCGCCTTCGGAAACATGTCCGGACTGACGCCCGGCATGAAGATGAAGCTGCGGCGTGGCTGAAAGTCTTCGTCGTCCATTTGTTAGAGCCCCAACACAGCCTTCGCGATGACATTGCGCTGGATCTCGTTCGAGCCGCCATAGATCGAGGCCGCGCGGCGCAGCAGGCGTTCGCCCATCAAACCGACGCTATGGGCGGGGCCGACCGGCGGCTCGTTCACGTCCGACCGCACCTCACTCGGCCCGTAGGGTAGCGCGTAATAGCCCAACGCCTCGACCAGCAGTTCGTTGAGCTCCTGCTCGATCGTCGTGCCGCTGATCTTCAGGGTCGAGGATTCGGGTCCGGGATGCCCGCCGCCGGCCAGGCTCGACATCATGCGCAGGTTGGTGATTTCCAACGCGGAGAGCGAAACCTCGACCTTCGAGATGCGCGACTTGAAGGCGTGGTCGTCGAGCAGCGATCCGCCTTCGGCGCGTTCGATCCCGGCGATCGTCTTGAGCTTTTTCACCTTCTGCTTCGACTTGGAGACCCCGGCAATCCCGGTGCGCTCGTGCCCGAGGAGGAACTTCGCGTAGGTCCAGCCCTTGTTTTCCTCGCCGATACGATTTTCGGCCGGCACCCGCACATCGTCGAAGAAGACCTCGTTCAAGTGATGCCCGACATCAATGGAGATAATCGGCTTCACGGTCAGGCCCTTGGTTTTCATGTCGATCAGCAGAAAACTGATGCCCTCCTGCTTTTTGACGTCCGGGTCGGTCCGCACCAGACAGAAGATTCGGTCGGCCCTGTGCGCCTGCGACGTCCAGATCTTCTGGCCGTTGACGACATACTCATCGCCGTCGAGCACAGCGCGGGTCTGCAGCGATGCCAGATCCGAACCCGATCCCGGCTCCGAATAGCCTTGGCACCAAAGTTCCTCGCCACTCAGAATTTTCGGCAGGTACTGATCCTTCTGGTCCTGATTGCCGAACGTGTAGATGACCGGGCCGACCATGGTGATGCCGAAGGGGCTGAGGCGCGGCGCATCGCTGGCGCCGTATTCTTCCTCGAAGATGTGGCGCTGCGTTTGGTTCCAGCCGGTCCCGCCGTACTCGACCGGCCAGGCCGGCGCGATCCAGCCCTTCTGATACAGCGCCCGATGCCAGGCCATCGTGTCTTCCTTGGAGACGTAGGACGGCGTCCGGCTAGCGATCTCGCGCAACGATTCCGGCATATTGTCTTTGAAGAACTGCCGTACTTCCTCGCGGAACGCCAAATCTTCCTCGCTGAAAATCATTTCCATGAGTTTCGTCTCCTTCGATGTCCAGGCCGCCCGTCGGGTACGCCTATTCTACCCACCGGCGGCGCGGCGGCAATGCGGGTCTTGGCCGAATCCTACCTTGTTTATAGAACGTCCTATTCCGCCGCGTAGGCCAGGATCGGCTGGCCCTCGAGAGGAGTCGATTCCTTGCCGTCGACACCGACAGGGACGTCGCCGACCAAGGTCGGCCGATAGAGCTGCCGGTCGGCCTCGACCTGGTAGATGTCGGACGGTGCGAGATGGCATGTCGATCGGTTGTCCCAAAAGGCGATATCGCCCGCCTTCCAGCGGAACCGCACGGTGTAGTCCTGGCGCACCGAGTGCTCCCAAAGCAGTTCCATGAAATACTGACTTTCCCGCGGCGTCATGCCGGTGATCGACTTCA
>CAYLTU010000515.1:0-2616 GCA_964386465.1 uncultured Rhodospirillaceae bacterium
GCGACCAGTCGTTGGCGAGATAGGGCGCTGCCGGTATCCACGGATCGTTGCGGGCATGGATGACCAGCGTCGGTGTTGGAACCGCGCCCAGGAACCGCGCGGCCTTGGACTCTTCGTAGTAGTGATCCGCGCCCTCGAACCCGTACCGTGGCGCCAAAAACCTGTCGTCGAATTCGTATACCGTGCGCGCACGCTCCAATAACGCGCGCTGCTCCGGCGTCAAATCCGAGCCTCCGCAATCGAACTTCATGCGGCCCAGCAGCCAGCGATGATACAATGCGTTACGTCGGCGCATAACGGACCTAGCGGACGCCGCGAGATCGATCGGCGCGGAAACCGACGCCGCGGCGCGCACCGGGAAGTCCGCGCCATACTCCGCCAGGAACTTGATCATCACATTGGCGCCGAGCGATACGGCGGATAGATACAAGCCATTCCGAGTCAATTCCGGGGCCGTCTCGATCACCGACGACAGGGCGTCGGCGAGGTCCCGGCTGCAGCCCGCGTGGTAATCTCCCTTGCAGGTCGCGCGCGACGGCCCCGCCCCACGAAGATTGAGGCGCAGCACCGGATAGCCCAACCCGCGATGGTAAATCGCGGCGCGCACCATGTTCATCGACGTTTCGCAACCGGTCAGCCCGTGAATCAGAACGACGAGCGGTTTGTCGCCCTTGGCCGGTGTCAGGAGCGCGGCGAGCCGGTCGCCGCTGCCGTCCCGCATCTCCAGATGCAACCGATCGCCGCCGAGCTTCGGCCGTCCGCCGGTCCGCGCCGAGAAGAAATTGCGCAGAGTCTGAAGATCCGGCCCCCACCAGGGTGCTCGCGGCCGGAAATCCGGAAATTCAAGCGGCGAGCCAGTCATCGACGATCGCAATCTGATCCTCGGCCATCAGGGCGGGCGCATGTCCGCAGCCTCCAATCTCGACGACGTTCGCCTTGGGCCCGCGCGCGGCCATTTCCGCGGCGGTTTCGCGCGACAGCAGATCCGAGGTCTCGCCCCTCAGCACGAGAACGGGACAGCGGATCGCATCCCAGACCGGCCAAAGGTCGATATCGGCGAGCGGCTGGACCGCTTCGAACGGCACCGCGATGCCGGGATCGTAGGCAAGCGCGACGCCGTCCGCCGTTTCAATGCCGCCATGCGCCGCGAGATGCCGCCACTGATCGTCCGAAAGCGAACCGAAGGGGGCGTGAACGTACCGCAGATAGGTTTCCAACGCGCCGAGATTCGGGAAAAGAGGCGCCTTTCCGCAATATTCCGCGATGGGCTCCAGCGCCGCCTTGGGAACGAACGGGCCGACATCGTTGAGCACCAGGCGGCGGATCGGCGAGCTCGGCAACGCGGCCAACGCCATGCCGATCAACCCTCCCATCGACGTACCGACCCAATCGACCCAGCCGACATCCATCCGCGCAACCAGGTTCACCATATCGGCAACATATTGCGGCGTCTGATATTGCGCCGGGTCCCGCAGCCAATCGCTTTTCCCGCGTCCGACGACATCGGGGCATACGACCCTGCTGCGCGCCGCCAGTTTCGACGCCAAGCTGTCGAAATCCCGCCCGTTGCGGGTCAGACCATGCACGCAGACGACGTTGCTCGCCGCTTCACCATCGCCCCACGCCACATAGGCCATCCGGTGAAACCCATCGCGACCCAGGCAAGCGATCGAGCCGGCGGACATGTCACGCGATGAAGCGTTTCTCATGGGTGCCGTCCGTTGCGGCGATTTTTTATTTCATAAGACATTTACGATCCCTATAAAACTCGCGCTGCGGACAGACTGTCCTGTAGCGCTGCGTAATTTGCCCGAAAGATCCGCTGTAATGAATGAGAAAATCACCCGTTTTCTCGAGACCCGCAATCCACCGACGCCGTGTCTTGTCGTCGACCTGGATATCGTTCGACAAAACTATACCGCGTTACGGGATTCGCTGCCCCGGGCGGACATCTATTATGCGGTGAAGGCCAACCCCTCGCCGAAGATACTCGACGCGTTGGTCGAGCTCGGTTCTCATTTCGACGCGGCAAGCATCGCCGAAATCGAAGCGTGCCTCGCGGCGGGTGCGACGCCGGAGCGCCTTTCCTATGGCAACACGATCAAGAAACAGCGGGACATCACCCTCGCCCACGAACAGGGTATCGATCTTTTTACCTTCGACAGCGAACCGGAACTGGCGAAACTGGCCGCTGCCGCGCCCGGTGCACGGGTCATTTGCCGGATCCTGATGGAAAGCGGCGACGCGCGGTGGCCCCTGTCGCGCAAGTTCGGTTGCGATCCGGCGATGGCCGAGGATTTGTTGATCGCAGCGAAACGGGCGGGATTGAAACCGTACGGCATTTCCTTTCATGTCGGATCGCAACAGGTAAACCCCCGGCAGTGGATCGCGGCAATCGACACGACGGCGTCGTTGTTTGCCGGCGCCGCCAGATCCGGCGTGAACCTGGAAGCGATCAATCTGGGAGGCGGATTTCCGGCATGCTACCGTGAGCACGTACCTAAATTCGCCGAGTATGGGGAAGTTATCGGCACCGCGATCGCCGAATCGTTCGGCAACGCGCCTCCCCGGGTCATCATCGAGCCGGGCCGCGGCATTTGCGGCGATGCCGGCGTT
>CAYLTU010000516.1:0-2614 GCA_964386465.1 uncultured Rhodospirillaceae bacterium
AGGCCAAGCCGCTCATCGCCGCGCCCACGGTGAACAGGCTCAAGGCGACGATATTTGCGATGCGTTCGCCGAACGCCTTGATCAGCCAGGCGCTGAGCAGCATGCCGAGGGTCTGCGAGGCGAAATACCCCGTCGACAGCAGCTGTGCCTGGTCGCGGCCGAGCCCGAACGCGCCCATCAGATCGGGAAACGCGACGTTGACCGTGGTGCTGGCCAGCCCGCCGGTCATCGCACCCATGACACACGTTATCGTCGCGAGCCACCGGTAGGCGGGGCCGTAGCGTCGAAACAGGGCGTCTATGTTTTCAGCGGGCAAAGTGGGCGTCGCTCCTCGTGGCGGACAGAGCGATCTTAGAGGCGAACACCGACGGGGCAAAATCAGCCCCGGGCGGCCTCGGAGTCGAAAATGCGTCTTGAAGAACCGCTGATCCAATTGGACCGACGCATCCGCCAATCCTCTGCCTACGCCACCATCCACCCTCACCCTCCCACCGATATGCGGTGGGAGGGTAATTGCACGAACGCGACAACTTAACCCTCTCCACCCGGATGGGGGGAGAGGGCAGGGTGAGGGGGGGGCTGCGCGGCATCGGATAACGCGCGACACCCGCACTTTGCTACCCCTATCGATTGTTATACAGTCCGCCCGAATCCCACCCGCCACAGGAGTTTGTCCATGCCCGACGCGGCTAATTCGGCTGACGCGTCACTGTTACTGCCCGATCTGCTCGGCGCCTGCGCGGAAGCGCAGCGCAGCGTCGAAACCTTCGTCGAGACCGCGCGCGCGAACGTGGCCGCGATGGTGTCGGTCGACGGCCGCGTGAACGGCGGGCGGCTCAACGATGAACAGTTCGCCGGGCACGGCCTGTCCTGGATGACCACGTACGCCACCGGCCTGCGCGAACTGCTGCACTGGGCGGAAAGGCTGGAGACGGCAGGGCAACGGACCGAGATCGAAAGCCTGATCCTGCAGGCCGCGTATGGCGAATATATCAACCAGCTGCGTTCCGGCGTCGCGATCAGCCAGGGCGAGATCGTCCGGCCCGGCGACATGGGCATGAGCGACGCGGATACGGCGTTGCTGGCCACGGACGCGGCCGGCCGGCTGCTTGCCGAAGGCAACACCAACAAGGTGCGGATGCGGCTCGCTGCGTTGATCGCGGAAGGAGATTTCGGCAATCCCGGCTATGGCGACGAAACCCTGGAGATGATCGCCGACCAGTTCCACCGCTTCGCCGACGAACAGATCATCCCCCATGCCCACGACTGGCACCGCCGGGACCAGCTGATCCCGATTGAGGTGGTCGACCAAATGTCGGAGATGGGCGTATTCGGGCTTACCGTGCCCGAGGAATTCGGCGGGCACGGGCTCGGCAAGGTCTCGATGTGTGTCGTCACCGAAGAACTGTCGCGCGGCTATATCGGCGTCGGTTCTCTCGGCACACGGCCGGAAATCGCCTGCGAGTTGATCCGGTTGGGCGGCACGGAGGCGCAAAAGGAACACTGGCTGCCAAAAATCGCGTCGGGCGAAATTCTGCCGACCGCCGTCTTCACCGAACCCGGCACCGGCTCCGACCTGGGCAGCCTCAGGACCCGCGCGACGCTGGAAGACGGCACCTACAAGGTTTACGGCAACAAGACCTGGATCACCCATGCGGCACGAACCGACATGATGACCCTGCTGGCACGGACCAACCCGGACGTGCCCGGCTACAAGGGTCTCTCCATGTTTATCGCGCCGAAACCGCGCGGCAGCGTCGAAGACCCCTTCCCGGCCGACGGCATGACCGGCGGCGAAATCAACGTGCTCGGCTATCGCGGCATGAAGGAGTACGAGATCGCCTTCGACGGCTTCGAGATCGCGGCGGAAAACCTGCTCGGCCAGCAGGAAGGCGACGGCTTCAAGCAGCTCATGGCGACCTTCGAGTCCGCCCGTATCCAGACGGCCGCGCGCTCCGTCGGCGTCGCCCAGCGCGCCATGGAACTGGCCTTGTCCTATGCCACCGAGCGGCAGCAGTTCGGCCAGTCGATCTACGGCTTCCCGAGGGTCGCCGGCAAGATCGCCTGGATGGCGGTCGAGACGATGATCGCCCGGCAGCTCAGCTATTTCGCCGCGCGAGAGAAGGATTCCGACCGCCGCTGCGATATCGAGGCCGGCATGGCGAAGCTGCTCGCTGCCCGCGTCGCCTGGGCCAACGCCGACAACGGCGTCCAGGTGCATGGCGGCAACGGCTACGCGGAAGAGTTCGAGATCAGCCGGGTGTTGTGCGACGCCCGCATCCTCAACATCTTCGAAGGCGCGGCGGAAATCCAGGCGCACGTCATCGCGCGCGGCCTGTTGGAACGACGAAACTGAGCGGAGAGACGAAATGAAGATCAAGAGGGTCGAACACGTCGCCATCGCCGTAAACGACATCGCGAATTCGATGAAGATGCTCGAGGCTACCTTCGGGCTGAAGCTCGATTTTGAGGAACAGATCGGCCAAACCAAGCTGGCGATGTATCCGATCGGCGAGACCTATCTGGAACTCCTCCAGGCGCTTGGACCGGAAAGCGGTACGTCGAAATGGATCGAGGAGAAGGGCCAGAGCCTGTTCCATCTCTGCTTCGAGGT
>CAYLTU010000517.1:0-2604 GCA_964386465.1 uncultured Rhodospirillaceae bacterium
CCTGATTTCCACGGCTGTAGAGATCGGAGAATACGTCAAACACTTCCATTTTTGCCGACTCCTTTGACTATCTATCGCGCTGCGCACCTCATCGCTGTTCAAACCTCCCCAAAAAAAATCAATCCCCTAGGAACTTATGTGGGTAGCTTAGGTCTTTTCCGATCACCGTCCAAACACAAGAGGTTGATATATCTAGAAAAAACTATGACCTAATGGTGTTAAAAATCCTTTAAACCCTCAGAAAACATAACGATCCATGCTGTCAATTCTGGGTCGGAAATGTGTCGATTTCGAGATTAACCATAATACGTAAGCCCGGCAGAGCGCACACTGACGACCGTCACACCTGTGACGATTCGCGCGATTCTTTTTTAGAACGGAATGTTCCGCCAGGTAGTGTGCGTCCCCGCCATTTGGGTATTTTAGCTAAGACTCGCCGCGCGCTTCCTTGAGAATTGATGCCGTCGCGTCGGCGAGAACCTGACAGCCGGCAACGATATCCGCGTCGTGACTGTCCTCGCCGAAAGCGTGGCTGATGCCTTTGATCGACGGGATGAACAGCATCGCGCAGGGCAGCTTTTCGTGGATCACCATGGGATCGTGTCCGGCCGCGCTCGGCATGCGGCGCCACTGGCCCGGAGCGAAGGATTCCGCAGACCGCGCGATATGTTCCTGGAAGTTTTCATCCATCTTGGAGGGGTGGATCGGCGCGCGCGCGCTTGTCGCTGACGCTTTGACTTTCCCGCGTTGATTGATCTCCGTGACGAGCCCCCCGACGATTTCTTCGAACGCGTCCAATTTAGCTTCGTCCTGGTCGCGGAACTGCAGGGCCATTTCCGCGTAGCCTGGAACGATCGACGAAGCGCCCGGCTCGATCTTCGCCTGACCAATGGTCCAGACGGTGCGCTCGTCGGCGACTTTCGGGAATTCCTGGTTGATACGGTGGGCGACTTCGAACAATGCGGCGGCGGCGTCGCGGCGGCGCGCCATCGTTGTCGTGCCGGCGTGGTTCTGTTCGCCTTCGAAGGAGACCGTCATGCCGCGGATGCCAACGATCGCGGTCACGACGCCGATCTGCTCGCCGGCGTCCTCCAGGTAGGCGCCTTGCTCGATATGGGCTTCGAGATAGCCGACATAACGGCCGTCTTCGATCTTTTGTCGCGGCACGCCTTCCAGGTCTGCGGTTCGCAACGCATCGGCCAGCAGCGTGCCGTCGCGGCCCGTCGCTTCCGCTTCCGCCACAGGGTCCAGGGTGCCGCACCAGGAACGGCTGCCCAGACAGCCGATGAAGTTGCTCTCCTCGTCTTGCCAGGAAACAGCGTCGACCGCCAGGTGCGACGTGCCGGCGTCCTCGGCGCAGGCGCGGGCGATCTCCAGCCCGTAGATGACGCCGAGCGCGCCATCGAGCCAGCCGCCGCGGGGCTGGGTGTCGGAATGCGAGCCGACGATCAGGGCCGGTCCGTCATTGCGCGACCGGCCGAAGACGTTGGCGACACCGTCGATCGATGCGTCCAGTCCGGCGCTCTCGTACCGTTCCTTGAGCCAATGCCGCGATGCGATGTCCGCCTCGCTGAGGGCCGGCCGGACGACGCCCGTGTCCATCGCCCCGAA
This sequence comes from uncultured Rhodospirillaceae bacterium, assembly GCA_964386465.1. GTDB lineage: Bacteria > Pseudomonadota > Alphaproteobacteria > UBA8366. The sequence continues at coordinate 1,612 of CAYLTU010000517.1, forward strand.
GGTGCGAAGCTTGCGCAGGTCGTCCAGCAGGCGCTCGGCATTGATATTCGGCATGTAGGTTCTCCGGTGTTCAGTACGGGCGGTCGCCCACGACGGTCGTGCGGTGCATGTGCCTTGCAAATTCCGGCGGCGGCGGCTCGGCGATATGCATGCAGCACCGGTTGTCCCAAAAGACCAGATCGTGCAGCCGCCATTTGTGCCGATAGACGAATTCCGGCTGGATGCAATGTTCTGTCAGTTCGGACAGCAGGGACCGGCTCTCGCTGTCGTCCATATCGAGAATGCGCACGGTATGGGCGGGGCCGACAAAGAGCGCCTTGCGTCCGGTTTCCGGGTGCGTGCGCACGATCGGATGCCGCACCGGAGGCACTTTTGCCAGTTGCTCCGGGCTCAGGGTTGGGCGCTCCGCTTCGGTGTAGAATGTTTGGGCGCTGCCTAGCAGAAACTCGCCTTCGCGACCGTCGATTCTGGCTTTCGTTTCGCTGGGGAGCGCTTCGTAGGCCGCATACATATTGTTGAACAGCGTATCGCCGCCTTGCGGTGGAATTTCCAGCGCGTAAAGCAGTGAGCCGAGGCTCGGCGTCTCGGCATAGGCCAGGTCGGAGTGCCAGCGCCGACCTGCCTGGGGGAGCCCGTCGAATTCCCCATCTTCTTTCTTCTTGTTCGAGATCTTCAGGATTTCCGGATAGCCTGGCAGCAGGAATTGGTCGAAGACATGGCCGACGAGGTCGCCGAACCGGCGGCTGAACGCGATATGCTGCGCCGGGCTCAGATGCTGATCGCGAAACACCAGGGCCATATGGTCCAGGTGCGCTTTGTGGACTGCCTCGAAGGTCGCTTCGTCGAGCGGTTGCGCCAGATCCAGGCCGACGATTTCCGCGCCCAAGGCTTCCGACAGCGGGCGAAGTTCGAACAACGGACTCTCCCCGTCCCTATTATTAGGTCACGGGTATACTGCGTTTGGGGTGTTACGAGATCAAGAGACCCGTTTTA
>CAYLTU010000518.1:0-2594 GCA_964386465.1 uncultured Rhodospirillaceae bacterium
GCGCAGCAGGACATCGACGCCAACGTCAATGTTCTGGAGCCGATGGGAGTCGACACCATGGTGTTCTTCTCTCTCGGACCGACGGAGATTTGCGCTCGCGCCGAACCGAACTCGGTCAGCAGTGTGGGCGAATCGATGGCCTTTACCGTCAACATGGACAAAATGCACCTGATCGATCCTTCGACAGGCGCGGTGATCTGAACCGCGAACCCGCTCTTTATCATAGTCTTCCACTTCATCGATGCGCTGATGGCCTAACCATACGCTCGACCCCCGGGGAGGTAAGGCGTTGACGGTGATTGCACCCTTGACGGGACCCGAGGCGGCGGAGGCGGTCGAGCGGTGCACGCACGCGCTTGAGTCGCGGCCGGATCATCCGGAGGCCGCGCGGTTGCTCGCCGCGCTGCTGCAGCGCTACGAATTTAGCGCCGAGACCGATATTTCGCCGCGTGGACTGCAAGCGGCGTTCGCGTTCGCGAATGTCGACCGGCAGGCGCTGTGCAATGGCGCGCTCGCCTTTCTGAAAGGCCGCCCACCGCTCGCCGACGCGCTGGCGCGCGGCCGGGCCGACGGCTGGGACGCGGCGGCGGCCCAGCTTACCCGCAAGGGTTCACGGCTGTTGCGCGACAGGTTGTTCGCGGCGGCCCTGACGCATGGCGTCGTAGCGGACATCGAGATCGAATTGCTGCTGACCGCACTGCGGCGGCGCCTGCTGCTGTCGCCGGCACCCCCCGTGCCGCGGCCGGTTTATGAATTCGCGTGCGTGCTGATCCGTCAGTGCCTCAACAATGAGTACGTTTTCTTCGCCGATGAAGACGAATGGGCGGGTCTAGACAAACTTAATGTTGATATCGACGCGATGTTCGAAGGCGACGCGGCGGCGGGCGGTGCGTTCCTCCTCCAGTCGCTGTACCGTCCGTTTCGCGAAACGATCGGTCCTGAGCCGCGTGTCGCCGACAAGGTGTCGCCCCGGGCCCTGCGCGCCGTGCTGCGCGACGAAATGGATATCCGTCGGATGGAGACAGCGCATGCGGACAGCCTGCCCCGATTGACGGCGGTCACCGATGAAATTTCGCGCCGGGTCGCCGAACAATATAAGGACGACCCGTATCCGCGCTGGCTCAGCCTGCAGGCGCCGCAACCGGGAAGCGCCAAGGATCGCATGCGCGGCCATTTCTCCGATGGCGAACTCGCCGTGCAAGGCGGTGAGTGCGACGTTCTGATCGCCGGCGCTGGAACCGGTCGTCAGGCGGTAAACGCGGCCATCGGATACGGCGCCGGCGCGCGGGTGCTGGCGGTCGATTTGAGCGTGCCGAGCCTCGCCTACGGCGCGCGCATGGCCGAAGCGCTGGGGGCGGCGAATTTGCATTTCGCGGTCGGCGATATCCTGCGCCTCGACGAGACCGAGGGTCGCTACGACGTGATCGAATGCGTAGGTGTTCTGCATCATCTGGCCGACCCCTATGAAGGGTGGCGCGCGCTGGTCGGCCGGCTCCGCCCCGGTGGGCTGATGCTGATCGGTCTATACAGCGCCGTGTCGCGCCAGGTTATTCAAGCGCTATCCGAAGACCCGGATTGGCCTGGACCGGACGCCGGCGACGATGAACTGCGCGCCTACCGCCGAACGTTGATGGGCGGAGAATCCGGCGACGATGGTTCCGCGCTGGCGGAATCGCCCGATTTTTTCACCAAGAGCGGCTTCCGCGATCTCGCACTGCACGCCAATGAGCGGCAATGCACGATCCCGGAGATTCGCGATTTCATGGCCGCGCACGGCATCGACTTTCATGGGTTTAGCCTGCCGGACGACACCTTGCGGGACTATGCGGACGCCTTCCCCGGCGACGGGCCGTCCGGTACGCTCGAAAACTGGTGGACCTTCGAACAAGCCAACCCGCGGACTTTCGCCGGCATGTACCTGTTTTGGTGCCGCAAGCCTGATTAGGCGTCGCGCCGGCCGACTGCAAAACGCGCTATTCGAGCGGGTTCATGCAGTTCTTGCGGTAGGCCGGACGCTCGGACAGGCGCTGATACCACGCTTCCAGATTCGGCATCGACGGGCGATCGCTTTCGCCGACCAGCTCGAACCAGCGGAAGGCCTGCGGGCCGACCGGGATATCACCCATCGTCAGGTTGTCGCCGGCGATGTAGGCGCGGCCCTCCAGATGGGTGTCGAGCATGCCCCAGAACTTTACGCCTTGCTTGATGCAGGCGGCAATCTCATCCAGGTCGCGGTCTTCCGGTTTGGTGCGCACCAGGCCCCAGAAGATCGGCCGCATGACGGGGTTGATCGCGTTCAGCTTCCAGTCCATCCAGCTATCGGCAGTTGCTCGTGCGTGCGGGTCGTCGGGATATAGCGAGCCCTGGCCGTATTTCTGCGACAGGTATCGCGTGATCGCGTTCGACTCGAACATGGTGAAGCCGTCATCCTCGAGGGTCGGCACCAGCCCCATCGGGTTCATGGCGAGATATTCCGGCGTGTCGTTGCCGCCGAAACTGCCGCCGACATCGACCTGTTCATATTCGAGATCCATTTCGTCCGCGGCCCAGAGCGGCTTCATGACGTTGCCGGAAGTCCGGCGTCCGATGATCTT
>CAYLTU010000519.1:0-2536 GCA_964386465.1 uncultured Rhodospirillaceae bacterium
CCGCTCCAGCGCAAATCTTCTCCGATTCGCGCCAAACTGAACATGCAAGGGGAACCATGCCGACCACGATCAGTTGATTGGCCACGCGGCGGCACATTCCGCTACCTTTCTTCGCAACAAAACCGCAATCGACAGGGAGGCCTCCATGCACAAGCCATTGCTCACTACTGTCGCCACCGCCGCACTGTTCGCGCTGCCGTTCAGCGCGCAGGCGCAGATGGACGATGTCACCATCAAACCGACGAAACTGGCCGACGGGATCCACATGCTGGCCGGCAAGGGCGGCAATATCGGCGTGCTGACCGGATCGGACGGCACCTTCATGATCGACGATCAGTTCGCGCCGTTGACCGCGAAGATCCTCGCAGCGATCAAGGCGATCGGCGGCGGCGTGCCGCGCTTCGTCATCAACACGCACTATCACTTCGACCATACCGGCGGAAATGAGAATCTGGGCAACGAGGGCGTCACCATCGTCAGCCATGACAATGTACGCAAGAAGCTGGCCGAAGGCACCACGATCAAGGCGTTCAACCGCGTGATGAAGCCCGCGCCGAAGGCCGCCGTGCCGGTCATAACCTTCGCCGAGGAGATGACCTTCCATCTGAACGGCGAAACGATCCATGTATTTCACAGTCCGAACGGACACACCGACGGCGACGCGATCATCCATTTCAAGAACGCCAACGTGATCCACGCCGGCGATTTGTTTTTCAATGGCTTCTATCCGTTCATCGACACCGGTGCCGGCGGCACGGTGAAGGGCGTCATCGCCGCAGCCGACAAGATGCTGGCCTTGGCGGACGCGAACACGAAGATCATCCCGGGGCATGGCCCGCTGGCCGACAAGGCGGCGCTGCTGGCCTACCGCAAGATGCTGGAGACCGCGCAGATGCGTCTCGGCGCGCTGAAATCCTCGGGCAAGTCGGCCGCCGAGGCGGTCGCCGCGAAGCCGATGTCGGATATGGAAATGGAATGGGGCAAGGGCTTCCTGCCGACCGACAAGTGGATCGCGATCGTCTATGACGGCGTCTGACCGATATCCGGCTGCGCAAACAAAAACCGCCTCGGCTTGCGCCGGGGCGGCCTGCGTTGCGCTGCTACCTTATTCTCATCACATCGCAACTGATCTCTTGGACTCTATATGGGGTTCGTTACCGGACTATTAACCCTATATTTTAAAATTTTTTGTTCATCGTTCCCCCCCTCACCCAGCTTCGGCTAAGGTGCGGCCTTGGGGCCGCGCCAAGCCTACACAACCCTCTCCCATGGGGAGAGGGAGGGGCCTGCGAAGCGGGAGGGTGAGGGGCTGACCCGCAGGGCCTCGCTCGACTAGGATAGGCAACCGCACAGCCCGGAGCCGCCGCCATGATGCCACGCAGTCAATTCCTCGACGTCATCTACACCCACACCGAGGGGGAGCCGACCTGCATCATCCATAGCGGCATCCCCTACCCGCACGGGCTCGAAATCTTCGGCAAGCGGCAGTACCTGATCGACAATTTCGATCACATCCGCACCGCGTTGATGCGCGAGCCGCGCGGCCATAACGACATGTTCGGGGTCTTCCTGACCCCGCCCTCGCAGCCGGACATGGATGCCGGCATGTTGTGGATCGACGGCGAGCGGTTCGTCGAGATGTGCGGCCACGGCACCATCGCGCTGGCCATGGTCATGGTATCGCACGGCATGGTCGCCAAGCCGACGGAACCCAGCACCTTCATCAATTTCGAGACCCCCGCCGGACCGGTCCGGGCCGAAGTGCACAGCGAGAACGGCGCGGCGCAATGGACCCGCTTCCAGAACGTGCCGGCCTTCGTCTTCGCCCAGGACGTGCCGATCGAGCTGCCCGGCTACGGCGCGCTCAAGGCCGACATCTCCTTTGGCGGCAACTTCTTTGCCGTCGTGAAATGGCCCGATACGGAGCGCCCCATCGGGCCGGAGAACGGCAAACTGCTGTCGGAAATGGGTTGCCTGGTGAAGGACCAGATCAACGCCAGGATGAACGTTCAGCACCCGGTCGAGAAACACATCCAGGGCCTGCACTTCTGCACCTTCTGGCAGGAGGGCGACCGGGCGGACAGCCTGTACAAGAACGTCCACGTGTTCAGCGACGGCAAGCTCGACCGCTCGCCTGGCGGCACCGGGACGAGCATGATGATGGCCACCTTCGAGGCGCGCGGGAAGATGAAGATCGGCGACACGATCAAATCGGAAGGGCTGCTCGGCAGCGGTCAGTTCGAAGGGTCGCTTATCGGCGAGACCACCATCGGCAACCACCGCGCCGTCATCCCCACGGTCAAGGGAACCGCCAAGGTGACCGGCTACGCGAAATGGCTGATCGACCCGGACGACCCGGTGGGTCAGGGCTTCGTGATTCGCTAGCTGCCCCCTGCCCCGCACGACACGCGGTGCAGGATGTAGAGGCCGCTCGCTTTCAGCTAGGCCGTACCGGCTACGATCGGACGTCCTGAATAAATTTCCGCAACGCAATAACTGCTTGCTTCTGATCAATGTTCCATCGATGTAGATCGTC
>CAYLTU010000520.1:0-2532 GCA_964386465.1 uncultured Rhodospirillaceae bacterium
GAATAAAAACTCGACTCCTCCGAGGAATTCGACTTCTTTTTGGGCCTGCACCGGATCATCTACCAGAAAGGACAGATGATCGATCCCTAGAGTTTCACCCTCTTTTTGTTTGTGTAATTCGATACGAACGGGATCATCATCATCCCCATTCCATAGGAACACTGTTTCACCGGCATCAACGGTTCCTTCAACATGCATGCCAAATTTTCTGTAGTACTCGATCGACTTAGCAAGATCCTTAACGATCATGTCAATGTGGTCAACCCCGAGAAATTTCATTACCTGCTCCAAAATTTCGTTTGTATCGAAAACGAGTTGAGAGTCTATTCTTCTATGCGAGTATGCGCCAGTAGATGTTGCTTTGCCATAGCGTTGTCTTTTGACTGCATCAGGTGAAAAGGATATTGGATGAAAAGCAAATTTCCCCGAGAGTTGCCCAAGATGAAAGTTGATTGTGAATACACTGTGAGCGCGAGGCGTATACTGCCGTGCGCTCGTTTACTTTTTAGGCGGCAACCTTAGTTAATGAAATAACAGACGTTTTGAATGTTTAGATCGACGGAAAATTTGAGGTAGTTAACACGCAATCCTCTGCGACCGAACCTGACACAACCAAATCCTACCGAGAACGCCGAAGCGTTCGTGCCCGTCTTACAGAAGCTGGTCCTACCGGCTCAACGGTCATTAGAAGAATCTTTGACCTCGCCCGTGCTTATCCGTGGCATTTGCTGGCGGCCTGCTCATTTGCCTCTATTACTGCTGCTATCTCCGTACTAATACCTAAGTTTCTCGGTCAGGGAGTTGATGAGGCATTCACACTCTTCAATGAGGGTAACTATCAAAGTGCTGAAATCAGGTCGATGTTACTCAGGACTGCGACCATCGTCCTGATTGTCGCGGCCTTGCGAGGCTCTACTGGGTTTGTCTACATGTTCCTCGGAGAAACTCTGAGTCAGAGAGTAGCTAACAGGCTGCGTATGCTGTTTTTCGATAAGCTCCAGGTCCTCAGTTTCAGCTTCCATGACAGAGTGCACACAGGTCAGCTTATGTCCAGAGGGCTATCTGACATTGAAGGCGTAAGGATGTTTGTGCAGCAGGGGCTTGTTCAGGTGTTTCGCGTGTTTTTCACGGTGGTTTGTGCTGGTGTCTTCATGGTGTTGATCGATTGGCAACTGGCGTTGCTTAGTTTGGTCTTTGTCCCATTTATGACATATAACAGCGCTAGGCTAAGGCTTAAGCTTCGCAGTATCTGGTTGCACATTCAAAATGCCCTGGGGGTACTCACCACGACCATGCAGGAAAATCTTGCCGGCGTGAGGGTGGTCAGGTCATTTTCTGCTCAGAAGTATGAAGAGCAAAAATTTGATGTGACAGCTCGGGAGGTTCTTGAACTTAGGATGGATGCGGCTAAAAGCCAGGCCCGGCGTGGAGGGGCGATATCTTTCACCTTTTTGGTCGCTTGGGCGGTCCATCGAGTCTTATGATTCGACCATCGTGCGCATCGATACCGACGCCGGTATCAGCGGCTTTGGCGAGGCGTGCCAGCTTGGCCCCGCCTATTTGCCGGCCTATGCCGCCGGCACGCGAACCGGCATCGCCGAAGTGGCGCCGCATCTCATCGGCGCCGACCCGACCCAGACCGCCCAGGTCTATTGGCGCATGGACATGGCGCTCAAGGGCCACCCCTACGTCAAAACCGCCATCGACAACGCGTGTTGGGACATTCTGGGTAAGGCGGCGGGGCTTCCGGTTTCGGTGTTGCTGGGCGGGCGCTACGGCGATGACCTGGCGCTTTACCGATCGATCTCCCAGGACACCCCCGACAACATGGCCAAGGAGGTGGCAGAGCACCGCGCCATCGGCTTCCACGCCTTCCAACTCAAGGTCGGAGGCGAGGTGGACGACGATATCGCGCGCATCCGCCGCGTCGCCGCCGATCTGGAACCGGGCGAGAGGGTAGTGGCCGACGCCAACACCGGCTGGCTGCCGCACCAAGCGGCACTGGTGGTGCGCGCCGTCAATGACCTCGACATCTACATCGAGCAGCCCTGCCTGACCTACGAAGAATGCCTGACCGTGCGCCGGCGCACCGACCATCCCTTCGTCCTCGACGAATGCATGGACAGTGTCGAGATGATCGTGCGCGGCCACGCGGACGGCGCCATGGACGCCATCAATCTCAAAATCGGGCGGGTCGGCGGTCTGACCCGGGCGGGCCAGATCCGGGATCTCTGCGTCTCGCTCGGCATCGCACTCACCATCGAGGACTCGGGCGGCGGCGACATCGCGGCGGCGACCGTCGGCCATCTTGCCCAATCGACGCCCGAGAAATACCGCCTCATGGTGACGTCCAACTACTTCAAGACCGAGTTGAGGACGGCCGACGGTGCGCCGACCTTGAACAACGGGCGCATGGCGACGTCCACCAAACCGGGCCTCGGCATCAAGCCGCGCATGGACGTCCTCGGCGATCCATTCTTGGAGATCGCCTAAGCCGCGATGGGCGGATGATTGCCGCCCCGATGGTCGATG
>CAYLTU010000521.1:0-2524 GCA_964386465.1 uncultured Rhodospirillaceae bacterium
CCACCCTAGCCCTCCCCCGTCGAGGGGGAGGGGAAGAGTTTCTTGAAATGGAGTTATGTCCCTTCCCCCCTTGCGGGGGAAGGTTAGGATGGGGGGTGTTGGACGAAGGCCAAACTTAGTTCCACGCCCTAAGGCGCCGCGCACACCACGTGCAGCAGCGCCTGGCGTTTCTCGACTGTCACAGCATTAACGGCCCGGGCGAGCGCTTCGGGCAGTTGCGCCGGATCCTCGACCCGCTCGCCGTAGCCGCCCGACGCCTCGCAGACCTGGTCGAAGGCCACCATCGGCTCCAGGCTGGTCAGCGGCATCTCGTTCGAGCGCACCGCCTTGCCGTCCGGATACATATCCCGCACCGAGCGGCGCACCGCGCCCCAGGCGGAATTGTCGAGGATGATGTAGAGCACCGGCAGATCGTAGGCGCGGGCGCAGTAATGCGCCGCCGCCGGGTTGCCGAAATAGTAGGAGCCGTCACCAATCGCCGCGATCACCAGCTTGTCCGGCGCGGCCAGCTTCGCGCCGACCGCGGCGCCCATACCCCAGCCGAGGCCGCTGACCGGGCTGGCGGCGAAGAAACTGCCCGGCGTGTTCAGCGAAGCGTGCGGCAACTGTACGCCCATCTCGTTGATCAGGATCGAATTCTCGTCCATCACGTCGCTGACGCAGCGGGCGAGCCAGGCGGGTTTGATCGGGGCAGCGCTTTCCATCCCTTCTTCCACGCCGCGCCAGCGCGCGCGAACTTCCTCCCGCACCGTCTCGATGCGGATGCGGCGCGCGGCGATCCCGGCCTCGTGCGCGGCGAAACCCTTTTCCATCGCGGCGGACAGGATCGGCAGCGAAACAGACGACGGCGACGCGATCGCCACGTCGCATGGATAGCCGCGCACGGGATAGCCGCTGTACAACGGATCGGTGCCCATATGGACGACCTTGGCGTTCGCCGGCTGGCCGTCCTTGGCGGGGATCCAGGGGACGTCGCTGTCCAGCACCAGCACCGCGTCCGCGGCTTCGATGTGCGGCCCGACCGCGTAGTCGAGCAGCATCGGGTGATCGCTCGGCATGTTGAGATAGCGCGGATAGGCCGACACGACCGGCAGGGCGAAACGGTCCGTGAGCGCCGCCAGATGCCGCATAGCGTCTGGCTCGCGGCCGGTATCGGCGGTGACGATCAGTGGATTTTCCGCCCCCAGCAGTATATCGGCCACCTGCGCGATGGCATCCGGATCGGGATGCGCCGGCGCCGGCGCGACGCGAACCGGCGCCTTGGAGGGCGGCGGCGCCGCGGCCGCCAGCACCTCGCGCGGCAGCGACAGGTATGCCGGACCCTTCGGCATGCTTAAGGCCATGTTGAGCGCGCGGTCGATGACCTTCTCGGCCTCGTCCGGCGCGCGCAATTCGTAGTCCCATTTGACCATCTCGCGGACGATGGCGCCCTGGTCGTACATTTCCTGCGCCCAATGGACATAGACGGTACGTGCCCCGTCGGTCGCGGAACGGTCTTCGGTTATCGGCGTGCGGCCGGCCATGAAGATCATGGGAATTTCAAGACGGCTCGCATTCATGACCGCGCACAGCGCGTTCGCCGTGCCGACGCTGACATGCACCATGATCGCCTGCGGCTCGCCGGTGATCATGGTGTAGCCATGCGCCATGGCGACGGCGACGCTTTCATGCGGGACGAGAACGGGTTCGACCATCTCGCCGCTGTCGCCGCCGGCCATCGACTCGACGATCGAGGCGAAGTCTGTGCCCGCATTGGCGAACAGGTAGCGCACCCCTGCCTGGCGCAACCGCGTCAGGATCGCGTCGGAGGCGGTCCTTTCACCGGTGCGATTATCGATTTCCATATTCATGCCGCCCTCGCCTGCCATGTCTCGTCGGCATAGTGTAAACCGGCGACACCGGAAAACGCGAAGAAGATCACGATGCCCGATACGCATACCCTCGTGGACCACCCTCTGGTCCTGCATAAACTCAGCCATCTGCGCGCGAAGGAGACGCCGCCGCCGGCGTTCCGCCAACTGGTCCGCGAGATCGGCCGGCTGATGGCCTACGAGGTGCTGCGCGACCTGCCGCTGACGACCAAGCCTATCGAAACGCCGCTGACCGCGATGCGGGCGCCGGTCATCGACGGCAAGAAACTGGCGCTCGTCTCGATCCTGCGCGCCGGCAACGGGTTGCTCGACGGGTTTCTGGATATCGTACCGCTGGCGAAGGTCGGGCATATCGGGATTCACCGCGACCCCGATACGCTGGAGGCGATCGAGTATTACCGGAAACTCCCCGAGGGCATCGGGGAGCGCATGACGGTCGTGCTTGACCCGATGCTGGCGACAGCGAACACGGCCTGCGCCGCGATTGCCCGATTGAAAGAAGCCGGCGCGACGCGCCTGAAGTTCGCCTGCGTGCTGGCCGCCCCGGAAGGGATCGAAGCGCTCACCGCCGCCCATCCGGATGTCGAGCTTTACACCGCGGCAGTCGACCAATGCCTCGACGACCACGGCTATATCGTGCCCGGCCTGGGCGA
>CAYLTU010000522.1:0-2507 GCA_964386465.1 uncultured Rhodospirillaceae bacterium
TGAGCGACGTCGAACGCGCCCAGCGCCTGGCGGCGATCCTGCAATTGGCGGACACGGGCGACGCGGTGGACGACGAAGCGGCGGCGGACACCGCGGGGAGGTGATGCCTTTCTTGAAAGGTCGGGCGTGACGCCTGTCTTTTTTCGTCCGCGCGGGACAGATTCAGTACGCAACCGCACCATTTAGGGTGAGTGAGCGGACACGACGGGGTTCCGAGGAGGTCGAGCATGACGGTGACCGTAAGCGCTCAACTCACGGAAATTATCGGGAATCGAGATTTTTGGTAGGGACACCTGATTGCTATCCCGGATCAAAGCATGGTTAATTGCATGCACTTTACTAACATGTTGGGCAATAATTGATCTGCATCAAGAACAAATAGACCAATAGCATGCAATTCATTGGTGATCATGCATATCGGACGATGAAAGGAAAACGTCAGATGCAACCGATGAAGCTTTCTAGAATGATGGAGGGAACGCGGAATTGCTGCGTTAATTGGGCCAATGTCAAACGCGGTGAAGAGGTTCTCGTCATTACTGACACCAGCTGCGACTTCGACAACGCGGAAGCCATTTCCGCCGCTTGTAACGAAGTTGGCGCCAACGTCACCACGGTCATTATCCCGCAGCAGGAATTACCGAACCAAGAACCCCCAGCCTCCGTTGCCGCGGCGATGTTGAAGGCCGATATCATTTTCGCCCCCTTAAATTATACCATCAGCCACACCGATGCCCGCTATGCCGCCAATGCCGCCGGTGTCCGCTATATGGGCATGTACGCCTCGACCACGACGGACGCGCTGGCCTCCGAAGGGGCGCGCTTTCCAGCTGAGATCATCTTTGCCGTGACCAAGAAGGTGGCGGATCAGTGGTGCGGCGGCAAACGCATCACCATTACCTGCGACAAAGGCACCGATGTCGTCGGCGATATCCGCGATCCCGACAAGAATGTGGTCGGGTGGCAAACCACGGTCGCGCCGATGGGCGAAAGTCAGTTTGGCGCCGGTTCCTGGCTGAACAAGTTCGGCAATTTTGCCGGCGGCTTCGGTGTCGTCGGTGTGTGGCCGGAATGGAGCGCAAACGGGGTGATGTATTATGACGCCGCCCATACCTTCAAAGGCCTACTCGTGACGCCGCTGAAATTCGTCATCAAGGATGGTTATGTGGTTGAAATGGACGGCGATGCGGAAGTTGTCAATTTCTTCAAGGCACTACCGGACCGTTTTGGTCCCGATGCCTTGCATATTGGCGAATTCATGATCGGTCTCAATCCAAAGACCCGTATCTATTTGGACGACGGCGTGCATATGGAGGCCCACCGCCATGCCGGTGCCCTGCACACCGCCGTCGGTATGAGCGTTGACCGAGACCGTACCGTCAATCCCGGTATTCACCTGGACCAATGGATCCATCACCCGACGATCTATATTGACGACGATATCTGCGTCGAGAAGGGCAAGCTGCGTGTCTATTACGATGATCCGGAGATTTTGGCGCTACTGGACAAATACCAGATCACCTTGGATTGACAATCGAATGCATAAAAGCCATCGCCGCCTCGCGAAATGTGAGGCATCGAGTTTCCGTCACTACGCATTTCCGCCGGCGATGGTTCGAGCTTAAGTAGATGGCGACACGACAGGAAACCGCGACCTTGCGGCTTCGCGAGCTGATATTGTCCGGCGACTATGCGCCCGGTGAATGGCTGCGTGAGAAGTCGGTGGCGGAGAAACTTGGCATTTCCCGCACGCCGGCGCGGATTTCCATGCAGATATTGGAGCAGGAAGGTCTACTGAAGTTTTTTCCCAATCGTGGTTTCCGGGTCACCGGCTTTAGCTTGCAACAGGTCACCGATGCCGTCGATGTCCGGGGCACATTGGAGGGCATGGCCTGCCGTTTGGTGGCGCGAAACGGTCTTTCGGCGCAGTATCGGCGGAAACTCGAAGAATGCATCGAACTGGGCCGCCGCATCGTCAGCGGATCCCGCCTCGAAGAAGCCGACACGCAAAAATGGTCGCATTTGAACCGCGAATTCCATGACACGATCGTAATGCTATCGCAGAATCATTCGATCCAGGAAACATTGACTCATAACAACCGCATCCCGCTGGCTTCAGCGGGCGCCATTACCTTCTTCACCCACCGCGCCGATCTCGCCCTGCCGCTTTTGAAAGAAGCACAAAAAGATCACGAGGAAATCTTCGACGCACTCACTGCCCGCGACAGCGGCCGCGCCGAACACCTGATGCGCGAGCATGCCAGGCGCAGCCGCGACAACAAACTCTTCTTCCTGCAGGACATTAAATCCAATCCAATCCTGGAAGGGGTTCCCGGCTCGAAGCTCGTCTCCATACCGAGAACTTAGAGGTTATTGGGAACGACAGGGTTTGAGCGAGGGGTCTCGGCTCAAACGTGGAGCAGCATGTAGACCCCGGCGGCGACCATTAGGACGCCGCTGGCCCGGGCGAGCCGTTCCCCCGCCGGGAACAGCTTCTCGACGAAGAC
>CAYLTU010000523.1:0-2489 GCA_964386465.1 uncultured Rhodospirillaceae bacterium
CGGCCTCCGGTGGCCGTGGGCGAACGACCCGCCGCGTCGCGCCGCTTGCCCGATACACCATATCGCGCCGCGCGGCGCTTCTAACGGGTCGATCGCCCACGGCCATGAAACAGGTCGATATCAAGGACCGTTGGTATTTGAGCGTCGAGCCTACGTCGAGGTCAGCGCGAGGCGACCTCGACGCGAAGTTTCATCCTGTCGTAACGGGCGGCGCTGATGACGTCGAACGCGCCGGGCCGGTTGAACACGAACACCGCGTGCTTGCCCGGCGCGCGCCGGCCGCTGGTGAAGAAGTGACCGGGCGTCAGCGAGTAGACGTCGTGGTTGACCGTATCGTCGTTGACGAAGCGGATCGTATCGCCGGGCCGGATTCGGAGTGATGCGGGCGAGAACGACCGTCCCTTCATCGACACCGTGTACTCGTCGGCGACGGCGTCGACGGGAGAGGCCGCGACGGCGCCCACCACGAGAGCGCAGGCAAGACCAAGGGAATATCGAAACCTCATGCTACCTCCGAGCATTTGATTCGTAAGCCGTCGGCCGGCGAAATTTCGGGCGGCACGGCGGGTCTATATTTCTTCTTCAGAACATAGATGGAAATATTTCACGGGAAATTAAGAAAAAAAATGATTTCACATAAGAACAATTAAAACACTAACAAGGTGATATCTATATTTTTTTCAATTTATGAATAGATTTATCTAAATTCCCAATGTTGGAATTCCGTCATTTGGTTCCCTACGCGGAAGCTCTCCGCAACATCGGTTTGGTCGCCCGATTTCGGCTGGAAGATTTGGGAACTATCCGGTTGACGTACCACGCCCTAATGCCTATATTCCTTCTAGACACGAAGGAAACAGGTCATGGCGAAGCCGAAAGTCGATCTAACTAACCCGATCTACCACGACAACGACAAGGCGCGGGAACATCTCGAAAGCCTACTTTGGCCGGACGGTCCCGTTTGCCCACGCTGCGGCGTCATGGGCGATCGGATCACCAGGCTCAAGGGCAAGAGTACCCGGCCCGGTGTCCACAAGTGCAAGGACTGCCGCAAGCCCTTTACCGTGACGGTCGGAACCGTCATGGAGCGGAGCAAAGTCCCGCTGTGCAAGTGGGTGATGGCGGCTCAACTAATGGCGTCCAGCAAGAAAGGCATGAGCGCCAAGCAGCTTGAACGCATGTTGGGCACCAACTACGAAACCGCGTGGTTCCTGTTCCATCGGCTTCGCGAGTGTGCCACGGACCCTAGTCGTGGCCCCATCGGGGGCGAGAACAAGGTGGTCGAAGCAGACGAATCATACATCGGCGGCCGGGCGCGCAACGTACATCGCGGTAAGCCCGTGCCGAAGAAGATGGCCGTGTTCACGCTGGTCGAGCGCGACGGCGAAGCTCGCTCGTTCCACGTCACCAACGTCAACTCAAAGACGCTTCGCCCGATCTTGGTCAAGAACGCCAGTCGCGAGTCGTACCTCATGACCGACGACAGCCTTGTGTACCCGAAGATCGGACGCGAGTACTCCGGTCATGGCACCGTCAACCACAGCGCCGAGGAATACGTCAGAGGCAGCTGGTGGTACACGAACACCGTCGAAAGCTATTTCGCGTTGCTAAAACGCGGCGTCTACGGCTCGTTCCACAGCATCTGCGAGGCGCATTTGCACAGGTATTTGGCGGAATTCGATTTCAGGCACAACACTCGCTATATGTCCGATGCCGAACGGGGCGACGAGCTGCTACGCGGCGCCAAGGGCAAGCGCCTGATGTATCATCAACCTCGTGAAACCGGTCACGCCTAAGCAGAAGGCTCGCGCCTTTATTCGTTGGCAGCGCTTACGAAACGATCGAGCGCGATAAGCACGTCGCGCCCTACCGATTCGTCCCGCTGAAATATGAGTCCCACAAAGGCCGCGAATAGAGGCACAATGTCGCTGTTTCGGACAGCGTAGTTCCTGGCAAGACTCTCTGCGAACACGGCTGCCGTTTCGGCAGCCGGCGGCGCGCCAGATAGGGACATTTCTCACCATGCCGTTGCAAGATATATCGGAGTACCTCAAAGCAACCAAGGATGTGCTCGATATCCTTAAATCACTCGGCGGCTTGTTGCCAAAGGGCGAAGACGCAAATGCCGCCCAAAGGCGGCTGGGGCAAGCGGAGGACGCACTGCGCGCAAGCGAAGCACAACTCGCAAAGGCACTCGACTACCACCTATGCCAATGCACCTTCCCGCCGCAGATTATGTTGAGCAAGGGTTATCACGAGGATTACAATAAAGAGTTTTTCGAGTGCCCTGAGTGCAAGAAACAAACCCCGTCTCAGAAATGGTTCGAACAACAGGTCCGCGTGACGCAACACAACCAAAGTAGTGGCCCTACTTGGGGGCCGAGGCGGCGTGGTCGTTAGGCAATTTTCGGCCTCTTTCGACCCTTGGGGTTCTTTTGACCAGCCCCCATTGTGTGGTCCGGTTTGAATGTTAGTTCATGGTGGGCCTC
>CAYLTU010000524.1:0-2459 GCA_964386465.1 uncultured Rhodospirillaceae bacterium
CTCACCTGTTTCGGAAATCTCCCCAATCTCCGTACTGCCGAGACTGTTGAGATTTTGCGCCATGCGGGCCAGCGACGCGCAGATATTGCCGAGGCAGAGCGCCATCTCGGACACCGAATCGCGCGCATTGTGCCAGTTCGACAATGCCACCCCCAGGCCCAGTTCCGCCGCCGCCGTTTCCCGAAACTTCAATCCATCCGGCGCCAGAGACGCCAGCGTGCCGACAGCGCCGCCGAACTGAACGACAAGGACCCGTTCGCGCACCGCGGCCAGTCTCTGCTCGTGGCGCAGCAGCTCCTCGATCCAGACCGCCAGCTTGGCGCCGAATGTCTGCGGTTGCGCATGCATATTGTTGGTCCGGCCGATCATCACCGTATCGCGGTGCGCCGCCGCCAAGTCCATCAACTGGCGCCGGTAGGACGCCGTTTGTTCCTCTATCTCTTCCAGACCGTCGCGAAACTGCAAGACCTTGCCGGTATCCATGATGTCGTAAGTCGTGACGCCGTAATGGACCCAAACATCGTGCCCATCGCCGACTTGCGCGGCGAGCTGTTTCGTCAAGCCGGCAATCGGGCGGCCGACCTCAACCGTGTCGCGGTGCAGCGCCTCCAAATCAAGCATATCGGCGGACAACCGATCTCCGATGACGTCCGCCGCCTCTTGAGGAATGATGCCCAATTTCGCCTGCGCGCGCGCGACCGCCTTCTCGACTTCGACCCAAGCCTGCGCCGTACCCTGCTCGCCAAAGATACGCGCCATGCGTTCGCTGTCGAACATGTGCCGATAAATAGTCCAGTCAAAAACAGAAGTCGCACTCATCGGATAGCCTCTATCTTGGATTCACAACGAACCGGCGTTCACGTGCCGGACGTCAGTTCTCCCATGCAGAGGATGCGCTAACAAGCATACCCGGTGTCCCATTCGGCGGCGCCTCGCTTAGGCGCAACGCGTCGTATAAGCTGCGCGCCCAACGAAGAAAAACAAAGGCGAACCAATTTGAGGGGACGGGGCGAAACGGCGTTGGCGCCGTTCCAGATAAGAAGTTTCCGGTTCCAGTGGCCCGCGGATCTGCTGACCTCTTGGGCCTTCGAAATGGAAACCTTGATTATCGGCTGGTACGTCTATGTCGAAACAGACTCCGTTCTACTGCTGACTCTCGTTGGCGCCCTGCAATTCGTCGGAACGCTGGTCGCTCCCATGTTCGGTGTGATAGGCGACCGGATCGGCAGGAGGACCACATTGTGCCTGCTGCGCACGGCCTATGTCATCCTCGCCGCAACGATGATGGGTCTTGGCCTAACCGGACTACTGACTCCTTATCACGTCTTCGGCATCGTTTTTCTGGCCGGGCTCATCAGGCAATCCGACCTCGTCATGCGAAATGCTTTGATCGGCGACACCATGCCGCGCGGCCAACTGATGAGCGCCATGAGTCTGTCACGAACGACACAGGATACAGCGCGCATCGCGGGCGCGCTCGCAGGAGCCGGTCTGTTCTCGGCACTCGGTATTGGATCGACCTATATCGTCGTCGCATCGTTCTATATGGCGAGCCTGTCGCTGACCTTCGGGGTCGCGCGGCCCATAAAACAAGAGATCGACGAAAACGCGCCGCGCGTCTCGCCTTTGCGTGATTTGAAAGAGGGGCTCGCCTATGCGTGGCGGACACCAAATGTGCGCGCGATTTTGATTCTCGCCTTTTTGGTCAATTTTTCCGCCTATCCTGCCACAAACGGTTTGCTGCCCTTCGCCGCCAGGGAAATTTATCAAGTCGGCGCTATCGGGTTGGGGCATCTAGTGGCGAGTTTTGCCACCGGCGCCTTTATCGGATCGCTGTTCCTGGTCTGGACTGGCGGACCGCGGCGTACGGCGCGCTTTATGCTGATCACCATGATCCTGTGGTACGGGCTTCTGATCGTGTTCGCGCAGCTCACGGTCATGACCTATGCCGCCGGACTGCTAGTGGTGATCGGTATCGTCCAAGGGATGGGCATGATTTCCATGTCAGTGACCCTGTTGAGCATCGTCTCGCAAGAATTTCGCGGCCGTATCATGGGTGTCAGAATGCTCGCCGTTTATGGCCTTCCGCTCGGCCTGATGATAGCCGGCGGCGTGATGGAAACGATTGGATACGCCAACCTTGTTACGCTCTTCTGCGTAGCCGGCATGGGCGGCGTCGGCTTTATCGGTTTCAGATATCGCGACATCTTGTGGCACCACCAGATAGGAAGGCAATGACCGGTTCCCCTGCCCCCCTTCACGGTATCCGCGTTCTCGACCTGACGCGGGTGCTGTCCGGCCCCTATTGCACGCTAACCTTGGGTGACCTCGGCGCAGAGATTATCAAGATCGAGGAACCCGTGCGGGGCGACGATATCCGGGGCATGCATATTTCGGATATTCACGGCTGTCAACGGCGGAGCAAAACCAGTCCAGAGGGCGGCGTAAAATTAGTCCAC
>CAYLTU010000525.1:0-2453 GCA_964386465.1 uncultured Rhodospirillaceae bacterium
ACCGCGCGACCGAAGCGGGCCTGGCGGCGGCGCGGCCCGGCGCGACCTGCGCCGACCTGTTCCATGCGATGCAGTCCGTGCTGGAGGCCGGCGGCGCGCGGGGCAACGCGGTGGGGCGGCTCGGCCACGGTCTCGGCGGCGAGCTGACCGAGCCGCCCTCGCACGCCCCGTTCGACGAAACCGTCCTGACAGCCGGCATGGTGGTCACGCTCGAACCCGGCATGGAATTCGCCCCGGGCCGCAATATGGTGCATGAAGAGAACATCGTGATCCGCGACGACGGTCCCGAACTGTTGAGCCGCCGGGCCGCGCCCGAACTGCCGGTGTTAGACTGAGAGATCGGAAATGCGATTGGAATTCAAGACGGATAGCGGATCGGGCAGGCGCGCGACCCTGGGCCTGATCGTCCTGCAAGCGGACGAAACCATCGAGCCCGAGTTCCGGTCCTTTGCCGCTGCGGACGGCGTCGTGCTCTATCACAGCCGTATCCCCAGCGACCCGGACGTAACGCCCGAGACATTGGCGCGCATGGAAGCGGAGATCCCGGCGTCGGTGCGCCTCCTGCCGACCGGACTGGACTTCGACGTCATCGGTTACGGCTGCACCTCCGGCGCGACGGTCATCGGCGCGGAAAAAGTGTCCCGCGCGATCAACACGGTCAAGCCGGACACACCAACCACCGACCCCCTGACCGCGGTCAAGGCGGCCCTGCAGGCGCTCGGCGCGAGGCGGATCGGTTTCCTGACCCCCTACGTCGCCGAAGTGTCCCGGGCGATGCGCCAGAATCTCGAGGCGAGCGGGCTGGAGATCGCTGCGTTCGGTTCGTTCGAACAAAGCGAAGAGCAGATCGTCGCCCGCATCGCTCCGGAATCCGTATTGCAGTCGGTCCTCGACGTCGGCGGGTCGGCGGAGTGCGACGCGGTCTTCGCGTCCTGCACGAACCTGCGCACCTTGAACGTCATCGAGGCGGCCGAGGACGCGCTCGGCAAACCCGTCATCGCGAGCAACCAGGCGCTGGCCTGGCACATGCTGCGGCTGGCCGGAATCGGCGACGCGCCCGCCGGGTTCGGACGCCTCTTTCAACAGAAAAACTAACCGCCGCCGAGCGCCACGACGGCGAGGGCGGCGTAGAACAGGGCGTGGATGACGCAGGCCAGCCCGTACAGCAGCAACGCCCGGTCGATGTCGCTCGGCGTCGCCCGCGCGTCGCCATCGCCGATCCACTCCGACTTTTCGACACCGCCGAGATAGCGCCGCGGCCCGCCGAGCGCCCTGTCCAGCGCGCCCGCCATCGCGGCCTCGGGCCATCCGGCATTGGGCGAATCGTGTTTGCCGGCGTCGCGCCACATGGTCTTGAAGGCGCGCGCCGGGCGGGCCGTCGGCGTCACGGCTGCGGCGAAGACCAGCAGGATCGCCGACAGCCGCGCCGGGATCAGGTTGACCGCGTCGTCAAGCCGCGCGGCCACCATGCCGAACTGCCGGTACCGTTCCGACCGGTAGCCGATCATGCTGTCGAGCGTGTTGATCGCCTTGTAGGCGAACAGGCCCGGCAGGCCGAGGATCACGTACCAGAAGGCGGGCGCGACGACGCCGTCGGCGAAGTTCTCGGCCAGCGATTCGATCGCGCCGCGCGCCACGCCATGCGCGTCGAGTGCCGCCGTGTCCCGTCCGACGATGTGGCCGACCGCGTCGCGCCCCGCCTCAACGCCGTCGCGCTTCAAGGCGACGGAGACGGCGCGGCCATGGTCGTACAGGCTGCGCTGCGCGACCAGCGCGACGACGAGAAACAGCTCCAGCGCCGCGCCATACGGCACGCCGCGGGCGATCCGCGCGCACAGATATCCCACGGCGGCCGCAAGACCAGCCACCAGGACCGTGACGACGCAGCCGCGGATCAGCAGCGCGGCGTGGCCCCGTTTCGACCGGTTCAGCTTGTCGTCCAGGAAGCCGATCAGCTTGCCGGTCAGGACGACGGGATGCGGCACCACGCGGAACAGCCAGCGCAGGTCGCCCACCACCGCATCGACCAGCAAGGCCACGAAGAGCAGGGCGAGGGGATGCGAGACGGCGAGTTCCGGCGAGGGCATGGTCGCGATTCTGACGCCGCGCGACCGCAATCGTCAATCTCCGCCACGGGAAACCGCCGCGGAACCGTGCGATCTTTGGCGTTTCCCCCCTCGCCCCGCCCTGAACGGCCATCAAAACCAACAAGGTTTCGACGGGACTTTTTAATACACAACGAAATTAGCGTATCGCCCCGAAAAGCCCGCAGGCAAGGCCGTGATCATCGTCTCGGGCCTTTGCCGTTGCGCGCCCGCACCTGCAAGAAACCAATCACCGAATGTCGCTTGTTGAGGGTACAGCGGAAGTCGATCTCAGCGAACCTGACAGCCGCTTGTAGCCAATGTCGGAAGTCAAACTTGCCGTTCCATCCAGCTGAAATGGTTGATGAA
>CAYLTU010000526.1:0-2445 GCA_964386465.1 uncultured Rhodospirillaceae bacterium
CTAACTTATTGATAAAGAGCGGATTCACAAGAATATCCGAACCCATGTCATGGGTTCGTCTATACTTGATACGCTCTATCCGCGCGCTCCCGAAATCGGCGCGGCGTAGGCCATTTCCACGTCCCAGGGGAACAGGATCCACGTATCCTGACTGACTTCGGTCACGAATGTATCGACGAGCGGCCGACCCGCCGGTTTCGCGTAGATCGTCGCGAAATGAGCCTTCGGCAGCATCTTGCGGACTTCCCGCGCGGTACGGCCGGTATCGACCAGATCGTCGACGATGAGCCAACCCGTCCCGTCACCGTCGACGGGTTTGAGAATCTTGATATCGCCATGGTCCTTGTGCTCGTAGGAGGCGATGCAGACCGTATCCACCAATCGGACATCGAGTTCGCGGGCCACGATGGCGGCCGGCACGAGACCGCCGCGCGTCACGGCGACGATCCCTTCGAACGGACCGATATCGAGCAGCCGCCAGGCGAGCGCCCGCGCATTGCGGTGCAATTCCTCCCAGGAGACCGGAAAATCCTTCGGCGAGGTCATGCCGACTGCCCCGCCGAGTCCACCAGGACGCATCCGGCGATCAGCCAGCTGCCGTCGGACTGACGGGCCATCATATAAAGAGCCAGCACCTGCTTGCCGTCAGGCCCGGTAAACAGCACCCGCTGCACCAGGCGGCCGTTCTTTTCGACGAGATCGAGAAACGTGAACTTACCCGGCCGATATACCGGCGCATAGGCCTCCGCGACCATCTTCATAAAATTGTCCGGCGTGCCAAACATCGCCTGTATGTCGGGGCTGGCGAACGCGAAGGCGGCGTCATCACGCTGAAGCGCGTTGAGTTGCGAGCCGATCACGTCGAGGATGCCCACACGCTGGCCGTCCTCGGCATACGCAGCGGAGCCGGCGAGAAAATGCGCCAAAACGAGGGCTATGACGTGAACCCGCATCGGCCGTCCCTCCGCCGCGGTGTCAGCGAACGTAAATTTGGACTTCGTTGGATTCGACGTCCTGGCCGGAACGCGACGACAGCTTTACGCGGTTGGCCGGCAGCCCCATATCGGCCAACGTGCGCAGGACGCTTTCCGCGTTCCGCTTGCTTTGCGTGCTGCTCAGCGCCGCTTGCGCGGGACTGCCGCGTTTCGGGCTGACCGCGACAAGATCGAACGACGCGTTCGGCTTGCGCTCCAGCGCGCGGCTGACCGCGTTGTAGAGCGCCTGCTGATACTGGATGTTGGGCCGATCGAAGCGGATCACCACCAAGGGCCGTTCACCAATCGCCGGGCCCGCCGTTTGTTGCGCCGCGGCGCTCGCCAGCGCCTGGCTCTGCGCAAAGGCGCGGTTGACCAGGCTGGTCCCGTACAGCTCGCCGTTCTTCACCGCGAGCGACATCGTCGTCAGATTGCGGCGCTCATTGCCGACATAGGTCGTTTGACGCGAAACGTCCTCGCTCAACTCGTTCAGCAACCGGTCGATCAATACGACGGTGCGGTTGACCTCATCCTCCAGCACGCGAAGCTGGCGATGGTCCTCGTCGACGGCGCCGCTCAACGCATAGGTCGCGCGCACGCTGTCGAGCAGCCAAGCCGCGAGGCCCGCATCGCCGGCGGTGTCGTTCGACAGCTTGTCCATGCGGCCCAGGCTTTCGGCAATTCCTTCCAGCTTCTGCTGCGCTTCATTCCATTGCTTGACCAGTACCGGGTTGCCCGGGGTCGTACCGACCTGGAGCTTGGAGTTCATTGCGGCGACGACTTCGTGATAGCGCCGCGAGGAACCGATGTTCTGCGACGTGATTTGCGCCATTCGCTTGTTCAGATCGCCGACCGAACGCTGCAACTTGCCCAGATCGGTGCGCATCTGGGTGACCTTGCGCCCGACAAAGGTCCCGGAAGGCTGGCCGGGCGTCGCGGCGGGCGCGGCCGCCTGTTGCTGCCCCGGAGTGGTGAATGTCGGCTCCTTGGGCGCGGCAATGTCGATCCGCGTCGGCGGCGCTGCCGTTGCCGCCGCGCCGGCGGACTTCGGCGGTCCCGCGGGATCGTACCCGGACAGGGTGGGCCACAGCGTGTCTTCGACCGTGCTGCATCCGGCGAGCAGCGCGGCGCCGAACAGAATGGTGGAATATTCGCGAAGTTTCATTCGAATACTTTGCCCCGAAAACCCTGTAATTCTACCATTTAAGTCGAAATGTCCAGGCCTTAAGCGTTTCCATTTACCATAAACTCGGACTTTTCGCTTTTTATTACACCGATATTAAAGGAGGGTCTTGCGAGCGACAAGCCGCATTTCCGTTCGCAACGATCGCGCGGTATCGACTCCACCCGATAGGGTCTTGCGGCAGGGACCCGCATTGAGTAGTTTCCCTCGCCGCCGGGCCCGACCCGGCGCGCTGCGCCCGTAGCTCAATTGGATAGAGCGTCTGACTACGGATCAGGAGGTTGGGGG
>CAYLTU010000527.1:0-2401 GCA_964386465.1 uncultured Rhodospirillaceae bacterium
GCGAATGCCTGATCCACCGGCTGGCCCCGGTCAGCCCGCAGCTCATCCTCTGCCATATCGCCGAACGGGCCCTGGGGCTGCCGAAGTCGTATTGAGGTTGCCGCGGCCCGCTCGGCCGCCTTACATCCTCCACAATCGGCCGTCTGTCTTGCGGGCGATTACAATGTGAGCCGGATCAGTCGACGACGACATAGACGCTCAGCGCCAGAAGCAGGTCCACCGTCTCGTTGTCGCTCGCAAACGGCAGAAATATCCGTTCCATTTGCTTGATGTTGTAGTCCTTGCGGGTCAGGACGGCGGGGCCGCGGCGCCACGCCGGACGACCGAGTTCACTCGCCTCGACCAGGGTCGCCTGCGGTTCGCTACCCTCGAAATTTTCGAAACATTCGTCGAAATACCGCCCGGTCAGATCCTCCCCCAAGATCTGGACGACGGCGGAACCGATCAGGCGATAGCGGAAGCGGACGGGATCGCGCTCGACATTCGCCATCCACAGATGGGGCAACAGCGACGGCACATCCAATGGGTCCATACGATCTCGACCCGGTAAGCCCCGTGCCGGGTGAATGGAGAGCCAATAGTCGTGGATCTCCCGAATGCTTCGATCGCAATCTTTTGGTAATCGGAAGGTCATCGTCAAACCGCTGACACACGCAAAAGACTAGGTAAACATTCCTGTAATTCAACCAGTAGTTTGCTGCCAAAAGGTTATCAATTGGTATAGAAACAGCGGTGCTCAGATACCGGTAACTTTCGAACTTGCGTCGCACCGGGGGCCGCTATAGGGTCCGCCGCCATGAGCAAGCGGACCCATAACCTCGTTTCGCGACGCCGCGCCTTCGCATAGGCGGTCGGCGGCTCATTCCCTTACTTTAAAATTTGACCAGTCGCGACCGTCGCCGAGAGGCGGGGGTGTACGTTCGTGTCCTTGTCCTTGGCGGTCCAACCGGAAAGGACAAGACGATGACCTTGCAAGCAATAGAGCAAACTCCGACGACAGAACCGGGCGCGTACGACGCCCTGATGGAAATCACCCGGCGGCCGCCGATCACCTTCACGCAAGGGCGCGGCGGATGGCTGTGGGACAGCGAGGGCAAGCGCTATCTGGACTTCGTGCAGGGCTGGGCGGTGAATTGCCTGGGCCATTGCCCGCCGGCCGTCGCCAGCGTCCTGGTCGAGCAATCGACCAAGCTGCTGAACTGCAGCCCCGCCTTCTACAACGAACCGATGGTCCGCTATGCGGAAGAGCTGACCGCCGCGGCCGGGCTCGACCGCGTCTTCTTCGCCAACAGCGGCGCGGAGGCCAACGAGGGCGCGATCAAGCTGGCGCGGAAATGGGGCGCCAAGAACCGCGGCGGCGCCTACGAGATCATCACCACCGACCACGGCTTCCACGGCCGCACCCTGGCAACGATGTCGGCGTCGGGCAAGGCGGCCTGGGACGAACTGTTCGAGCCGAAGGTGGCCGGTTTCCCGAGGGTCCCGCTGAACGATCTGGATGCCGCCGAAGCCGCGATCAGCGAGAACACCGTCGCAATCATGCTGGAGCCGATCCAGGGCGAATCCGGCGTCTGGCCTGCCAGCGATGCCTACCTCAAGGGCTTGCGCGCGCTCGCGGACCACCACAATATCCTGCTGATCCTCGACGAAATCCAGACCGGCATGGGGCGGACCGGCACGCTGTTCTGCTTCGAACAATACGGTGTGGAAGCCGACATCATGACGTTGGGCAAGGGCATCGGCGCGGGCACGCCCTTGGCGGCCTTGCTGGCGCGCGAAGACATTTGCTGCTTCGAGCCCGGCGACCAGGGCGGCACCTATAACGGCAACGCGCTGATGGCCGCCGTCGGGCTGGCGGTGCTGGAGAAGCTCACCGAACCGGGCTTCCTGACGCGCGTGAACGAGGCGTCGGCCACGCTACGCCAGGGTCTCGAAGCCCTTTCGGCCAAGCACGGTCTCGCCGGCGTGCGCGGCAGGGGATTGTTGCTCGCGCTCGATCTGGGCCCGCGAAACGACGGCTTCGCCATCGTCGAAAAAGCTTTGGAGAACGGACTGCTCCTCAACGCGCCCGCGCCCGACGCGCTGCGCTTCATGCCGGCGCTCAATGTGAGCGACATGGAAATCGCCGGGATGCTGGAAATATTGGACGGGCTGCTTAGCGGCCGCTGACGCGGTCCGGCCCCATTGCGCCGGGGCCAATGCGCCCCGGCGGTACGGCCATAAAAAGGGACAGAAGACCGGCAAAAACGACCGCTTGGTTGACCCGCCACGAACACGTCGTCGTCGATGCCGCGTTGACGCGCCCCCAGAGACCCCTGCGAATAACTGCCACGTTGACCGTTTCATCCCCCATCCTAGCCCTGAAACGCCTTTGATGGACATTTCAGCCCGCAAGGGGGGA
>CAYLTU010000528.1:0-2393 GCA_964386465.1 uncultured Rhodospirillaceae bacterium
CGGTTTATGCCCCAGCAGAATGTAGATCACCTGATTGTCGGTGAGCATGAAGGTGCGTGCCGGTTTTTCCGATGGGCTCAACGACCGGATCCGGTCCGCGACGGCGATCTCGTCCTTGAAACGCGCGAAATGGGCGGGGGCGAAACGCATGGCGTTCGCCTCGTCGAACGGCAGGGAATCGTCAAGCAGGTAATTCCAAACTCGTTCCGGCCCGCCGACGAGCTTCTGCCAATGGCCGGGAAGCGCGCCGGACATCAGGACAACGGCGACATAAGCGCCGAGAACGCCTCCAGCGGCGGCCGTCTCGATGACCGTCCGTCCTCGCTTGGCGGCAGCGTAGACAAATAATCCCAGGGCCGGCACGACGAAAACCTGCCAGTCGATCGGGCGGATTAAATGTTTCTGCAGGATCATCACGCCGACCAGCCCCAGGACGACCAGACTGTCGCCGGCTAGCGAGCTGCCGCGGCCCGCGCGCAGTCTGTCGTAAAGACCGATGCCGATCATTGCCATCGGCGTGACGACGATCAGGAACTGGACGGTGAAGGGCCTGGTGACGTCGAGGGCGAGATTTGCGGGTTGTGCGCCAGATGCGGATTGATCGCCGAGCCCAAAATAGAAATCGGCGAAGTTGGATATCTGGTCGTTTGCCGCGACGAAGCCGAGATGCCCGACAAGGAATAGCGCGGGGACCGTGAAGTCGCGGGCCAGTCGCCGCACTAGCGACCCTCCGTCGACTGGTCGGTCCAGGAAGACATCCAGAACGATCTTCGCCAGTACGGCCGGCGCGGCATAGATGACCTGCGCGGGTTCGAAATAGAGCGAAAAGCAGCACGCGAACCAGAACCAGTAGTGCGCAGGTTGAAGCCGTTCGGCGTCGCGATTGATCGCCAGATAGATCAGGCCGATCGACAGGGCTTGAAGATATCGAACGTTACCCCAATAAACGGCCAGCGTGCCGCCGACGATTAGCGCGATGACCGCGAATGCCGCGGTTACGATGTTTCGGCCGGTCACGCGATAGACGGCGTAGAAGGCTAGCGAAAAGGCCCCAGCCTGATAGGCGCCTCCCATAAACATACCGAACGGGGCGGGCTTGCTGAACGTGTACTGGCCGGAATAGGGATACCAGAAATCGCGAAACGGTAGCCCGCCCGTGTGGGACATGTAGTTCCAGATAAGGACGTTGTTCCCGTCCCAATTGGGCGCGGTCCGGTAGGTCAGCCAGTGCTGCAAGTTTTCGTCGAACTGAGGGAAAAAGAACAGGATGCACGCCAGCACGACGACCAGGACCGCAAGCTGGTTTGCGGTCTTCCAGATTGCCTCGCGGTCGGCGGGGCGTTCCGCGCCTGGCTCTTTCGTCTGTGTCGCTTGGGCTTTATGCAAATACGCGAATCCTATCGCGGCAAGTACGGACAGGATGACGGCGCACAGGACGCCGAGCGACGCCGGCGCGGTTGACAGACCGTGAAAACCTGCCCGGCCGACGACCGTATCGATCGGCGCGAGCGGGTGGTAAAGCGTCCCAAAACCATAAATGCTCAGCACCGAGAGACCGACGCAGACAGTGGCAATGATCGGATGCGCGACACGTGCCGGATTAAGCGCCGCGGCTGACAGCAGGACCAAAAATCCGAGAACAATCACTACGAACGTGGCGCTTCGTGGCCAAGCGAGCATATTGACAATTCTGGCAATCAGGGCGGGCGATTCATTGCGCAGCTTAATGTTCGGTTCGGCAAACAGCATCGGGTCGTTTGTGCTCGCAACGAAGCGGGCGGCGTCGCCAATCACGCCTCGGTGCGTCACATTGGCGCTGGCCCAGTTCGCAATGGCGGCGGCGGGAATATGGGCGAACGTTCCGTTCTTGTCTTCCGCCCAGATGCCAAAAAAATCGATTCCCGCGCCGGGGGATTCGCCCGGGTCGATGCGCAGACTCCGGATATCGTCGACAAGGCCCTTGAGCCGGTATTGCTTGCGCTGGCCGGGAACCAGTTTTCCGGAGAGGGGTTCGTTGAAATCATGGTTCACATAGACTTCCAGCCTGGTCCCGCTGGAAACTTTCATGTCCAAGACCAGGACTGTCGAATTCTGATTGAAGTAACCGGGAACAAAATCGAAAATTAGGAAGCCCGCGACCGCGGATAGAATACATGCAATCCAATGGCGCTTCTGACGCAAGGATTGCAGCATTTTCGCGACGGTGAAATCGGAGCGCATTCAAAAAATATTCCGCAGGCCGGATTTAGAAACTGTTTACTTGTGTCCGGAGGTTCTGACAATGCCGGCAGCCGGTGCCTTCGGCTCGGCGCGAACGCGACGGACCGGTGCGGCAGGGTCGTTAGTCGATCGTGAAGTATTTCCAACCTCCTGTTTGGATTGGTATTTTACAG
>CAYLTU010000529.1:0-2388 GCA_964386465.1 uncultured Rhodospirillaceae bacterium
CGCTCGGTTCCACGACGGCGGTCCATCTGGCCCAGGACAAGGCGCTCGCCGGCGTAATCCTGATATCGCCCCTGTCGAATGCGACCGATCAGGCCGAAGCCATGGGATTGGGATTCGCCGCGTCCCTGGTGGGAGACGCCTTCGACAATGCGAGGAAGATCAAACGGCTGAAAGCCCCGCTTCTAGTCATCCACGGCAGCCTCGATCAGGTCATTCCCATCGCGATGGGCCGCACCGTCTTCAACAACGCCCCGGGCGAGAAAGACTTCGTTGCGGTCGACGGCGCCGGCCACAACGACCTGTCCTACAAATTCATCAAGGAATACTGGGCAGCGATCGCCGCCTTCATGCAGCGCGTCAAGATGCCCGCGACCGCGCCATCAGACGCCCGTAAATAGAGGCGGCGTTTTCGAGCAGCGCCGGGTCCGCTTCACCGTCCACTTTCGCCTGGCTCAGGCTGAACGTATCGTCTCCGTCCCGCTCCGCCGAAACACCCGCCATCCCGGCGAGGCGTGTCCAGACGCCCGGATCGGTGCAAAGATCCTCGTAGCATACGAACACGATGTCGTCCGGGACCGAGTTCTCCAGCCACCCGTAGGTCGCGCACCACAGCGCCAGCCAGTAGTCGATACTTTCAAGCCCCGCCGTCGTCGCGGGCGCGTCGCCGCCGAAGCGGAACGGACGGTGATCGTGGCCGAACTCGTGATGCACCAGCCAAGTCATGTAGGATTTGACGAATTTCTCTTCCGCCTGCTGCTCGACGAAATTTCGGTGCATGCGCTGCAGCGACCCCGCATGCGTCGTCGGGTCCCGGAACGGTACGAGGATCAGCGCCTGCGGGAAGGCCTGACGGATGCCGCCCAAACGCAGGACGTTGTTGTTGTTCTTCGACAGGTAGCGTGGCGCGCGCTCATCCTGCGCGGCAAGGATCGCGTTCACGTAACGGACGAAGTTCCGCCGGGTCTCCGCATCGGGCGCGTGCGGCGTCAGATGATCCTTATGGATGTATTGGCCGCCCGCGAAAATCCGCCAAAACACCTCGTCCAGGCTTTCCGGACTGTCGACGTCGACCAGTATCCGGTCGCCATGCGCGCGTTCAGCCTTCTCGACATCCTTTTTCGAGGATTGCGACATCTTGCGCCACAAGTTGGGCGCCAGCACGAACGGCATGTCTCGGTAGGTCAGCGAGCGGAATTCGCCGGTGGCGTAAAAGTTCCGCATCAGGACAGTCGTGCCGGCCCGCGCCAGGCCGGAAACGAATACATGACGCTCGCCAACGATCTCCTCCGGATCGTTCGGCACCATCTTCTGATCGAAATCGAAACTCATCTCGGCAACCGCCGGAGATTGCAGCGCAACGCGATGCAGGAGCTGATCGAGAAAACTGTAGTCGGACATGGGTAACGGGTTTCCGTGCTAGCGGGGCGGAGCCGGGTTCAGCACGGCCTCGCATGTTTCGGCTTGTCCGTCAATTCAGATTGAGCCGCCCTCACCGCCGCGCGTAGCGGTTTTCGACATAGTCGTCGACAATGACCTGGAACTGGTCGGCGATATCGCCGCCGCGCAGGGTCACGGTCTTCTTGCCGTCGACGAAGACGGGTGCGGCCGGCTCTTCGCCGGTGCCGGGCAGGCTGATACCGATATCGGCATGCTTGCTTTCGCCCGGGCCGTTGACGATGCAGCCCATGACCGCGAGGTTCAGGGTTTCGGCACCGACATATCGCTCGCGCCACTCCGGCATCTTGTCGCGGACATAGCCTTGGATGCGCTCGGCGAGAGACTGGAACACCGTGCTGGTCGTGCGCCCGCAGCCGGGACAGGCGGTGACCAGCGGCACGAAGGACCGGAAGCCCATCGTCTGCAGTATTTCCTGCGCGACGATGACTTCGCGCGTTCGGTCGCCGCCCGGCTCCGGCGTCAGCGAGATGCGGATCGTGTCGCCGATCCCTTCCTGCAGCAGGACGGACAGCGCCGCGGTGGAGGCGACGATACCTTTCGATCCCATGCCCGCTTCCGTCAGACCCAGATGAAGCGCGTAGTCGCCGCGGTCGGCCAGCATGCGGTAGACACCGATCAGGCTCTGTACGTCGCTCACCTTGCAGGACAGGACGATCTTGTCGCGGCCCATGCCAAGCTCTTCGGCGCGGATAGCGTTCTCGATCGCCGAAACGACGAGCGCTTCTTGCGTGATTTCGGTCGCGTCCTTGGGCTGCGGCAGCTTTGCGTTCTCGTCCATCAGCCGCGTCGCGAGTTCCTGGTCGAGACTGCCCCAATTGACGCCGATGCGCACCGGCCGATCGTATTTCAGCGCGACCTCGATCATGGTGGAGAATTGCGTGTCCTTCTTCTCGCGGAAGCCGACATTGCCCGGATTGATGCGGTACTTCG
>CAYLTU010000530.1:0-2373 GCA_964386465.1 uncultured Rhodospirillaceae bacterium
ACATGGCCGCCAAGGCCGGCGGCAGCTTCATCGCCGTCATCGGTATCCTGGGCGCAATCGCCTGCGCGACGACGGGTTAGAGATTACCGTAAAGGCAAGTCCTTCCCTGTCATACCGCACTTGATGCGGGATTTAGAACGTATCGAATTTTTTGTAGGCGTCGACCGGGTCCATGCCATTCAGGATCGCGTCCCGCATGGCTGATTCGGTGGAAGCGACCGCCTCGGTTTCGGCCACGACGGCCTCGGCCATGTCTTGGGGAATAATCACGACGCCATCGATGTCGGCCAGCACATAATCGTCACGCGAAATCCGGACACCACCGATATCGATGGGTTCCCCCATGCTCTGGGCGACCCAGCGCCTGCAAATATCCTTCGGCGTGTTGAAGCGGCAGAAAACCGGAAAATCGTTCTTCAGCAGAAAAGGTACGTCTCTGCACCCGCCATCGACGATATAGCCCCGCGCGCCGCGGTAATTCAGGGTCTCGGCCGACAGTTCGCCCATCAGGGCCACTTCATGGGTATTGGGCTGGCAGATCAGCACTTTGCCCGACGGCGCCTTGGACAACACCGTGGCCCAGGCCAGCAAGGTCTCGCCCGCGTCCTTGCCCTCGCCATAATCGCCATTCATCGTCTCGATCCGGCCGGCCAACCGGTGCTTGGGATCGAGGGCATTGATGCCGTATGGCAGGACACAATTGGCGTGACCCATACCGTTCAGGACGTCATATACCGCGCTGGCGTAAAGCTTCTCCAGACGTTCCGTCAGATCCATGTCGCTGCCCTCCTGGTTCGGTTCGAGACCCTTTGTCCGTTTGGACGCCGGGCGACTCATTTTGCGGTTTGCACGTTCAACAATGCCGGCCTCACCATTTCACGCCGTTGTCCCGCCGTCGACCGAAAGCGACGCCCCGGTGATGTAGGAGGCCCCGTCGGAGACCGGGAACAGGGCCGCGTTGGCGATATCCTCAAGTTCGGCCATGCGGCCGATCGGGATGCTCGTGTTACGCCCCCTCCCAATCCCCCAGCACCGCCACCTCGCGCCCCGCAATCCGCCCGCCGATGAAACATTCCGACAGATTGGCGCCGGATAGATACAAATGCCCCCAGATGCTGCCGACCTCGCCGGCCTCGTAGAGGCGCGGGATGGGTTCGCCGTAAGGGTTGAGGACGCGCTGTTTCGCGTCGTGCACGGGGCCGCCTTGCGTGTTGGAGACGACGGGCCAGATCGTGCCGAGGTAGAAGGGCGGCGTCCTGATCGGGGCCATGGTTTGCGGCGGGCGGTCGTGACCGCTGTCCCTACCCGCGTCGCAGTCGGCGTTCCAGCGGTCAAGGCTCGCCTCCAACGTTGCCGCATCGCAACCGATCGCGTCAGCAAGGTCGCCGAGCGACTCGCATTTGGTCAGGATGCCGTTCTGCACCTCCTTGAGGTTGTCGGGGCTCCACTCATAGGGCTCGACCGCGCTGTCGTTGAAGACGACGCCGCCGAGCGGATACATCTGCCGGCCCTCCTCGTCGACCACCGCGAAGCACGGGATGAAGGGCTGCTCGACCGTGTTCGGGTCCATCACGTCGAGTGGGCGGTGGCCGGTGTCCTGGACGTAGGGCTCGTACTCATTCATGAAGCGGCGGCCGCGCCGGTCGAGCAGGATCCAGCTCATCACCGTATCGGTCTCGCGCACCTCGGGCACCCAGTCGGGCAGGCGCTTCATGCGGATCGCGAAAGGGAAGCCCGGGTCGGTGTGGCGGAAGCCGTACGAGCCGTGGAAGTGCCACATGTGCCAGAGGTCGGCGCCGACATCCGTCGCCATGCGGATGCCGTCGCCGGTGTTGCCGCGGAATGCCGCCGAGAACACCGGGTTGAGCTGCCAATATTGCCGCTGCAGCGCCTGGTTGCTCTCGAATCCGCCACAGGCCAGCACCACGCCCTTGTGCGCGGCGATGGCGCGGTCCTCGCCGTCCGCGCCCATGACCCACATCCCGCGCACCGCGCCGTCCGGCCCGGTGATCAGCCGCGCGGCCGACGTCGAATACCGCGTCTCGATGCCGGCGCGGGCATCCACATTATCCTCCAGCACTTTCATCATGTTGGTGCCGTTCTTCAGCGACCGCGCGTGCGGATAGCCTTTCTCGCGGTCGAAGCCAGGGACGTTGTCGACCTCCAGGAAGTACAGCGCGTCATGCCCCGGATAGGGATAGTTGCCCGTCCGCTCGGTGCGCAGGGTCTCGCCGCCATTGATCTTGACCAGCTCGGCGACGAAATCCTCGATCTCGAACATGCCGTCGACGAAGGCCTGGATCACATCGTCCGGCGTCGTGCCGTCATTGGTCGCCTTCAGGTAGGCGAAGGCCGCGTCCCTGTCGTGCGACA
>CAYLTU010000531.1:0-2358 GCA_964386465.1 uncultured Rhodospirillaceae bacterium
ACGCCGGCGAGCGCCTTGTCCTGGGCCAGATGGACCGCCGTCGTGGAACCGAGCGAGCGGCCGAACAGGAAAATCTGTGACGGCGCGTAGCCCATCGATGTCGTGGCGTGTTCGTAGGCCGCCTTTGCGTCGCGATAAATCCCTTCTTCGTCCGGACTGCCCGTGCTTTTGCCGTACCCGCGATAGCTGACGGCCAGGACGTTGGTCCCGAGGCGCCGCAGCATCTGCAGATCCCGCAGCCGGTGATAGACATTGCCGGCATTGCCGTGGAAATAGATCGTGAGCGTGTCCGCGGATGGGTGATTTAGACGCAAGGCGTGGATGCGCGCGCCATCTTCGGTGTTGAAGAAGATTTCGCGCGTCTCTGGCGGCAGTTCATTGGCCGGAACCGCGGTGCTGTTGTCCGGGTGGAAGGCGAAGAAATTGACGACCGGATTGCACGCCGCGACCAGAAAGCTTGCGCAAAAAACGATCGGGGTAAGAATTCGTACTGGCATCGAACCGCTGTTGGGCAACCGTTATGGTTTAGATGGAAGTCGCGACGCGCGTTGCAAGGCCGGTCGTAAAGTTTATATCCCGCGCAGAAACGAAAGCACCGCCTCGTTGAATTCATCGGGGGCTTCGATGTTGCACAGGTGGCCCGCATCGGGAATTTCGACGAACCGGGCTCCGCTGATTTGGCCGGCGATTTCGCGGCCGAGAGCAGGACTGTTCAACCGGTCGTCGCCGCCATACACCAGCAGCGACGGCACGCGGATGGCATCCAGCGCCGCCGATCGGTCGTAATATGTCGAGGCCTCGATGGTCTTGATATAGCTGTCCTTATGCAGCGCGGCGATACTCTCGACAAGCTGATCGAAATGCGTCCGGTCGGACCGTTTGCCCATCAGGCTGCGCGCGACGGTCGGCGCGATGTCCCGCGGCTCCTTGCTTTCTTCGACCAGCGGTTTCTTGCGCAGCCGCAGGAACTCTTCCCGCTCCGCCTCGGTTCGCTGTGCGAAGCTGGCGCGGGTTCCCGACAGGGTCAGGCTCGCCACTCGTTCCGGATAGCGCGCGACGAAATCGAGTGCGATGCGGCCACCCATCGATAATCCAATGATGTGCGCTGTCACCGTGTCGAGATGGTCCAGCAGCCGGACGATATCTTTGGCAAAATCGCCGAAGTCGAGCGCGCCTTCGTAATCATCCGAAAGCCCGTAGCCCCGCGCATCCCAGGCAACCGCGTGAAAGTCGGTTGCGAAGACGGCCAACTGATCGCGCCAGTTCGTCCTGTTCCCGCCGATCCCGTGCAGGAACAACGCGACGTCGCCGTCGCCGGCATGGTCGTAGGCGATTTTCGGGAGTCCGGGAACGAAGTCGGTCTGCATCCTGTTATCCGATCGAAACGAAGGGGAGATTATCATGACGGATGCTTGACGGAGATTGAAGCTCTGAACCGCCTGCGGTAACGTCGCGCGCCATATAAAAATACGGAGGCGGCGCGGCAAACCATGAAAAACAAGAAGGCCGATACGCTGGAAGCGGCGCTCGAGAAACTGACCGACGATGCGACGATCCTGGTCGGCGGCTTCGGGATTGCCGGCGTACCCGAAATCCTGATCGAGGGTGTCTGCGACAGGGGCTTGCGCGGCCTGACGATCGTCGCCAACAATTCCGGCACGCATCAAACCGGTATCGCGCGGCTGCTTTCAGAAGGCTGTGTCGGCAAGATCATCTGCAGCTTCCCCTGGGCGGTAGAATCCTTCGTCTTCAAGGAAATGTACGAAGCCGGGAAGGTCGATCTCGAGGTCGTGCCGCAGGGCACCTTGGCGGAAAGGCTACGCACGGCCGGTGCCGGTCTCGGCGGGTTCCTGACGCCGACGGGTGTCGGCACCGAATTGGGCGCGGGCAAGCCGGTTCACGAGATCGACGGCAAGGAATACGTGTTGGAGCGGCCGTTGCGCGGCGACTTCGCGCTGCTCAAGGCGCGCGAGGTGGATGGGCGCGGCAACCTCAATTATCGGATGGCGGC
This sequence comes from uncultured Rhodospirillaceae bacterium, assembly GCA_964386465.1. GTDB lineage: Bacteria > Pseudomonadota > Alphaproteobacteria > UBA8366. The sequence continues at coordinate 2,012 of CAYLTU010000531.1, forward strand.
CCGGAATTTCAATCCGGTGATGGCGATGGCTGCCGACTACACGATCGTCGAGGCGACGACGGAGGTGGCGGTCGGTGAACTCGATCCGGAAACCGTCGTGACGCCGGGCGTCTTCGTCGATTGCTATTATGTCGCCGGGCCTTATACCCCGGGCAAAGAGGAAGGACCCTTCTCATGAGCGAACGTCTCAGCCGCGACCAGATCGCCGCGCGCGTCGCACAAGAGCTCGAAGATGGCTGGCTCGTCAATCTCGGCATCGGCATGCCGACCTTGACGGTGAACTATATTCCCGAAGGCCGCGACATCCTGTTTCACAGCGAGAACGGCATCATCGGCATGGGCCCGCG
>CAYLTU010000532.1:0-2353 GCA_964386465.1 uncultured Rhodospirillaceae bacterium
TGCAAATGCCTCGGCATTCTCGCGCTCGATCACAACACGGCCGACGGTTTCATCACCGATGACGACCTTCCTCACCGAGAGCGTCGTCGAGCGCCGGTCCGGTGAATGCAGCGAATGCCAGCTTGCCAGGAATCCGGCGTCTCTACCCATGACAAGCAGTCGGACAATTCCGCTATCCGCATTGCCGATACGATCAAGGGCCTGCTGTAAATAGGCGGAACGCTCGTCCCGCAGCGCTTCCAACGTCTTAAGCGACAAGATTTGGAATACGGCGTCGTCCCGCGTCTGCTCCCGAGCGGCATGCAGTGCCTGTTCCCTGGCCGAGTAAATCTGTCCGGAACCATATGTGACCACCGCCGCGGCGATGGCAAAAAATAGACAGAGCTGTCGACGGAGCGAAAGCCGCCGCACGCCGCTCGGTCTCGTATTGTTTTGGTTCGCTGGCACCATTTAAGCCTCTGGGAAACCCGCCGAACCCGATATGGTCCCGGCTTTTGATACTGTCCCATGGAAGCCCGAATACGCGGTGCTCGCGTCACCTATATGGATTATTTTGCGAACATACAGATCAAATGCGATATTCTCTTATGGTTATTAATAAATTAAAGAATACCGTTAACAAAAACACCAATTTTTCTTAAATATACATAAAGTTTTATTTAACTTCGTTGCTTCGCCAAACCAATCCGGCGCAAAAGCGAAATTTCCCAATTCAGGCGGGCGGAGTATGATTTTCGCGATCGAAACTCCACCCGTAAAACCGCCTGCAAACCGTGCCCAAGATGGAACCCTTGGTAAATCGCTTCCCGCCTAAATCTCGTTGCCGCGTGCCGCACTGCGATGCTTAGCCGTTTTGAACGGACCTGGCCGAGATGACGTCGGCCGCGCACGCCAGCATCGACGATCTCTACGAGCGGTACGGCCCGATATACCGCTGGTTGGTCACGGCCACCGTAATGGCCGCCGCGATCGCGATGGGTTTTGCGACTTCCATGGTCAATGTCGCGGTGCCGTCGGTCATGGGCGCGTTCGGCGTTGGCCTGGATCAGGCGCAATGGATGGCGACCGGGTTTCTCGCCACCATGTCGGCAACGATGCTGTTGAGTTCCTGGCTGATCGAAGTGCTGGGGCAACGCATTACCTTTATCGCGACCATGATCATCTTCGGCACGGGCTCGATCATGAGCGCAACGGCGCCCAATATCGACCTGCTCATCCTCGGCCGCGTGCTGCAGGGCTTCGCGAACGGCATTGGCCAGCCGCTCGCCATGTTCAGCATCTTCAGTGTCTTTCCGCCCGAGCGGCGCGGCACCGCGATGGGTATCTACGGCCTGATAAGCGTTTTGGCGCCGACTTTCGGACCGATCCTGGGCGGTATCGCAATCGATACGATCAGTTGGCGATACCTGTTCTATCTGCCTCTTCCCTTCTGCTTTCCGGCCTTGCTGCTGGGCCTCGTCTTCATGCCGGGCAAGAAACTTCCGAAGCAGCTACCCCCCTTCGACTGGATCGGGCTCGGGCTCGTCTTTTTCATATTGTTCAACGTTCTAAGCGGCCTGGCGAACGGTCCCCGTTGGAGCTGGGATTCGAATGCCGTCGTCATCCGCTTGTTAAGCGGTGCAGTCGGCGTGGTGGTTTTCGTCTTTTGGGAATTACGCGCCGGCTACCCACTGCTCGACCTGAGCCTGTTCAAGGACAAGCAGTTCAGTTTGATCATGGTGTCCGGCTTCGTATTCGGCGCCGGACTCTTCGCGTCCGGCTATTTCATTCCGGTATTCGTCCAGACCATTCAGGATTACAGCGCCACGCGCGCCGGACTGCTGCTGGCGCCTGGTGGATTGGTGATGATGCTGTTCTTCCCGCTCGCCGGCCGTATCACCGATTCCATACCGGCGCATATCCCCATCGCGGCCGGCCTGCTGATCTTCGCGATCGGCTTCTTCCTGATTCAGGCCGTCGACGTCAACACGACCTTCCTGGCAATGGTGGCCTATACGGCGATCAACCGTGTCGGACTCAGCCTCGCAATCCCTTCGCTCAGCGTCGCCGCGCTCCGCGCGGTACCGCCCGACAAACTCGCCCGCGGCGCCTCAAGCGCGACGTTTTTTCGTAACCTCGGCGGCGGGTTCGGCATCACGTTGGGGACGGCGTTTTTCCAGCACCGCACCCGATTTCACGGCGAAGCGTTCACGGCAACCCAAACATCGGACAATCAAACGACACAGCATTTTCTGGGCGCGGTCGAGCGGCTGCTCGCCGAATCCGGCATGCCGGACATCAGTCAATCCGCAGGGGCGCTCAATTACCTCGCGGATGTCGTCCTCGCTCAGGCCAGCACATTGGGCTTCAAGGA
>CAYLTU010000533.1:0-2331 GCA_964386465.1 uncultured Rhodospirillaceae bacterium
TTGACCACCCGGCGGTCGGTGAACAGCGCCGGCGCGTAGGTTTCAATGAAGCGCAGGCTGTTCATGATCAGGGTCAGGCCGCCGGCCGACGTCGCCTCCAACGCCCGGATCAGCACGACCGGCAATCCGGCGCCGCCGAAACCGCTGATCATCACGGTCGCCCCCTCGGGCAGGCCCTCCAGGGCCTCCTCGACCTTCGAAATTCGCTTGTCGATCATCCACGCACCAATCTTGAAAATGAGTCGGCGCATGTTAGTCGACGGTGCGGGGAGGTCCAAATTCCGGGCTTCATCGTTGCACCGCAAACCAAAACAGGCCGCACGAGGCGGCCTGCCTAATTAAAGGGGCGCTATCCTTAGTTACGGCGACGGCATTACAGCGGGATGCCTCGCCGCCGCACAATACCGAGTCCGACCAGTCCAATTAGGAATAGGAAGACGGCGCTTGGCTCAGGCACGCCGAACGTTGGAATTGGATTGCCGTTTCCATCTACGGTGACAAAGTTCACCCCATCCGTGTCTGAACTCGATGCCGCGGATACAGTGTTGAGCATGTCGGCAAGTGCGAACGAATGATCAATAACAAATGCATCACGATCTTCCGCTTGAAAATCTGCCAGACTGCAAGAACCGTCAGCAAAGCAATCCTTAAAATTTTCAGACAACTGACTAAAAAGATTAAGTTTTTCTGAAACCGCACGTGTCATGATTTCAAGTTCGAGTGCATAAGTCTCACCCGGTGATAGGAACGCTATATCTTCAAAGCTGGTCTGTACTTGCACGAACTCTGTCGAAGTTCTGATTGGGTCGTCTCGAATGACAAAATTGGCGTTACTGGCATCGAGCCGCTGGTTCGGCACGTCGGCAAAGAACGAATCATCGACAATGGTAAAGCCGTCCTCCTCGAACGCGACCCAATCACCTCCGAACGTCAAGGTCGAGGTGTCTGGTCCATCCCGCTCGAGTTTCGCGGACCCCTCGAACAAAACGGTTTCTCCACCATCGTCGGTGTGTAGCTTCGCTGTTACCGTGGTTTCGGCCACGGCGTTCGACAGTTCGGCAATATTCAAATCTTCAAAGAACCACGCGATGTCCAGAATGCCATCGATGTTGAGGATGAGGTCAAGATCGATCGAATTCGGAGCGCCGTCAGGGTCCGCGAACAAGGGCTGAAGATTGGAGACGACCCGCGACGTTGCGGTGGCCTCCTTGGTCGAGATACAAGCCTGGTCGAAGGGGTTGCATTCGGTAAAGATCCCCGTATCGCCGCCCGATTGGCTCACGGCGCCTACGGTCGGCACGCCGACGTTGGTAATCAGCCCTTCCGCCCGTCCGCGCGTTAGATCGAAGCCAGGGAAATCGCCGTTCTCTTGCTCGTGTTCCAGTTCAATCGCAAGAATTCCGGAATTTGCCGTCTCGGATTGCGTGCCCGAATCGTCATCGTCATGCCTGGCCGAGGCTTCGACGAAGATCTCAGGCGATGGCACGTTTTCGCCGCCGCCCCCATTGCCGTCCGATGGTGTCAGCAGAAAGCCATGAAGCTCGCCCGTGTCGCTGGTGAAGCAGCTACTCTGATCATTGGGGTCCTCGCAGGATTGGGTGAGCCGCGAACCGATGGTCAGGACCTGCCCCAGATCATTGATGGCAACGGCCTGCCTGACATTGGTCAGCGGGCCGAGCGGGTCATTCTGATCGAGCAAGTCGTTCAGGTTCAGCATTTGCCGGTCGCCCGCGGCTTCGAACAGGAAGCCTGCCGTTCCATCAAACCCGGGGAATATCTCCGTCGTCCCGACGATTTGTGACGCATTGTTGATGTCGCGCGCCTGCGCGTCGCCGGCAATGGCACCGAGATCTTCCACCGCACCGACATTCGGGTCGAAAAAGAACGCATGCCGAACGCCGGCACCGGGTGTGCGTCCGAACCCTACGGCTTCACCGGTGTCGTTTAGCGCGGCAGCGTCACTTGACGAGAAGGCGGCGGCCGTGTCGAGGGGTGTTACTTGGCCGGCGCCGTCGAACAAAGCCGCTTGACCGTCAGATACGCCAACCAGATTACCATTCTCGTTGATGTCCCTTGCGAAACTATCGACGCCGGGCGTGCCGACTTGTTGAATATTGCCTAGGGCATCTGTGATGAACGCTTGCTGGGGAGACGCGCCATCGTCCGCGCCGCCCGCTATCGTGCCTTGATCGTTGATCGCGAACGGCCGTGTTCCGCCGCTGCCGAGAACCGGAAGTTCCTGTGGCGAACCGTTCAGCGCAATGGCGAACCCCGTGTCGACATTCGCCGCGTTGCGTCCCACACCAACGATGGTGCCGTCATTGTTGATGC
>CAYLTU010000534.1:0-2329 GCA_964386465.1 uncultured Rhodospirillaceae bacterium
CTCGCCGAACGCGGTGCGCGGGACGGTTACCATGTCGACCTGTTCGCGAAGAAAGGCCTCGTCTCGATATCGTTCGATCCACCGAAACGATGGCCTTTCCGATGGGAGCGCAATCGCCTGCGCGGTGAAATCCGGGCCGACATAGCGACTTACCGGCCGGCGGTCAGCTACGGTGAAGCCGTGCTCGAAAGGCGGAGCCACAAGGGCGCCATGCAGGCCACCGAGAGCGGCGGCTATGGCGTATCCCGGGAGTGCGTGCTGCCGACATCGACAATCGATTTCCTGGGTGGCAACTTCGCGTGCCCGCGTAATTCGGGCGCATATTTGCGTACCCTTTACGGTGACTTCGAAGAGGTTGAATACACTTATTTCGCTGCCGCGGCGGTCGAAAGCCGGCGCCAATCCGACGTGGTATAACGTCTGTTGCGACAGATCGGCTTGGTATCCGCTCCGAATTCGCGGTTGGGGTACCAAGTGCTAGATTGTATCCACTAGGAGGCGCTATCTGGTGCACGGGTCAGCATGAGCGAAACGACGCAAAACGTGCTTTTCATTACGGCGGATCAATGGCGGGGCGAATGCCTCTCCGCCCTCGGTCATCCGATTGTGATGACGCCGCATTTGGATGCCTTGGCGGCCGAAGGCACCTTGTTTCGCCGCCATTACTCGCAGGCGACATCGTGCGGGCCGGCGCGCGCCAGTCTCTACACGGGCCTCTATTTGCACAATCATCGTTCGGTGGCGAACGGCGCGCCGCTGGACGACCGCCATACCAATATCGCGCTTGAGGCGCGAAAAGCCGGATACGATCCCGCCCTTTTTGGCTACACCGATATTGGCGCGGACCCCCGCGGGCGGGAAGCGGACGATCCCGAACTCAGGACCCGGGCTGGGCTGTTGCGGGGAATGACACCGGTGGTTCGCATGGATTCCGACCACCGCCCGTGGGTCGACGCGTTGCGGCAACGGGGATACGAAGTCGAAGACGACCCTCGATCGCTTTTCCGACCCAACAGAGAAGGTATCGATCCGGAGCGAGGCCGCACCTTCGCGCCGGCGTGGTACCGGAAGGAAGACAGCGGCTCGGCCTTCTTGACCGACGAGGCGATTGACTACATCTCCGCACACGATGCAACGCCCTGGTTCGTCCACCTCTCCTATCGGTCGCCGCATCCCCCTTTTATCGCGCCGGAGCCCTATAATTCTCTCTACGAAGCCGCCGAGATGCCGCTACCGAACCGCCTTGCAACGCCCGAGGAAGAAGCTGCGCAGCATCCCTGGGTCCGCTTCTATCTTTCGAACCAACTCGACTCGCCCTTTACATATGGCGCTTCGCTCAAGGAATACCTTGAGCTCGAGGAACGCGAATTCCAGCAAATTAAGGCAACCTATTTTGCCATGATGACGAAGATCGACGCTCAAATCGGGAGATTGATCGCGCATCTGAAAGAGAGCGGGAGCTGGGACCGCACGCTCATCGTCTTCACCTCGGACCACGGCGAGCACTTGGGCGACCATTGGATGATGTCGAAGTTCAGCTATTACGAACAAACCTACTTCATTCCCCTTATCATCCGTGATCCGGGCGCAATGAGCGACCCGAGCCGTGGCAACGCAATCGACGCTTTCAGCGAAAATATCGATATCATGCCGACGATCCTGGAGTGGCTCGGTCTTGAGATTCCCGTCGCCTGCGAGGGGGAGTCGCTGCTCCCCTTCTGTTCGGGCCAGGACGTCCAGGATTGGCGAACCGAGGCACATGCGGAGTTCGATTTTCGCCATTTTCCGGGGCTGGACGGCGGCCGGGCGCTGGGGCTCGCTCCCGATCAATGCGCCGCCACGCTAATCCGGGACAAGCGGTATAAATACGTCCATTTTACCGCCTTGCCACCGCTTTTTTTCGATCTGGAGAAAGACCCCCACGAATTTAACAACCTCGCCGGCGATCCCGCCCACCATGGACTCGTGCTCGAATATGCGCAAAAAATGCTGAGCTGGCGCATGAACCATGACGACCGGACTCTCGCCAACACGCGGCTCGGGCCAGGTGGCACGATCGAACGCCACCCGTCACGCCGCCTAATACCAAGCTGCACCGATAAAGACTCATAGAGATCGTCGTACCCCCGTGCCGGCACGCGTTATCAGTCCGATAGCCGTGAGGATGATCACCAAGCTCAGACCCTTCGAACAAGGCGCTTCTGCGACAGTCTAAAATCGATTGGATCCGCTCTCCTTGTTTGGATATCCCGACACAGGCCACGATCGTCACCAGCGCCGCGATCCTCCCCCTCCGCATGGCGAAAAAGGCGGTATCAAATTTTTCCCC
>CAYLTU010000535.1:0-2321 GCA_964386465.1 uncultured Rhodospirillaceae bacterium
ACAGCATCGTTTCCGTCGGCATGTTCGAGCATGTCGGCGTCCGCCATTACCCGGAGTTCTTCGGCAAGGTCAATGACCTGCTTCACGAGGACGGCGTAGCGCTGCTGCACTCGATCGGCCATATGAGCCCACCGAGTTTCGCCGATCCCTGGTTGCGGAAATATATCTTCCCCGGCGGCTATTCGCCGGCTCTATCGGAAGTCTTCGACGCTGTCGAACGCTGCGATATGTGGGTTAACGACGTCGAAATCCTGCGCCTTCACTACGCCGATACCTTGCGCGAATGGAACCGGCGTTTCCAGGTGAACCGGGACAAAGCCGAAGCGATGTACGACACCAAGTTCTGTCGTATGTGGGAGTTCTACCTTTGTGCGACGGAAATGATGTTCCGGGGCGGCGCGCAGATGGTCTTCCACATGCAGCTCGCCCATAAGCGCGACGCCGTTCCTATTACGCGGGACTATATCGCCGAACGGCAGCACGGATTCCGCGCGTGGGAAGCCGAACGGAACCGGCCCCTTCGGGACATTTCAGCGTCAGGCGACTGACTGCGGCGCGTTACCAGACCCCGATATAGTATCCGCGCTTCTTGCCGGTGCCGGTGACGCTGGCGACCTGGTCGTCGCTGAGCGTCGTGCGCAATCGCCGGGTCCGCAGCCAGGCGAATAGCCGTTCGCGCATCTCCGCGCGGATCGCTTCGTGTGCGGGGCTCTCGCCCAAATCCACCAGCTCGTCCGGGTCTTCGTTCATATCGAACAATTGCGGGCGGAAGTTTTCGTAGTGGATGTATTTCCAACCGTCGGTGCGGACCATGAACGCGCGGGCTTCGTGCGGCCCAACATTCAGAGTGAACCGCGCGTGCCGCCAGGCGTAGTCGCCCTCGCTGAAGACAGCGTCGCGCCAATCCTCCACCGTTCCGCCGCGCAGCAGCGGCAGGAGCGAACGTCCTTCGAGCCGGTGCGGTTGCGCCTCGCCGCCCAGCACATCGACGAAGGTCGGCACCATGTCGATCGCCTCGACGAAGCGGTCGTCGACAGCGCCGCGTGTCCCGTCCGCCGTGGAATCCGGGTCGTAGACGATCATCGGAATCCGCGAGGAGGCTTCGTGGAACAGTTCCTTCTCGCCCAGCCAGTGATCGCCCAGATAGTCGCCATGGTCGCTGGTGAAGACGATCATCGTGTCGTCCATGCGGCCCTGCGCCTCCATCGCGGCGAACAGGCGGCCGAGATGGTCGTCGATCTGCTTGACGAGGCCCATATAGGCCGGGATCACAGTCTGGCGGACTTCCTCGCGCTGGAAGGCCTCGCTTTCTTCATGCCGCATGTAGGCGGCGACCACGGGATGCGGCGACTCGAGTTCCGCCTCGGACCGGTTCGCCGGCGGAACGTGGTTCGGCCCGTACATCGCGTGATACGGGGCCGGCGCCATGTACGGCCAGTGCGGCTTGATATAGCTGAGGTGCGCGCACCAGGGTTGGTCCCCGGCCTGTTCGATGAATTCCAGCGCGCGGTCGGTCATATAGGCGGTTTCGGAATGTTCCTCCTTGACGCGAGCCGGGAACTTCGAGTTCCGCAGGTGCCAGCCGGACAATATTTCGCCGTCGGGACCTTCCGCCGAGTTGGCGAAATCGTGCCAAGGATTTTCGCTCTCATAACCCCGTTCTCGCAGCCAGACATTGTAGGCGAGGTTGGGGTCGAAACCGGTGTGCGTGTGCAACCCGTCATCGCGTTCGAAAGGCTCGAAACCACATTGGCTCATCAGCACGCCATCCGGCGACTTGGGATCGAGGCCGAGCCGGGCCATCTCCGCGACATCGGCGGCGAAATGCGTCTTGCCGATCAGGACGGTGCGCAGGCCCAACGGCCGCAGATAGTCGCCCAGGGTCAGCTCGCCAAGTTTCAAGGGTACGTTGTTCCAGTGCGAACCGTGGCTGAACATGTAGCGGCCGGTATAGAACGACATCCGCGCGGGGCCACAGACCGGTGACTGCGTATAGGCGCGGGTAAAGCGAACGCCACGCGCGGCAAGCGCGTCGATGTTCGGCGTTTCAAGGCTCGGATGACCGGCGCAGGACATATAATCCGCGCGCAGTTGATCCGTCATGATGAACAGAATATTCCGTGCCTTGCCCAAAACCTCTACTCCCGAACCTGCGGTGTTCATCTCGTGCCGAAGCCAATTATCGGCGTCGCGCCGGAAGAGTCGAGCCTTTGACGCAGATCAATGCGTTTCTCGCCTTTGTCGCTTTGTGTTATTGTCGTGTAATTCTGTCCGATATCAGGAGCCGCCTAAATGCCCGACGACAACTCGACAACGCAATC
>CAYLTU010000536.1:0-2320 GCA_964386465.1 uncultured Rhodospirillaceae bacterium
ATACTCCACCGCCGCGTCGACCCCGCCCTTCTCGTGCGGAATGCCGCTCGCTTCAAGCGAGGCTTCCACGCCGGCCAGCGCGCCCAGGATCATCGGCTCGTTCAGGTATCCCATATGCCCGATGCGGAACGCCTTGCCGCGCGTCTTGCCGAGGCCGGAGCCGAGCGAGACGTCGAACTTCTCGCGGCTGATCATGCGCAATCCGTCCGCGTCGTAGCCTTCGGCAACCAGGATCGTGGTCACCGAGTTCGACCGCTCTTCAGGAATGACCGCATTCAGGCTCAGCGCGTTGGCGCGGCTCCACACGGCGACCGCGCGGCGGACGGCGTCGGCCAGCCGGCGATGCCGGTCGAAGGCATTCTCGAGACCCTCTTCGAGCACCATGTCGAGACCCTCGCGCAGCGCGAACAGCAGATGCTCCGGCGGCGTGCCGCAGAACCAGCGGTAATAAGCCTCCTCCATGCGCCGTTCCCAGTCCCAGTACAGGCGCGGCAGCTTCGCCGTCTTGCAGGCCGCGATCGCCTTGGCGCTGACCGCGTTGAAGGCGAGTCCCGGCGGCTGCATCAGGCCCTTCTGCGAGCCGCCGACGGCGACATCGATGCCCCAGTCGTCCATGCGGAATTCCGTCGTCCCCAGGGCCGCGACCGTGTCGACCATGTAAAGCGCCGGATGCTTGGCATTGTCGATCGCGCGGCGAAGCGCCGGCAGATCGCTGGTGATGCCGGTCGCCGTGTCGATATGGACGGTCAGGATCGCTTTGATCTTGTGGTCGGTGTCCTCGCGCAGGCAGGTCTCGACGGCGTCCGGATCGATCGCGTGGCGCCAGTCGCCGGGCGCGGCGTCGACCACGACGCCGAAGGATTCCGCCATCTCGGCCCAGTTCTGCGTGAAATGGCCGCTTTCCGGCACGAGCACGTGATCGCCGGGCGACAGCGTGTTGACGAGCGCCGCCTCCCACGCGCCGTGACCGTTGCTGGCGAAACAGACGACCTCGCTTTCGGTCCGGAACACTTTTTTCAGGTCCGCGAAACAGCTCTGCGTCATCTCCAGGAAATTCGGGTCGGTGAAATCGACCGCCGGATGCATCATGGCGCGAAGCACCCGTTCTGGGATGTTCGTCGGGCCCGGCGTGTGCAGGAAATTGCGGCCTCTTGATGTCGTCATGAATTCGATCCTCGGGACAGGCGGATGCGCTCAATGCGAAGCGCAAACCGGACCGCCCACTGCATGGGGAAAAGTGAAAGAGATTTGCTCGTTCCGGTTCTTAACCTTTTTCGCTGCGCAGGGAAAGCGGGCTACGCTCAAATCAGCGGCTTGAACAGGGTCGCGGCCTCGTCGATCGCGTCTTCGACGGCGCCGCCACCGATCAGGGGCTGATGTATCGAGAACCACCCGTCATACCCGACCGCCTTCAGGGCGCCGATCAGGGGGCGAGGGTCGATTCCCGACGGATCGTCGAGGCCCACGAAACGGACGGGCACGGGCCCGCGCTTCCGCGTCGCGAATGTCGTGGGCGATGCCGGATCGAGACGAATATTCTGAAAATAGGCGTTGAATATGTGCGGCGCCAGACGTTCGATGGCCACCCGTCCGTAATCCTCGCCGCAGGCCAACATGTTCGCCGGCTCATAGGTCACGCCGAAATTCGGCCGGCCGATCCGCGCCAACGCATCCAGCGCGCCATCGACGGTTTCGAACAACGAGCCCCAATGCATTTGATGGCTGAGCCGAATCCCGCGCTCGGCCGCGGCATCGGCGGCGCGGCACGCGTCCTCTATATCGGAATCGCGATGCATCATGACCCGTACGAGGTCGCAATCGAGCGCCGCGGCGAGATCGAGATACGGCGATATGTTCCGCAGTGCACCGGTTGCTTCCGCGTTGTTGATCGCGAGCGGCAAGTCCCCCGTGACCATGGATACGCGCAGACCAAGCCCATCGAGCACGGTGCGGACTTCGTGGACGCGTTCTTGCGGCGAATCAATATCCAGAACGGACGCGCGCATGGACAGACCGTCGAAACCCGCCGCCGCCGCCAGCCGCGCGACCGTCTCGACGGGAACCGCGGCGACATCCTTACGCTTCGGCGATTCCGCTATTCGAACGGAAAGGGAAAGCTGCATTGCCAAATTCTATCGTACGCTCGCTTAACTGATTAACGGCGAATGCTCGCCGCACCGGTGTCACCCTTATGGAGACTTCCGCGAGAAACTGCCACGCTAGCCGTTTCACCCCCCATCCTATCCTTCCCCCGCAAGGGGGGAAGGGAAAATCAAGAGTTATCAACATATTATTCCCTCCCCCTCGATGGGGGAGGGCT
>CAYLTU010000537.1:0-2308 GCA_964386465.1 uncultured Rhodospirillaceae bacterium
CGGTCTACTCTGTTACCTATGTCGCCGGTTCAGACCACCCTAGCCCTCCCCCATCGAGGGGGAGGGGATAATCAAATGATAATGTTGAGCTTTCCCTTCCCCCCTTGTGGGGGAAGGTTAGGATGGGGGGTGAAACGGCTTCGGTAGCAATGTTTCTCAAAGGTCACAAAAGGGGAGGCCATCGCGATGAAGGCGATGCAGGACGCGACGGGCAACCTCGCCCGCATGCAGGACTTCATCGAGGCGAGCGACTTCGATGCGGTCGTCGCGATGTCGCCGGAGAACGTGCTCTATATCGGTGACGTCTTCATCTCGACCATGGTCGACATCCGCGACCGGCTGGCGCTGATTGTGTGGGCGAAGGGAAGGGCGCCCGCCTATGTCCTGTGCCAGGTCGAGGAAGGCTATGTCCGTCAGGAAAGCTGGATCGACGACATCCGTACATACAAAGAGTTCGTGACGTCGCCGGTCGATGTCCTGGCCGATACGCTGGACGAGTTCGGGCTGGCGCGCGGCCGGATCGGGATCGAGACCGAGTATCTGGGGGTCCAGTATCACCAGGCGCTGTTGCAACGGCTGCCAGGGCTCACGATGGAGTCCTGCGACATGCTGTTCGCCCAGGCCCGCATGATCAAATCGCCCCGCGAGCGGGAAATCATGACGCAGGCGTTCCGCGGTACCGAAAAGGCGCTGATGGAGACCTATGCCGCGACCAAGGTCGGCGAAACGGAACGCGACATGGCCTTCCGGCTGTGCGACGGCATATTGCGGTCCGGGGCGGAGAAGGTCGCGTTCTGCCACATCAATGCCGGACCGAACACCGGTTTCCCGCATATGGACCCGTCGGACAACACGGTGAAGAAGGGCGATATCCTGAAGGCCGATACGGGCGGCTTCTACGACCGCTACTACTCCAACGTCGGGCGCACCGCGAAGATGGGCAAACCGACCGACGAAGATCTGTCCTGGTGGGGCCGGCTGCGCGACATCCATCACCGCATCATCGACATGGTGCGGCCGGGCAATACCGGCGCGCGGCTCTTCGCCGAAGCGACGCGGCTGCACGAGCTGCACAAGATCCCGTTCCCCTACGCCCATAACGGGCACGGGATCGGATTGTTTATCCACGAACACCCGCTGATCAGCCCGCACGACCACACGCCATACGAAGCCGGGATGATGACCACGGTCGAGACCCGCGTCAGATGGGTCGGCAAGGTCGGCTACCACATGGAAGATCTCATCGAAGTGACGGAGGGCGCGCCGATCGTCCGCTCCGACTACTTCGACAATGAAGAAATTTTCGTCGTCTGAAAGGAATCCGATGCCTGTTCAAATGCCCGCCCTCAGCCTTGCCGCCGTCGCCGGACGCCGGAAGGGCACGCTGGAACTCGCGTCCGAAATCGAGAAGCGGGGATTCACGGGCATCTACTGCCCCAGCTTGTCCGACGGCATGGCGCTCTGCGAGGCGCTGGCATTCGTCACCAACGAGATTTCGTTCGGCACCTCGATCGCGCCGATCTATACCCGCCCGGTGCTCGACCACGCGCAGACGACCGCGTTCATCCATGAAGTCTCCGGCGGACGTTTCAGCTTCGGCATCGGCATCAGCCACGAGCCGTCGATGGCGCGCATGGGGCGAAGCCTGGGCAAACCGCTGACCGATACGCGGAACTTCGTGGAGGAGTACAACGCCGTCGAGCGTGTCGGCGAAAAACCACCGATCGTGCTGGCGACCTTGCGCAAGAAGATGATCGCGCTGGCCGGCGAGATCGGCGACGGCATGGTCTTCGCCAATGCCGCCCGCTCGCACATGGCGGATTCGCTATCGGCGCTGCCGGCGGAAAAGCGCGGCGACGAGAACTTCTATATCGGCAACATGATCCCGACCTGCTTTTCGGAGGACATCGAGGCCGCGAAGGCGGTCAACCGCCGGACCCTGAACGGCTATGTCCAGTTGCCGAACTACCAGAACTACTGGCGCGAAGCCGGGTACGTCGAGGAGATGGATGCCATCGCGGCAGCCGTCGCGGCAGGCGAGGCGGAACGGATCCCGTCATTGATGAGCGACAAATGGCTCGCCGATACGACCCTGTTCGGCTCCGTCAGCCAGGTCATGGAGGGCGTGGCGGCCTGGCGCGAAGCGGGAATCAGCACGCCGATCCTGGTGCCGTCGTCCGCGGCCGGGAATCAGATGAAGGCATTCGAGGAGATGTTCGCCGCCTACGCCTGATCGGAATAGGCTCTCGCTACTTGCGCGATTCGTACATGGTGATGATCTTCACCGCGTCGGTCGCGAGTATGCGGC
>CAYLTU010000538.1:0-2295 GCA_964386465.1 uncultured Rhodospirillaceae bacterium
TGGAAATCTTCTGCAAATCCTGGATCAGGTCCGGCGTCAGGCCCGGATCCGCGTCCGGTGCGGCGATGGCGCTGACGGAATCGCTGATCCCGCCGAAGCGCTTCTCGATCGCCGCGGCGATCTTATCGTGCGTGCCGACCGCGGCGAAAAGATCGACCACATCGTCGGGTATCTCCGCGGCCATCTTGTCCCATTCGCCGGCCCGCGACATGACGTGCAGCTTCTCGCCCAGATCGTGCAGCCCGTGCAGCTCGAACACCGGCCAGTAGGTCCGGGTCGAACCGTAGAAAGCGACGCGGTAGCGAACATACTCGAAGATCTTCGAGACGGTTTCTTCGTCCGGTCCGGTAGCGATGAAGCCACCACCGGAAACCTCGAAATTCTCGCGCGCGACGCCGCCTTTGGCGCGCCCTTCTTCGAGCCGCGCCAGCACCACGTCCTCCATGTACTTGCGGGTGCAGAACGGGTGCAATTGCACCCCGTCGCAATGCGAACCCGCGACACGCAGCATGGCGGGCCCGACGGCGGCGATGGTCACCGGCACCATCGGCAGATCGGTCTTCATCGGCACGAAGTGCGGCGTCATCAGGTTGAACTGGTAGTGCTCACCGGCATAGTTCAGTTGCTCGCCGTTTTCCCAGCAACGCCAGATCGCCCGCAGCGCCTCGACATATTCCCGCATACGCGGCGCCGGCGCGGTCCAGGGCACGCTGAAGCGCCGGACATTGTGCCCCTTCACCTGACTGCCGAGCCCGAGCTTGAAGCGCCCGCCGGATGCGAGATGCAGGTCGTGCGAGACGTTCGCCGTCACCATCGGGCTGCGGTTGAAGGAGATCGCGATGCCGGTCATCAGTTCGACCCGTTCGGTCTCCATCGCCGCGATGGCGAGTGGCAGAAACGGGTCGTTCGAATTCTCCATCGTGGCGATGCTGTCGAAACCGGCCGCTTCGGCAGCCTTCGCCGCGGGCGTAACCTGCTTCAAATTGCTTTTAGGAATGGCGGTCATCACCCGCATGTTTTTCCCCTCGTCTTTTTCGTCGGCCCTATTTATCGGGGCGGTGTTGGACCTTAGGCTAGCACTCTCTATCGAGCAGGAGAAAGCCATGACCAAAATACAGTTCGGCCTGATGATCCGCGGCCAGTTTCCCCAGGAAGACGATATGACGGAGCGGTTCGCGCAATGCATGGAACAGGTCCGTCACGCCGACGAGCTGGGGTTCTCCTGCATCACCAAGGGCTCGCACTATGCAGGCTATCCGCTGCAGGATATTCAGCAACTGCCGTTCCTGGCCCGTGCCATGGCCGAAGGGCCCAATTTGCGCCTGAACGTCGGACTCGTCCTGCTGCCGCTGCACAAGCCGCTCGACATTGCCGAACAGCTCGCCTCCATCGACGTGATGTCGGGCGGGCGGCTGATCTTCGGCATCGGTCTCGGCTACCGCGAGGTGGAATTCCGCGGCTTCGGGACGACGCAAAAGGAACGCGTCAAACGTTTCGAGGAAAATTTGATCGCGATCAAGCGGCTGTGGAGTGAGAACGACGTCGAGATGGAAGGCTCGCATTTCGAGCTGATGAAGGCCTCCACCTCGATCAAGCCCGTGCAAAAACCGCATCCGCCGATCTGGATCGGCGCCAATGCGGACCCTGCAATCCGCCGCGCCGCCAGGCTGGGCGACTGCTGGTATGTCAACCCGCACAACCGGATCGGCACCATCGTCGAGCAGACGGAACTCTACCGCCGTGCGCTGGACGAGTACGATCGTCCCTTCCCCGCCGAATTCCCGATCCGCCGCGAAGTCTTCGTCGCCGCGACCCGCGAGGAAGCGCTGAAGCTATGCGCACCCTACCTGGCGACGAAGTACAAGGTTTACGATTCCTGGGGTCAGGGTAAGGCGATGCCGGAGGGCGACAACGATCTGTCGCTCGAATTCGGCGATCTGGCTCGCGACCGCTTCCTGATCGGTTCGCCGGACGAGGTCTCCGAGCAGGTCATCGCGCTGCACAAGGCGACGGGCGTCAACCACATCATCGCCAGCATGCAATGGCCCGGCATGGATCACCGCGTGTCCATGGAGTCGATGCAGATGCTGTCGGAGGAGGTCTTTCCGCGGGTGAACCAAGGCGTATAATCTTCGGATACACCTGGAGATATCAGCAAATTGATAGAACGCGGCCCTCACCCTCCCACCGCTACGCGGCGGGGCCCTCCCTCTCCCGCATCACGGGAGAGGGTAAATAGGCGCAGTTTTAAATATTAACCCTCTCCCCCGGGATAGGGGGAGAGGGAAGGGTGAG
>CAYLTU010000539.1:0-2293 GCA_964386465.1 uncultured Rhodospirillaceae bacterium
TCACATATTGCGACCTAAGGGAATCCCGAATCTAGATAGACGCGACACGCTCTAGTCAGTGTGGAAGCTGATACCGATGGCAATTTGTCAATAGGATGGCGCTTCACACAGGGAACAGCCTCTACTGGCATAGGAGGTATTCCACCTCAGGCTCCGCCACTATTGACGGAGAATGACAGCGTCATAGTGGCAGTGATAAGCTACCAGCATCAGCCACTCTTCGATATCGGAATAGTCACTGAAATAGTGGATGTGAACATAAGCGAAGAAGCCTACAGCAGGCCACGAAAAGTGAGTAAAATACCACTTATAGAATAAACTGGGACAACACAGCCACCCTTTAACTGGGCCTGCTTTACATTGCAGTTCCCAGCGTCAGGGTGTTAAATTTTGTTGATGGTCTCGGCGCTATATTGGAAGACTCAAAACAGGCATTTAGCCAAGAGCGTCCGCAATGCCTTGGAATGTTTCTTGCAAACTGTCACCTATAAGAGCTACCGCACCAATAATTACCACAGCTATCGCTGCGGCAATTAAACCATATTCAATAGCAGTCGCTCCTGACTTATCGTTTGCTGCATTTTGTGCTGCAACGATGAATTTATTGAGCATTACATTACTCCTGGTTGTTGCCTGATCCGAGTGCTCATAATTTTAACTAACACACAAAATTTAACTTAACAACAGTCTGCGTATTTTGTCATATACAAATCGCGCATTTTTTCCAAGCCCCATCGGCAACCGTTGGAGAAACTCCCTTTTGCTCGGACGCTGTCACTATAAACAATTGAAACCTATGATTGTAATGGAATCTCTAATATCCATGTTGAGGGTTAGATCCTCCGTTGTGGGCATCTCGACGATCCGGCGCTCGCCTGCAGCCGCGTACCGCGCTGCGCCCTGGACTATCAGGCGAAGATATCCGGGCCGCTGTTCGACCGCATCGATCTGCATATGGACGTCGCCGCGGTCAGCGCCGCGGACCTGACCCTGCCGCCGCCGGCCGAAGGATCGGCCGAAATCGCCGAACGGGTCGCCGCCGCACGGCAAATTCAATCCGACCGCTACACCGACGCCGACCCGCCGGTGCGCACCAACGCCGAGGCGGACGGCCAGCTGCTGGAAGCGGTCGCGGCGCTGGACGAAGCGGGCCGCACGCTGCTTGCAGACGCCGCCGACCGGCTGAAACTGACCGCCCGCGGCTATCACCGGGTGCTGCGGGTCTCCCGTACGCTGGCCGACATGGAAGGCGAAACAAATGTTCGTCGGCTGCACATCGCCGAGGCCCTATCCTACCGTCGCATCGCCCCTGTACGATGAGGCGAGAGCGGATCGAGGGAGACGTTCGCCATTGCAGGTCTGCGGCGCAAGCTGTTCACCTATCTCGACCCGGAGCAATGGCCCGAGGCGGGGATTCGAGCTAGAACCGGCGGTGTCGCCGGCACGTTCCGGTTTGACAATAATGCCACCGTGGGCGAATTTTCGGCACAGTTCCGGCTATTCATAGGCGGCGCTTATGCTTTAATACAATCATATGTGCGCGCGACGGGAGGTCGGAACATAGCGGAACACTGTGTCGAGTACAAATCGGGGTACAAGTACCAGCTCTTCAAAGACTATCAAGTCGCGGTGGCGATCAAACCCGCCAACCCGATCGCGACCCACTATATCGACCTGGACCAGGCCGGCACGCTTACGCTCCGAAAAGGCTACGCGTGGGACGGGCCCTCGGGACCGACGATCGACACCCGCAATTTCATGCGCGGTTCCCTGGTCCATGACGCGCTGTACCAATTGATGCGCATGGGAGAACTTTCCGCCGAGACAGATCGAGAGACGGCGGACGAAGAACTGCGGCGGATGTGCCGCGAGGACGGCATGAGCGCCGCGCGCGCATGGTGGGTCTTTCACAGCGTCCGGCAATTCGGCAAATCGGCGGCGAGCGGCGACTCCAGCAAGCCAGTGCTCGGCGCGCCGCGCCAGGATTGCGTCGATGAAGAAACTCCGGCAGCCGATGACGATCCGAACTTTGCAGAGTCAAACGACAATACAGATTAGTCAAACGGCGAAACGACGCCCTTCGAGCCGGTGATCAGGCCGTAATGTTCCGGCTCACGGTTGCCGGCGAAGTCCCAGCGCTTGGTGTGCAGCATGGTGCAGAGGTCGAGGTCGCAGGCCGCCACGATCAGCTCGTCGCCCACGGTCTGGCATTGCGTCACGATCTCGCCGGTCGGGGCGACGATGCAGCTTTCGCCGATCAAATCGCAGCCTTCCTCCTCGCCCGCCTTGGCGA
>CAYLTU010000540.1:0-2291 GCA_964386465.1 uncultured Rhodospirillaceae bacterium
GGGGCGCGATGCTCACCATCGTCACCGGCCTCGGCCTGGCGGCGGCGAACGGCTATTTCGTCGAAGCGATTTCGCTGGGGACGGCCGGTTCGGAGCCGGATCACGGCCATCGGATGATCGGCATCGGCATGTGGCTGGGCGCCATCATGTGGTTCAACGTCTGGTTCATCATCTGGCCGAACCAGAAGCGGGCGCTCGGGATCGTCGATGCGGATGCCGACAGCAAGGCGGCGTCGGCCCGTACGGCGATGCTGTTCTCGCGGACCAACACGTTGCTGTCCATCCCGATGCTCTTCGCGATGGTCGCGGCACAGAACCTGTACAAGATTTCCTAACGGAAATCCGCGTACAAGACCTGGGAACGGGGCCGAAACGCCCCGTTTTCCTTTGCCGATGTACCACAGCCCCGGCGAATGATCGCGCGACGCGGATTGGACGGAATCCGTACCGACCACGGTTTCCGTTTGTGTCAGCGGCGCGGCCTTCATTCCGAACGAATTCGCAAGACGGCATCGCCAACCGCTGAGTACACTATGAGAAACGGCCATGATCGTTTCGGGAGGCTGGAATCATGCTAAAGCTTGCGGAGATCGCGAAGCTGGGCCGCGACGTGCGGCAGGACGACTGGGCGGAGTTGGGCGAGCCGACGCAGGAAAAGGTCGTCGAGGCGATCGACGAGGGCCGTCTCGACGAGGCCAAGGCGCTGGCGCGCTATATGATCCCTGAAGGCAAGGTGCTGCACGATTTGATGTGCGACTGGGTCTGGGACCTGCTGACCCAGATCGCCAAACGGCAGGGCGAGCGGGAGATGTATGAATGCCTGCGCGACAGCCAGTCCGGCTGGATGCTGAAACGCACCTGGCGTGGCTTTCTAGGCTTGCCGGTCGAAGAAAGGGTCCAGCTCACCGCCGAAATCATGCGCTCGCACCGCTGCGGTCCGGAACAGGACGGCGATATCGACGTCATCGAGGACGATGAAAAATACGCGATCAGGATGGACCCGTGCGGTTCTGGCGGCCGCATGCGGCGCGGAGACCCGGTCGAGCGAACCGGCTCGCGGCTCGATCCGCCATACGACTTCGGCGCAACGCAGGAAGCCCACGACTGGTCCTGGGGCAGGAAGGGCGTGCCCTACTACTGCATTCATTGCGCGGTCAACGAGGCGATGCCGATGGAATGGGGCGGCCATCCGCTTTGGGTCACGGCGTATGACGAAGATGCGTCCAAGCCCTGCCAATGGCTCTTTTACAAGCGCGCCGAGGATATTCCGGAGGAATACTATACGCGCCAGGGCATCTCGAGGCCGAAGGACGGCGAAGGCGAATATTGATGGCGAAGGCGAAACCGCGGGACAACCGCACCGCGCGGCTGCAGGCGTTGCACGAACGCATGGTTTTGATCCGGCAGGTCGAAACCCGGCTCGGCGAGCTGTTCGCCGACGACGAAATCCCGGGTTTCATCCACCTCTCGATCGGTCAGGAGGCGACCGCCACCGGCGTCGGTTCGGCGCTGGGCGCGGAGGACACCGTCGGCTCGACGCATCGCGGTCACGGGCACGCGCTTGCCAAAGGCATGGACGTTGAAGGTTTCTTTCTCGAACTGTTCGGCAAGGCTGACGGAATTTGCGCCGGCCGCGGCGGCTCCATGCATGTCGCCGACCTGGACATCGGCATGCTGGGCGCGAACGGCATCGTCGGCGCCGGTCTACCGATCGCCCTGGGCAGCGCGCTGGCACATCAGGTAAAGGGCAGCAAATCGCTGTCTGCGGCGTTCTTCGGCGACGGCGCCATGGCGGAGGGCGTCCTGCACGAAACACTGAACCTGGCGCGGATCTGGTCGCTTCCGCTGCTGTTCGTCTGCGAGAACAATGGCTGGGGCGAGTTTTCGCCGAGCGACCGGATGATCGGCACGACACCGATGAAGCTTGCCGCCGCCTTCGACATACCCGGCAAGTCCATCGACGGCAACGATGTCGAAACCGTCGCCGATACGGCCGAACGGCTGTGCGACGAAATTCGCGCCGGCAAGGGCCCACGGCTGTTGGAGTGCCGAACGACGCGCGTGATGGGACATTTCGCCGGCGACCCGCAGAAGTACCGCGATCCCGACGAAGTCGCGGCCCTGGCCAAGAAAGACCCGATCGCCCGCGCCGAGCGCAAGCTGCGCCGCGCCGGTGTTTCTGCCGAGGCGCTCGCGGCGACGCGTGACCGCGTCGCTTCGGTTGTCGAGGCGGCGATCGCGCGGGCGCGGAAAGCCGAAGATGCCGATCTCGCATCCTCCGCGTCCGCCGT
>CAYLTU010000541.1:0-2261 GCA_964386465.1 uncultured Rhodospirillaceae bacterium
AACGGGTGCGGCTGGCCCGGCGTCTTGACCCGTACCGTGTAGACCGAAGTATGGGCACAAACGAACAGGGTGCGCAGATCCTCTCCGCCGAACGTCATATTAATCGCGCCTTCGGGGAATCGGATCGTGCCGACATGCGTGCCGTCCGGCTCGACGACCCAGATGCCGCCCGGACCGGTACAGAAGACGCGGCCCGCGCTATCGACCTTCATGCCGTCCGGAAAGCCTGGCTCGTCGCCGCTGAAATCGGCGAGGATACGTCGGCGGATATAGGTCCCGTCCGCCTCGATTTCGACCGCATGGACATACCGGTTCATCCGCGTGTTGGCGATATAGAGCGTGCGCTCGTCCGGAGACAGGGCGAGCCCGTTGGGATACTCGACCGCGACGACCGCCTTGATGCTGTCGTCGGGTGCAACGCGATATACCTGCGCGCCCGCCCACACATCGTCTACGCCTTCCGGACCGGGAATTTCGCGGTCGGCAAAAGCCCGGCGCAGCGAAGGGTCGGTGAAATAGATACTGCCGTCGGAGTGGCAGATGACGTCGTTCGGACGGTTGAAGCGTCCGCCCTCGAAACGGTCGACAAGAGTTGTTACGGTGCCGTCCAGTTCGGTGCGGGTGACGTTGCGCGCCTCGCCTTCGCAATGGATCAGCCGGCCCTGCAGGTCGAAGGTCATGCCATTGCCGCCGACCGTCTTGCGGACCATCTCCGGCTCTTCGCCGAGCCGCATCTTGTAGAGCGTACCCGGCCGGATATCGTTGAAGAACCAGAAGTCGTCGGGATGCCACAGCGGCCCCTCGGTAAAGACGAAACCGGTCGCCTGGCGCGTCACTTCGGGGGATTCAAGAATATCGGGCAGGTCGTTCATGTTCGCGCCTTTTTCGTAGCCGGACGGATGTATCGACAGGATAGACGACGGCCCCCGAAACGCGAATTCTGCTCTTATCCAGTTGCTTCGGTCAGCGCCTGATCCAGGATCGCTATGGCGCGGTCGATCTCTTCCTCACTGATCGTCAGCGGCGGTGCGATGCGCCAGACACTGTGCGGTCCGCCGACGCGGTTGATGTTCAGACCCAGCGCGAAACACCGGTCCGTGAACGTCGCAATCAGATCGTGCCCGGGCTCGCGGGTTTCCCGGTCGGCAACGATCTCGACGCCAAGCAACAGGCCTTTTCCGCGCACGTCGCCGATCGCCTCATGCCGCCGCTGCAATTCCAGCAGACGGTCTTTCAGGCGCGCGCCTAAAGATTTGGCGCGCTCCACGAGGTTATCGCCAAGAATTACGTCGATCACGGCGAGGCCGACCGTGGCGGTCAGCGGGTCCGACGCGTGCGAGGTGTAATGCGCGAAACCGCCCTCCCGTCCCTTCGCCGCGACGGTCTCCGACGCTACAACGGCCGACAGCGGCAACCCGCCGCCCAAGGTTTTCGACAAGGTCAGGATATCGGGCACGACATCCTCCCCTTCGAATCCGAACAACTCGCCCACGCGCCCCAGGCCGGTCTGCGCCTCGTCGAAGATCAGCAGGATACCGCGCCGGTCGCAATGCTCGCGCAGCCGCTTGAAATACCCTTCCGGCGGCACGACGATGCCGCCGGCGCTCTGGATCGGTTCGACGATCAGGGCCGCTTCCGCGCCGACCGAGGTCGCGTCGATCATATCGAACCCGGCATCGAGGCAGGTCATGTCGCAGCTACCGTTGCAATGCCGGATCGGGCAGCGGTAGCCATGCGGCGCCGGGATCGCGAGCGAGCCCGGCATGGCCGGGCCGTAATTCTTTCGGCCGTGGGCGTAGGTCGCGGAAGCCGCGCCCGTCGTCGTGCCGTGCCAGGAGCCCGCCATGCCGATCACCTCGAACCGGCCGGTCGCGATCTTGGCCAACCGGATCGCCGCCTCGTTCGCC
The DNA here is from genome assembly GCA_964386465.1 of uncultured Rhodospirillaceae bacterium. Taxonomy (GTDB): domain Bacteria; phylum Pseudomonadota; class Alphaproteobacteria; order UBA8366. The sequence goes on from CAYLTU010000541.1 coordinate 1,908, forward strand.
TCTCCGCCGGTGTTGAGGAACTGCGCCTTATTCAGCGATGGCGGCAGCAGCGCGCACAGACGTTCCGCCAGCTCGACCACGTCGGGCGACAGCATCGTGCTGTCGAGATGCAGCACGGTCCGCCCCGCCTGCGCCATCGCCTCGACGATGCGCGGATGGTTGTGCCCGATCGTGGCGCACATCTGGCCGGAGGAGAAATCCAGGATGGCGCGGCCGTCCTGGGTATGGATGTAGGAACCTTCCGCCCGGACGATCAGCGCGTCCAGGAAATCTCGCCCGTAATGCAGCAGATGCCGATCGAAAGCGTTCGACGCGGGGCCGGTATCGTCGTCAACGGACATGGTCGTGTATCCC
>CAYLTU010000542.1:0-2235 GCA_964386465.1 uncultured Rhodospirillaceae bacterium
TCTTTACCTCCTCAATCTTTTGAACAAGTCTGAACTCATCCCATCCATCTTGGGGGAGTGTATTTATATTACGGCAAAGACTGATTTCACTGCAATACCATGTCGAAGATGAGCCGTGTGATCAGCTTTCCGATTGTTGAGGCTTCTAACTCGGGTAGCCAGTGAATGCTGGGCGCGGGGGACTGACCAGTTTTTGCGCTGGATTTCCGCAGTCACGGCATCGAGGCTTTAGATTTACAATCGAGGTATCTCCATGACCGGAAGCGATCAACTCGTCGATATCAAATTCATGGTGCCGAAAGCACTGATCGCAGAATGCTGCTACCGAGTATCCGTAGCGTTTGAAGTCGTCCATCGTATCGACGGTGATCGGCGCGTGTTCTTCTGAGGATGGTAAATTTGGCATACCGCATTATGCCGCAGATGCGCCGCAGAAGCCCCGAAATAGTGGCGAAATGACTAGGTGGCACGAATGCGGCATGAATAGGCGCTACTGGGCGCTACTAGGCGCGACCCATGCCCCTCTAAGTCATTGATTTATATAGAGTTCGATACGTAGACCACTGTCTTCGGGAGGCAGGGGCCGGAGGTTCAAATCCTCTCACTCCGTCCTATCCGTTCCCTGCGGCTAGCGAGGGCGATATGAAACGTAAAGAATTGTGGGCGATGGCCCGCGTATTAAGGCCGCTTTGGCGCGCCGTTATTTACCGTCCAGGCCCACTATTCCCGCGAATAGACTTCCGGCCCCTCTCCCCATAAACTTCCAAGTTAGATTGCGAACGGGCGTCGCGGCTTTAGTAATATTGGAATATCGGCATATGAAAATTGAGGAGTTCTTTGATCGTGGCAACATGATCGATCTCAGTTTCTTCAATTTCAGCAATGCCATTACGGCGGCCTATTTCGCCGATTCAGAACTTCGTATTCTCAAGGTGAACAAAAATTTTCGTTCCTTTTTCCCCGTGCTCGGAAACGTCTCCAACGCTTATTTTCCTGACGTGCTGGAGCAACTTGGCGTGGCGCAGGAGGATATCAGCGCCTTTTCCGAAAGATTGAAGACGGAGGGCCACGTTCTCATCCCGCAAATTTCGCTCGTTATCGAAGGCAAGAAACGCGTGTATTCGCTGCTCTCTACGTGCACGACAGACAGCACTTTTTCCTATCTCAATGGCGTGCAGGGACAGTTTGTCGACCGCACCGCCGAATTCGAACTCAGACGCGAACGTGAGCAGTTGCTGGAGGATAAGTTACGCGATAGCGAGATCACCGCTGGGAAAACCCGCCAGTTAGAAAACCTCGCCAACCGCCTGGCCAAATATCTCTCGCCGCAAATCTACAAATCCATCTTCACCGGTACAGCAGATAACAACGATAGTTTTGCGCGCAAAAATCTGACCATCTTTTTCTCGGACATCGTCGGATTCACCGATATCAGTGACGGTATGGAGCCGGAGCGGCTGGCCTTTTTGATCAATACATATCTGAGCGAGATGTCCAATATCGCCATTGAATTTGGCGGCACCATCGACAAATTCATCGGCGACGCCATTCTGATTTTCTTCGGCGATCCGGAAAGCGATGGCGATCAAAAGGATGCCGTCAAATGCGTCAAGATGGCGCTGCGCATGCGCGAACGCATTGCCGAACTGCAAGACAAATGGCAATCGCATGGCATCTCGAAGCCGCTCCGCGTGCGTATGGGGATTAATACCGGCTTTTGCACCGTGGGCAATTTTGGCTCTGACCACCGCCTCGAATACACTGTTCTAGGAAGCCCAGTGAACCTCGCCGCGCGCTTGGAAGCGGCTGCGGAAGCCGACACGATCTTAATTTCCGAATCCACTAACCTCCTGATCGGCGATATCGCGGAATGCACCTATGTACAGGAGATTACACCGAAGGGCTTTATGCGCCCGGTTCCTATTTACCGGCTTGACGGCCTCGCAAGCAAGGAAGAGCGCGCCGTGCCGCTGCAACATGTCGGCGAGCATGTTGAAATCAAGATTTCCGACAGCTGCAATATCCGCCAAGCCATTGAGGAACTAAAGCGCATCCACGAAGAATTCGAGCACAAGCTGAGCACCTCGGATTAAAGCGGCGCAGAGCTGCGAAGGAATATGCGCTCAACCGGATACTACAGCCGCATCCAACTCAGCCCACGCCGAGCCAGCGCTCAAGAAGAAGCGCTCCGACGACGGCGAGTGTGGCGAGTATGCGGCGCATGGTTAATCGTAA
>CAYLTU010000543.1:0-2208 GCA_964386465.1 uncultured Rhodospirillaceae bacterium
TACCTATGTCGCCGGTTCGGACCACCCCACCCTCCCCCATCGAGGGGGAGGGGAAGTACTTATTTGGCGCTGACAATATTCCCCCCTCCCCCTCGATGGGGGAGGGTTGGGGTGGGGGTGTGCAACGTAACGGAGCACAATCCCCGTTAGGCGAACGATACTAGACCCGCTCTAGCGCGGCCGCGTAACGAAATAGAGCCATAGCCCGGCGATCAGTTCGATCCCGGCGAAGGTCAGGAACAGCGTCGGGTAGCTGCCGGTCGCCGCGACAAGCGCGCTGCCGAGCGAGGGGCCGGCGACGATGCCGCCATACATGAAGAACTGGTTGCCGCTGGTCGCGTCGGCGGCGCGGTCGTCCGGCGCCAGGATCGTGATCTCCGACAGGAACAGCCCGACCCAGCCATTGCCCCCGATTCCGAGCACGAAGGCGATGCCGAAGAAGACCCAAATCGGCCAGTCGTCCGACGACAGGGCGATGGCGGCCAGTCCGGCCGCCATGATGTAGGCGAGTAGCGGCAGGGCCGCCCGGGTCGTGATCCAGCGCCCGGCGACGAATCCCAGGAGAAGCCGCGCGCCGATCCCGGAGACGTGGACGGTGGCGTAGATCAATCCCGCGAGTTCCGGCGGCACTCCCAATTCCCGCCACAGATAGACTACCAAATAGGTCGCCATGGCGAGCTGGCAGCCGGCGAAGGCCATCGAGGCCAGCGCGTGGCCGCGCTGCACACGGTCTCCCCAGACAAAACGCAGCGAAGCCGCGACATCGCCGAGTGCGAGGCGGCGTCCGGCGCGGCGCGGTTCCTTCGGGCCGACGCCGAACAATGCCGAGATCAGCAACGCCGCGACCACGAAGGCGGGAATGACGTACAGCGCCGTGCGCCAGTCGTAGAGCACGATCAGCGGCGGCAGCACGGCGCCGGCGAGCATGCCGCCGGCCGGGGTGCCGCATTGTTTGATGGAGAAGATCAGCGGTTGCCAGCGCGGCGGCGATACGCGGGACAGTACGTGGCTGCCGGTCGGGTTCATCGGCGCCGTCGCGCAGCCGATCGCCACGACACCGAGCAGCGCCCACAGCGGATGCGCCAGGGTGACCAACAATATGCCGCCCGCAGTGAACAGCAAGGCGATCTGGAAGACCCGCTGCGCCCCGAAGCGTGCGATATACGCGCCGCTCGGCAATCCGAACACCATCGCCATCAGATAGATGATCGAGACGGCGCCGCCGACGGCGCTCGCCGGCAAATCGAAATCCGCCGCGGCGGCGCTGGCCACGACGGGAATCGCGTACGACCCCATGGTGATGATCGACTGGATCGCCAGGATGACGAGCAGCGGCGTCATCACCCGGGGTTGCAGGAGGTCGCGCATTATTTGGACAGGCTCCTAGCGGGCGCGGTGGTCTCTGTCCAGGCCGGGTTCCTTCGGGTGCGGGTAGGGATGGTGGAAGTCTCTGACGATATGATCGACGGCGGCGTATTTGGCGCAGTTTTCGCGATAGATCACGGCGAGTGCGTCCTCCATGGCATAATCCTCGGCCAGCACGCGAACGAATTTTTCGTCCTCCGCCGGCGGATTGTCGCGGTACCACTGCACGGTGCGCGCCATTGCCTCCAGAGGCGGCACCCTGTCGCGGTAACCGAGTTCCGACTTGATCTTGTACAAGTCAAACATTTGGTGATCCGAGGGGCCGAAGAACATCATCAGCGTGCGCGCCGGGTAAGCGTGCGCGTCGGGCACGCCGATGATCTCGATCGCGCTGTCCATTTCGCGTCCGACGATCTCGATCCATTGCTTCCAGGTGTATTGCACCTCGTCGCCGCAATTGTAGACCTGCCCGGCCGCCGCCTCGGGCTGCTGCGCGGCGAGCAAGACGGCGTGCGCGACGTTCTCGGAATAGCCCCGCGTCGTCAGGGTCAGGCCGCCGTCCGGCAGCACCATATGCGGCCGCCCGTCCATGAAGCGTCGCATAATCGACCAGACGGCAGGGGTCAGTTGACGGGGGCCGTAGACGACGGGGTAGCGGAAATGCGTCCCGCTGTAGCGTCCGGCTTCGTGACCTTCCATTACGGCTTCTTCGGAGATGCGGACCAGATAACCGAAACGGAACTCGTCGATATCCGGCACCTTGGGCGCGTCTTCCGCGAGCGGGATTTGCAATCCGGCCGGATACAGCATCTCCGGCTGCAACACCCCGCGATAGCACGGCGC
>CAYLTU010000544.1:0-2207 GCA_964386465.1 uncultured Rhodospirillaceae bacterium
ACGAAACTCGCCCGGAAGTACGGCGACAGCCCGTACGCGTTGCCCTGTACGACCGCGACACCGACACTGTCGAGCAGGTACATCGTGAAATCCACGTCGCTCTCGATCACCCGTCCGTCCGGGGCGGTCTTGCCGAGGGTGCCGGCGCAGGAGCAGAAGATGTACATGGCGCCGTCGGGGAGGGCGCAGGACAGGCCTTCCGCCTTGTTCAGCTTCTCGAACAGCATGTCGCGGCGGTATTGCAGGTTGGCGGTGCGCTCCTTGATGAAGTCCTGCGGGCCTTCCAGGGCGGCGACAGCGGCGGACTGGCTGACGGCGCTGACGCCGCTGGCGCTCTGCGACTGCATCTTGCTCATATTGGCGATGATGTCCTTCGGCCCGCCGGCGAAGCCGATCCGCCAGCCGGTCATCGAATAGGCCTTGGAGCAGCTGTTCACGGTCACCGTCCGGTCGTACAGCTTGGGTTCGACCCGCGCGAAGGTGGAGAACACCCGCCCGTCGAAGACCAGATGCTCGTAGACGTCGTCGGTCAGGATCGAAACATGCGGGTGGGCCAGCAGCACGTCGGCCAGCGCGCGCATCTCGTCGGGCGAATAGACGGCGCCGGTGGGATTGCCCGGCATGCAGAACATCAGCCATTTGGTGTCCGGCGTGATCGCTTCCTCGAGCTGCTCGGGGCGCATCTTGAACTGGCTGTTCTGGCCGCAATTGACGAACACCGGCGTGCCGCCGGCGAGCTGCACCATGTCCGGGTAGGACGCCCAGTAGGGGCCGGGCACGATGACTTCGTCGCCCTGGCTCACCGTCGCCATCAGCGCGTTGAACAGCACCTGCTTCGCGCCCGCGCCGACGGCGATCTGGTCGAGACCGTAGTCCAGGTCGTTGTCGCGCTTGAATTTGAGCTGCACTGCACGGCGCATCTCGATCAGCCCGTTGATCGGCGTGTATTTGATCTCGTTGGCGTCCATGCAGGCGATCGCCGCCGCCTTGGCGTGGTCCGGCGTCGGGAAGTCCGGCTCGCCGGCCGTGAGCTTGACGATGTCGCGGCCCTCCGCGATCAGGTCGCGCACGCGGGCGGACGCGATCTGGCTGGGCGACGGCTTGAACCGGCTCATGCGCGGGGCGAATTCCATTGTTTCTGGCTCCTCGGGCTCGAAGTTCCGCATGCTTAAAGCCTATCAGGTGGGCCAAGGGAAAGGAAAATCGCGCGGCGCCGGGCGCGAAAGAGGCGACTGCATATTTGCAGAAAGTTATAAAATAATAATTGACAATAAATCTAACATCAATTATGCATGTATAAGCTTGTTGAACGAATGATGTTGCGCGGGCCGGGGGATCGCCCCTCGACCTTTCATAACCCGAACGGTGCCGCGGTGGCGGATCGAGGAGGAAGCAATGACGAAGCGAGCAGGGGTTCTTGGAAAATTCATGATAGCGGTCGTCGCGGCGGGGCTCATTTTGCCGGCGTTCAGCGGCGCGGCGCAGGCCGGCCACCGGTCGCACGGCCATTGGAAGAAGCATGACGCCGGCTGGCACGACCACCGCTGGCAGGTCCGCAAACGGTTTGTCCGGCACATGCGGCGGCGGCATTGGCGTGAACACCGGACCTACCGGCGCGACACTCGATATGCGGTCAGGCAAACCTCCTACCCGGCGCCGCAGCGTCACGCGCAGAACCTCTCCGGCAACCAGCTGCTGGGCGGATTGCTGGGCGCGGCGATCGGGGCCGCGACGGGCACGCAGTTCGGCAAGGGCAGCGGCCGCACCGTGGCGATCATCGGCGGCGGGCTGATCGGCGCGCTGATCGGCGGCGGCCTCGGCAAGTCGATGGACCAGACCGACCAGTACCAGGTCAACCAGGCGCTGGAGACCAGCCCGACCGGCAACACGATCGTCTGGGACAATCCGGAAACCGGCGGGTTCTACAAGGTGACGCCAACCAAGACCTATCAGGTCGCGGAAAACGCCTACTGCCGCGAGTTCACCACCTGGGGCATGATCGGCGGCTACGAGGAAAAGATGTACGGCACCGCCTGCCGCCAGCCCGACGGAAGCTGGAAGACGGTGAAATAGGGCGGGGGATTCTCCATGCTTGGCCATCGCCTTCCACCGTTTCCCCCCTCACCCAACCCTCTCCCCAAGGAGAGGGCTACAAGGTCGAACGCCATCCCATATAAATCCTCTCCTTGGGGAGAGGGCAGGGTGAG
>CAYLTU010000545.1:0-2203 GCA_964386465.1 uncultured Rhodospirillaceae bacterium
CGTGCGCCGTATCGGCTTTGTGCAATTTGCCGGCGGCGTCACGCCGCTCCAGCCCATGCTGCCCGCCGGCCGGCAGTCGCAGCGGGCCGAAAATCCGGTCGAGATCGCCGACCGCACGCCCGCTGATCAAGGCCAGCGCCCCGCCGAGCGCCGCTTCCAGCCGCCGCAGGATATCCGGCAGGCCGGCACCCGGCACCACCGCATCCGGCCGGTGCGCGAACTCCAGCAAGGTCCCGTCGACGTCGAGAAACAGCGCGATTTCGCGTTCGAAGACGGGCGCCGGCAGCGGGCGGGGCGTGTTCAGCGTTCCTATCCTTATCACCGCGCGCATGATCGGGTACCCGGAAAGTCATGCGCCATCAGCCGGATGATACCGGCGCGCCCCGCCGCGCCTCAATGGGAATTCGACGGAAACAACACTCGATCAGCGCGCGCGGACCGCCTGAATTCGTAAATGATGGAATGGTGCCCCCGGGGAGACTCGAACTCCCACTTCCGTAAGGAAAACAGATTTTGAGTCCTCCTGTGCAACGTTCTGAAATTCACCATATCCGATATCTTGTCATATTTTCAGAGAGATAGAGGGAGAGTACGACTATGGAACGGTCCTAATAATTCCTGTTCGTTCTCTCATATCCTGTGCACGTTTACACCGGAATTACACACAGGTCGCAGGTGTAATATTTAATTCACCGCCTGCCGGGCTCCGTCCTGTCCAACTCCTTCACCGCGTCCAGTACGCGCCGCCATATCGCGGCACCGTCCAAGTCGCCGCCTTCTAACAATTCATCGGCGTGGATTGTGGCGTCGTCACCGTAGTTGTCGATCAACGCCAGATGTCGGCCTCGATCATCGCTTCGACTTCCGCCATCCGGCATCGCGCACCTTGGCCTCGGTTTGGAAGCAGCGCTCGCCCGTACCCTCATTGACCCGCAACCTCGATGGTATCGCCGTCGATAACGCGGGGTGTGCCTGTGATGTCAGCGTTGGCCAGGGATGCCCATGCAAGCACGAAGGCCAGAGAGGCGAGGCAGAGCGTGATCAACTGTATTTCGCGCCGGCCGTTGTAGGATTGAAGACAATGAACGATACAGTGCAGCGCAGATCGGAGAAGCGTCAACGAACAGTACGGCATTCTTAAAATGGCTCGGTACTGCCACCGCGCCAACGAACGATCCCACTACGGCACACCCAAACCCTTTCGCAGCCATCGTGAGCGCCGACCCGCCCTGGCATTCGTCGCGTTGAAGTCCGGCGCAGCGGTATCGACGGTCGGGCTGGTACCTGCCGATAGCGATGAGGAACGCGTGCCGATTGGCGTGCTATTGGATTGAATTGGCCGCTTTCAAATCAAACCCAGCGGGTCCCATCTGACTACCCGCGAAACGCAATGTACCAGTATCCCTCACATGAAGCGGGCGCGCGAAATTTCGGCGGCCCAATTTCAAATTACCCGTGGTTCCACCCTGGACCGAATAGCGCCGTCCCGTGTAGCCCGATCTGGCCGCTTCGCGGCGCCAACGGCTTCTTAGCAAGCCGTGCAAGGTATTTCCGTGTTGATATCCGCTCGGCGCCAGGAATTACTAGCTGATCGCCATCGGCCTTAAACGCCCGCCTTCGCAGTTTCACGACCCGCTCCATGCCGGGGATGACGTATTGCATCCCGAGGGGCGTTTTCTCCACTGTGTATGTCATGAGAATGATCGTAGCGCTGTCGTGCTATGCTGTCATCGGGAAAATTGGGCCGTCTTGGAAGTCCAGACGACATGAATAAACACCGCACATTTACATTTTAATGACGGCACAAATTCCGGACGGGCTCACCTACGAAGGGAAGCGGTTCCCGCTCCTCGCCAACCCCTTGGAATCCTATTTCAAGCAGCACCCCCCGAGACCGAAATTCGCGCCGAGGTCGTCCATGAACTGGTGTGGATATACCGCACACTGGGAAATTACGGAGAGGCGGCTCTATTTGGTGGGACTATCTGGCAGGATATGCCTCCGATCCCCCGAGGATGGTGGAAATAAATCGTTGTTTTGCGGAATTGGGCATAAAGGTGCGTGTGAGATTGAAGAGGTCGGCCTGAGTGATTTCTTTACTCCCTCTACAGGCATCGTGTTTGCCGACTGGTTCACCGCTGAAGTTCGTGTGACCTGAGCCCCGAAAACTCCCTCATCTGATAGGAGAGGCCGTCACAGAGGA
>CAYLTU010000546.1:0-2200 GCA_964386465.1 uncultured Rhodospirillaceae bacterium
TGTCGGAGGGGACCCAACGCAGGCTCGCGGCCATCGTATCCGCTGACGTTGTCGGCTATTCGCGTCTTATGGGTGCGGACGAAGCCGGTACGCTCGGCGCTTTGCGCGCGCACCGCTCCGAACTGATCGACCCCTTGATCGCCGAACATGGCGGGCGCATCGTCAAGACGATGGGCGATGGCCTGCTGCTGGAGTTTCCCAGCGTTGTCGCCGCCGTCGAATGCTGCATCGGCGTTCAAAAAGGTATGGTCGAGCGGAACGACGGCATCTCCGACAAGGGAGCCATCCGCTTCCGCATTGGGGTTCACCTGGGCGATATCGCCGTCGAGGGCGATGACATCTTCGGCGACGGCGTCAATATCGCGGCGCGCTTGCAGGAGGTCAGCGAAGCCGGCGGCATAGCCATCTCCAGGACAACGCATGAGAATATCACCGGTCGAATCGAGGTCGGGTTTTCCGAAATCGGCGATCGGGAATTGAAGAACATCTCTCGGCCGGTTCGCGTCTGGCAATGGTTGCCCACCGCCGGCGCCAAACCTAAGACCGCCGATGCGCCCGTGGCGTCGACCGACAAGCCGTCCATCGCGGTACTACCGTTCGAAAATATGTCGAACGATCCGGATCACGAATATTTCGCCGACGGCATTGCCGAGGACATCATCACCGCGCTGTCGAAGGTTTCCCGGATGCGCGTCATCGCCCGTAATTCGACCTTTGCGTACAAAGGACAGGCGCACGATCTGCGCCAGGTCGCCAGGGAGTTGGGCGTTCGTTATGTTCTGGAAGGCAGCGTTCGCAGCGGCGGCAATCGATTGCGCATTACCGCTCAGCTGATCGACGCCAACGACGGCAGCCACATATGGGCCGAACGCTACGACAGAACGATAGACGATATCTTCGATATCCAGGATGAAATCACCAAGGAAATCGTAACCGCCCTTCGGGTCAAACTCACCGATGGCGAGGAGGCGCGCGTTTTATCGCGCGGCACCAACAACATTGATGCCTGGCAACTATGCGTGCGCGCAACCGAACTATTTATGCGGTTCAGTCCTACCGAGTTTCTTGAGGCCCGCGAACTGGCGCAAAGAGCGGTAGAGAAAGACCCAAATTATGCATACGCCTGGGCGACGTTGGGCGCTACGTATTGGTTTGAAGGCCGATTAGGCTACACCGGCGATCCTGAAGCGAGTTTCGCGCGTGCGAATGAATACGCCGAGCGCGCCTTGGCGCTCGATGATACGTTATCGTGGGCAATCGGCTTGAGTGTTGTGGCCTCGGGAAGCCTGGGCCGCTCGCGCGAGAGCGTGGAAAGGGCGCGGCGCGGCTTTGAACTTAATCCCGGATGCGCCGACATACGGGCGTTTCTGGCATTTGCGTTGATTCGGGTAGGGGCGTACCGCGAGGCTGTGGAGCATCTTCGCGCGGGCATCTCGCTCAATCCATTTTTTCCCAACTGGTATCGAGCCGGACTTTCAAGAGTACTCATGATCCTCGGCGAATTTGAAGAAGCGCTGGCGCTTGTTGAGGAGGCACTGCGTATTCAACCTGCGAGCATTGTTTCGCGGGTCAATCAGATATATTTGCTGGGTCAAACGGAGCGACTGGATGAGGCCCAACGCGCGATCACCGAATTTTCTTATCATGCGCCAAATTTTCGCCTGGAACACGTACCCGGAGAATTAATAATCGATGACGCCGCGGCCATACAAAAGATCGTCGACGGTTTGCGCCAAGCTGGGTTTCCGGAATGACGGTTCAAGGTTTCGCGGAAAGCGGACGCCGCGTTCACAAGGCTTTGGGCTGCGCCACAGACCCCGAGCGAAATCCTTGAACGGGACGGCCGCATCGTGGTCATGTTCGAAGGTCGGCCGGTATCCCTGGCGCCGTGCGCGGGCAAGCGGCGAATATCAAAGAGGCCGGCCCCTTTATGAAACGAGGAGCGAATCTTATTTGGATTCCTGCCGCTGCATTCGAATTTGTTCTTCGTGTCAAACTCGGCCGACAATCAGCGTCTCCAACAACGTCTGAGATCGAGGGTAACCCGGAAGTCGGTAGCGTGATGTCTTGAGTCAGGGGTAACCCGGACGTGCTTCGGGCATGGCCACGACGGGCAAAGATACCCATGGGACATGGATTTCATATCAAAATGAGGCGGCTATGCCGATAAGCCGGCTCGGCAAGAAGCGCGACGAGTTGA
>CAYLTU010000547.1:0-2199 GCA_964386465.1 uncultured Rhodospirillaceae bacterium
GTCTCGACGATCGCGCGCTCCGCCGGTTTCAGCGCCGGATCGCCCTCGAACAATGCACCGAGACCCCCGTCCGCGTCGAGGGTTGCGAAGTGGCCGGCGAGTTCCTCCGTTGCGCCGTGCCGCCTGCCCGGATTCTCGCGCCGGGTCATTTGGAACCGGCCACCCTTGCGGTGCAGCAGCGCCCACCAGATCGAGTCCTTGCCGGTTTTCGGGCTGGCCGCGGCGCTCCAGTCGACCATCAGATAGGCGTCGAACAGATCAGTCAGTGTCCGACGCTTTCTTCATGCTGTTGGGGCCCATCGGATGATCCGCGTGCGGATAGGGGTGGTGCGTGTGCGTATGGCCATGATCATCCCCATGATCGTGGCCATCCCCGTGATCGTGATCATGCGCATGGTCATGCCCGCCGGTGCCGATCCCCTCGACATGATGATGATGGCTTTCCTGGGCCAGGCCGACCTCGCCTTCGAAGCCCAGCACCTGGGCGCGATATTTGCACATCTGGCAATTCATCGCGTTGTCGCCGGAGACGATCTCGCGGACCCGGTCGGCAAAGGTATCGAGGACCAGCGGATGGTCGTTCAGATAGCCGGCCTTGACGAACTCGATTCCGGGGTGCCGGGCCGCGACCAGATCGGTGTAATCGTATATTCGCTGCACCAGAATGCCGGTGAACAGGAAATAGGGAAACACGACGATCCGCGGGAAGCCCAGCCTGACGGCCTGTTCGAGGGCCGGCTCGACGAGCGGAAAGGTCACGCCGGAATAGGCGGTCTCCGCCCAGCCCAGGCCGAGCCCTTCCCACAGCATGCGCGTGACCTTGGCGACGTTGGAGTTGGCGTCCGGGTCCGACGCGCCGCGCCCTACGACGACCAGAAGCGTGTCGCTGCGTTTGACATCGTCGCCGGCCGCCGCGAGCGCTTCCTCGACACGGATACCCGCCGCGTTGATCATCTTCGGGTCGATGCCCAGTTCCGCGGCGTAGTGGATTTCGACGCCGTCATGCTGCGCCTGATAGGTGTTCAGCACGGAGGGGATATCGTTCTTCGCATGGCCGGCGGCGAACAGCATGCCCGGTACCGCGAGGATGGTTTTCGCACCCCGCTCGCGCAGCGCATCCAATCCGTTGCGGATGATAGGCGTGGCGAATTCGAGGAATCCGTAATCGACATCGTATTCCGGCAGGCGGGTTCGCAGCCCTGTCGCAACGGACTCGAACTCGCGAACGGCATTGGTGTCGCGGCTACCATGACCGCACACCATGACGCCGGTCTTTTCGGGCATCGCTGTTTCCTCGGTAAAGGATCGTCGGAAGATGTCTTTCTATCAGGCCGCACGGAACGGGTCAGGAAAAAACTCGCCGGCCGGACTATATGTCGCTTTCTTTTAAGGTTTCCGACGCACTACCGTTCGCCTCAACCCTGAGGATGACGCCGTCAACGGCGACGACCGTAACTTTTTCGCCGGTCGCCAGATCAGGACCCTCGATCTTCCACATCGTGTCGTCGACATGCAGCCGGCCGCGGCCGTCGACGATCGGTTCCGTAAGCGTGAAGACGCGGCCGATATATTGCGAGCCGCGGCGGTTCAGGCTCGGCTGGTCCGTCTCTATGGGTCGCGCGCGCAGGTAGCGGCGCGCGACGAGGATGCTGACGACGGACAGCAGGGCGAAGATGAGGAACTGGTATTCCCAGGCCAGGCCCGGCGCGAAAAAAACGACGAGACCGACGACGCCGGCCGCGATACCCATCCACATGAAGACGGCGCCGGGCGCGGCCACTTCGAGAACGATAAGCACGATCCCGAAAATCCACCAGCCCCAATGGTTTGCCCCTTCGAGCCATGCCAGGAGTTCCGCCATCTATCGCATCTCCTCTAGAAACTTCCGCGAAATACCGAAAACGACATCGTTTCCACCCCCATCCTAACCCTGAAATGCCTGTGATGGACATTTCAGCCCGCAAGGGGGGAAGGGAAATCAAATCAAATAGTTATTCACTCCCCCTTGACGGGGGAGGGCCAGGGTGGGGGTGGACGGCGGCCACGTTCGCCAGATTGCAGAGATCTCCCTTATGACTGTTTCCAGGGACCGTCGTCGTTCGTTTCGCGTGGCGGCGGTGGCGGTGGCGCGACGGCGGGCCCGCTGTCGCCGCCGAACGTATCGCGGACGATCTCCGCGATCCCGCCGACCGCGCCGAT
>CAYLTU010000548.1:0-2171 GCA_964386465.1 uncultured Rhodospirillaceae bacterium
CGGCGCGGCTGGCCGTCGATATTGGCGGCACCTTTACGGACGTGGTCGTCGAGTTCGGCCCCCGGCGTTTGACGGCGAAAGTCCTGACAACCGCCAGCGCGCCGGAAGAGGGCGTGCTGGAAGGCATTGATCTGGCGCTGGAACGCGCCGGGTTGACCGTCACCGATGTCGGTATTCTGATACATGGCACGACGCTTGCTACCAACGCGATTATCGAGCGAAAAGGCGCCGTAACGGCCCTGATCACCACCGAAGGATTCCGCGACGTGCTCGATATCGCGTACGAGACCCGCTACGACCAGTATGACGTGTTCCTGGACAAGACCGAACCGCTGGTGCCGCGCTATCTTCGCTTGACGGTTCCCGAACGTCTGGCTGTCGACGGCGGGACGCTTAAACCCTTGGACGAAGACGCGGTCCGCGCGCTATTGCCGGTCCTTGATCGTGAACAGGTCGAAGCCGTCGCTATCGGCTTCATGCACGCCTACGCTGACGGGTCGCACGAACAGCGCGTTCGGGACATTCTCGCCGATGCGCGGCCTGACCTCATGCTCACCATGTCTTCCGAAGTCTGTCCGGAAGTGCGCGAGTTCGAACGGTTCACGACGGCGACGGCAAACGCCTACGTCCAGCCACTTATGGCGCGGTACCTGACGCGGCTCCAGGCGGCACTCGACGATCGGGGGTTTTCCGGCGCCTTTCTTTTGATGACGTCGGGCGGTGGGCTGACGACGTTGGATACGGCGATCCGCTTCCCGATCCGATTGGTGGAGTCTGGGCCGGCCGGCGGCGCGATCCTGGCGACCGGTATCGCGCAGGAGTGTGGCGCGACGCAGGCGCTGTCGTTCGATATGGGTGGTACGACGGCGAAAATTTGCCTGATCGAAGACTATACGCCGGAGACGGGGCGCAGTTTCGAGGTCGCCCGGCAGGCCCGGTTTCAGAAAGGCAGCGGATTGCCGTTGCGCATACCGGTTATCGAGATGGTGGAAATCGGCGCCGGTGGCGGATCGATCGCAAAAGTCGATGCCATGCAGCAGATTACCGTCGGCCCGCAGAGCGCCGGCTCGGAGCCGGGGCCGGCTTGCTACGACAGGGGCGGGACGGCGCCGACGGTAACCGACGGCGATGTCGCGCTCGGCCGGATCGATCCGGAATCGTTCGCCGGCGGCAAGGTGACCCTCAACCCAGATGCCGCCATGACGGCACTCGACCGTGAAATCGGACAGCCGCTCGGTCTCGTCGGTGAAATGGCGGGCTATGGCGTGATCGAAATGGTTGACGAGAACATGGCCAATGCGGCGCGCGTGCACTCGATCGAGCGGGGAAAGAACATCGGCGACCACACGATCATCGCATTTGGGGGTGCTGCGCCATTGCACGCCTCGCGATTGGCGGAAAAACTCGGTATCGACCGTGTCATCGTCCCGACCAATGCCGGGGTAGGCTCCGCTGTCGGCTTCCTGAGAGCGCCGATCGCGTATGAAGTCGTTCGCAGCCGGTACATGACGCTCCGCGATTTTGAACCGGACCTGGCCAACGACATGCTTCATTCGATGCGTGACGAAGCGCTTGCCGTGGTCGAGCAGGGCGCTGCTGGCGCCAAGCTGACGGAAAACCGGATCGCTTTTATGAGATACATGGGGCAAGGCCATGAAATTGTTGTGCCCTTGCCGAATCGAGAACTGCTGATCTCAGATGGTGCCATGCTGAAAAAAATCTACGACCGCGAGTACGAGGCTCTATTTGGACGCACGATCCCGGACGCCGGTATCGAGGTGCTGACCTGGGCGATGACGATCAGTACGGAGCCCGAAGGTATCGAATTGATGGGCGACACCGAAAGGTCAGCGGATGCGGTATCCGCGGGCAATCGCAGTGTATTCGATGCGGCTGCCGAACGCGCCGGAGACGTCCCGCTCTACCGCCGGGAGTCGCTCGAGCCGGGAATGACGGTCCAAGGTCCCGCCATCATCGTCGAGGACGAAACATCGACATTCGTATCGGGTCAATTCGATGCGGCGATCAATCGCGCCGGTTATATCGTGCTCAATCGCAAACGCGATTAAAGAAACCTTAGCTATTTTAACGGATTATCGAAAATACGCGGTCCCTGCCTGACCTGGGCCCCTTGGCTCCCTCACTCATAAGGAGAGTCCTGGTTCTGCATA
>CAYLTU010000549.1:0-2163 GCA_964386465.1 uncultured Rhodospirillaceae bacterium
TGGACGACGGTCACGTTACGCAAAGGCGCAAAGGCGAAGCGCAAATCCTATTCAATCGATTTTCGGAAAACCAAGCGCGGCGGCATCTTTCAATCGGCAATGCGCAAGGATGTTTTCGGCAACCGTGCGCCCAACGATCCCATGAAAGGCGACCCATACGTCTGGGCACGCTTGCGCGGCGATACGCTGACGGTCTACGCGCTGATCGTGACGCCCGACGGCAGTTACGACATGCAGGTCTATGACCGGACCCTGACCAAGAACGGCATGAAACTTGATTTCAAACGCTTCCTTGAAGGCCAGAAAGTGAAATCGATCAAGGGCGAGCTGCAACGCATCAAGTAAATTCGTTCGTTATCGCGATGGAATTGCCTGCCTATCGTGGATCGGACAGAATTCGGTCAATCCAGGATTTGGCGTCGATGGCGAACGGATTGACGATTGTCACGCCTCCGAATGACGCGCCGTGTTGCATATCCTCCGAGAGGATTACGTTGCAATTTGCAATGTCCGCCGTCGCACAGATCATTGCATCCCAGAACGAATACTGGCTCGCTTGCGAGGCTATTATCGCCCGTTCCAGGGCTGCTTCATTCGCGGCAACGATTGAAAAAACAGCACGCCAGTCATCGATAAACTGGCTCGCGATCTCGGTGTTCAGCAGGTTTTTTCGGGTTGTCGCGTGAAAGAATTCACCGAGCGCCTGTACCGTCAGGATGCCGCCGTGCTTCGCGACACCACCGATCAACTCACGCGCCAATACGTGTTTTTCGTCGGCATCCCGGTCGACGCCATAGATCAAAATGTTGGTATCGATCGTACAGCGGCTGTCAGCGTTCATGCAATTCGTCGCGGTTGATGCGCAGCCCGCCAAGGCTCGCGCCTTCTTGTAGCCGCGCCATCATGCGCGTATATGCCCCCTGCCAGACTGGGTCGGCCAGATGCTCATCCTTACCGGGAATTAAACGAGCTACCGGTCGACCCCGGCGCAAAATCACGTATCCTTCGCCATCCTGTTCCAGTTCACGGATCAGTTTGGAAAATGATTGATTGGCTTCTGTAACGGTTATAATTTTCATCAAGATCGCATATAAATACTATTATACTATAATAAGGGCCGGCGTGCTATATTGCAACCGTCGTGTTTTGAAGACCTCGGATGGAGAGTAAGCACATGAGCGAAGGTATGAGCGGCAGGCGGGCCGCGGTGACCGGCGGCGCGCAGGGGATCGGCTTCGCTATCGCGGCGAAACTGCTGTCGCAGGACGCGCAGGTCGCGCTGTGGGACCGGGATGAGACGCTGATGGCGGAGGCGGTCGCGGCATTGGGCGAGAGCGCCCGGGGCGTTGCCGTCGATGTAACCGACCCCGACTCGATCGCGGCCGCGGTGGCGGAGTCTCAGGACGCCGTCGGCGGGATCGATATCCTGGTCAACAATGCGGGTATTGCCGGCCCGGCCATGCCGGTCTGGGACTACCCGCTCGACGAATGGCGCCGTGTCATCGAGATCGACCTCAACGGCGTATTTTATTGCTGCCGCGCGGTCACGCCCATGATGAAGGCGCAGGATTACGGCCGCATCGTCAACATCGCCTCGATCGCCGGCAAGGAAGGCAATCCGAACGCCTCGGCCTACAGCGCCGCCAAGGCGGGCGTCATCGCGCTGACCAAATCGCTCGGCAAGGAACTGGCGGACACCGGCGTGCGGGTCAACTGCGTCACGCCGGCGGCGGCCCGGACGCGGATCTTCGACCAGATCACCCAGGAACATATCGACTACATGCTCTCGAAAATTCCAATGGGCCGTTTCGTCAAGGTCGAGGAGATTGCCGGACTTGTCGCGTGGCTGGCGTCGGAGGATTGTGCCTTCTCGACCGGTGCCGTGTTCGACATCTCCGGCGGCCGCGCGACCTATTAGCGTTTAGTCGTATTTGGCCAGCAGGCTGCGCGCTGGCGTATCGCGCGGCGCATAGGCGATGATCGCCTCGTTCAGCCGCTGCACCAACACTGGTATGTCTGCGTCGCCGTCGGGTTCGACCGTCTCCCGCACAGCGGCGAGAATATCCGTGTAGAGCGTGTGCCCGGCGCGGACGAGTGCGAGCGCCTGCGCTAATTCGTCGGTCGTGAAGAATACGGATTTTCAGGCCAATTGCGCGAATTTCG
>CAYLTU010000550.1:0-2163 GCA_964386465.1 uncultured Rhodospirillaceae bacterium
CGCCGAAATTCGCGCAATTGGCCTGAAAATCCGTATTCTTCACGACCGACTAATTGAGAAAAAAGCTCATTTCTGACAAATAATTCGTATTTAACTCAATGAGTTAAAAAGGGAGGAAACATGTCGCGAGCATCAAAACTGACGACCGCAATTTTGGGGGCGGCCTTCGTCGCAGCGTCCAGCCAAATCGCGGGTGCCGCAGATCCAGTCAAACTTCGTTGGGCCTCGGATCATACAGGTCCGCCGCACCCGGCCGGGATCGCCGAAGTCTATTTCGCCGAACAGGTGGAAAAGCGCATTCCCGGAAGTAAGGTTCAAATCTTCTGGGCAAAATCGCTGTACACCGTACCGCAGGGCGTCAAGGCCCTGACCCAAGGCAACCTGGAGATCATGACCGGCCAGTTCGGCAAGACGTCGAGCATCGAGCCCCTGGCGAACGTTGTTCTGGGCGCCGGTAAACTGACCACGGTCGGCGCCATCGACGGTATCGATTCGACCCAGACCTTCAGGGACCTGGCGGCGCACTTCAACAAATCGCACGACATCACCATGATCGGCGCCGGGCATCTGAGCATGTATATGGGCGCCGGCGCGGTGAAGGGCCGGCTGATCGGACCAGCCGATTTCGCCGGCAAGAAGATGCGGTCCATGGGCCCGGCCGAAAACGCGTTGTTGAGCGCGCTCGGCGCCAACCCGCAGGCGATGGCCTTCGGCGACGTGCCGCCGGCCCTGCAGACCGGTGTTATCGACGGTCTCCTGACCTCGCTCGGCGGATTCAACTCGACCAAGGAACAGGCGCCGTACTTCACGGTGGCAGGCCTCAACGGCATCGTCGGCGACTACTACTGGTTCGGCATCTCGAACCGCTGGTGGAACAAGCTCAAGAAGGATCAGCGCGATATCCTGACAGACATCATCAAGAACGACTTCATGCCGTTCCAGCGCGCCGTCAACTTCTGCAACGACGCGCGCACGCTCGCCAAGTTCGTCACCACGGACAAGAGCGCCCCCGGGATCTACGTGATGAACGCGGCCGAATCAGGCGTCATCCAGAAGGCCGAAGGCGGCGCCACCAACAGATGGATCAAGACCAAGGTCAACGACTACGGCGACAAGCTGGTCGACCAGTTCACGGCCGAGGCCGCAGCGTTGGTCAAGGCCAATCCGCCGGGTTCGCACGCCCTCGAAAAGACCAATTGCGCGGACTATGAAAAATACTTCGCGCGCTATAAGAAGGGTGGAGCCCTTTACAAGGCGAAAAACCGCAAATAGAGGTTGCCTTGATTTCAGGCAGCAAGGGGCCGCCGCTTTGGCGGTGGCTCCGCTTTATCCGACGGAACGGAACATCTGCTGATCGGGGATAGGTATGGATGGGTTCCTCGCGTTTTCGAACCGGTTGAAAGAGACGATCCATTTGGTTCTCGGCTGGATCGCATCGGCCATGCTGTTGCTTCTAACCCTGTTCGCGCTGCTCGAAATCGTCCGCCGCTATATCTTCGGCGTCGTCTTCGAATGGGGACAGGACGCGATCATCGTTGGCATGGTCGCGGCGGTGGCGTTCTATTTCTGCGTGACCCAAGTACGGCGCAGCCACCTAGTGATGAACGCAATCATGCAATTGCTTCATGCACGGGGACACCTCAAAGCGGTGGGTATCGCCAGGATTGCCGTCTCGGCGGGCATCGTATTGTTCTGTGGTGCGGTCGGCATCACCGGTTGGCCCACACTCAGCTATGCGTGGGAAAGGGATCTGAGCACGTACAGTCTGCTCATCCCGCTTTGGCCGTTTTATCTGATCCTGATGGTCGGTTTCCTGTTAATGGCCTTAGTCGCGTTCCTGCAGACGATCGAGGATATCGTCAGTTTTGCGCGCGGGGAATATCTCGACGCCGAAATCGAAATGACGACGGACGTTTAGCCGGCTACCGGCGGTGCCTTTGGGGGCCAATTCATGCTTGCTCTAGCGCTTACCCTTTTCGCTTTGCTTTTTGTCGGCGTGCCGATCGGTATCTCGCTTGCGGGCTCCACCGCGATCTTGGTGATGTTCGACGATTTCCTGTCTTTCAGCACCCTGTTCGAAGCGTTTTTCATCTTCATCAGCAAATACACGCTGATCGCCATCCCGTTCTTCATCTATGCCGGCTTCCTGATGGAGAAGACCGG
>CAYLTU010000551.1:0-2135 GCA_964386465.1 uncultured Rhodospirillaceae bacterium
AAGCGAACGCGGAGGATTTCCGCGGCGGCTGGTTTCATATGGGCGATGCGTTCAGGCGCAATCCGGACGGCACGCTCGATTTCGTCGACCGGGTCAAATATTTGATCAAATCCGGTGGCGAGAACATCTATCCCGCGGAAATTGAGCAGGTTCTGCTGGCCGACCCCAGGGTCGACGACGCGGTCGTCGTACGGGCGAAGAATGATCGCTGGGGCGAGGTGCCGGTCGCGTTCGTGGCGGCGAATGATCCGGCGCTGACCGCCGACGACCTGGCGGACCAGTGCCGAACCGCGCTCGCAGGCTACAAGCAGCCGAAACAGATCCGCTTTGTAGCGCTCGACGACCTGCCGCGCAGCACGACGGGCAAGATCCAGCGCCACGAGGTCGAGAAATGGCTGTCGGAGGCATGACGCCCGACATCGCCATCGTCGGCATCGGCGAAACCGCGCCGGTGCGGCGCTCGCCCCGGAACCTTCGCAGCCAGGTGGTCGAGGCCGTCTATGCCGCGCTGGACGATGCCGGCATCGCACCGCATGAAGTCGACGGCGTCGTCACCGACAGCGTCGTCATGCCCACGACGGTGCCGCACGACTACGTCATGGCGCAGCTCGGCGCGACCAGCCGCTACGACGGGTCGGTTTCCTATGGCGGCGCTGGAATCGTCTGCAGCCCATTGCAGGCGGCGATGGCGATCCAGGCTGGGCTCGCCGAGGTAATCGTCTGCTATTTCGGCGTCGATTGGGGCACGCGGCCGGAGGGTCCGTACGGCTTCCACGATTTGTACCCGGCCAAAATGGCCTTCGAGAAACCCTACGGCTTCAACGCGCAGCCGGTCTATTTCGGGCTCTGGACGCGGCGCTACATGAAGGAATTCGGCCTGACCCGTGAACAGCTTGGCGCGGTCGCCGTGCAGCAACGTCGGAACGCCTTGCAGCGCGGTGGCGGCCAGACCGATAGGCCGATGTCTCTCGAGGACTATCTCAACGCACCGCGCATCGCCGATCCGCTGCGTGTCCCGGATTGCTGCCTGATCACCGATGGTGCCGGGGCCTACGTGATGACCTCACGCGAACGCGCACGCGATTGCCGCAAGCCGCCGGTGCGCGTCGCCGGTATCGGGTTCGAATCGATTCCGGTCTCCGGCGATTCCGTCTTCACCCAGGACCCGGAACTGCTCACCACACCCGCCGCGCGAGCGGCGACCGACCGCGCCCTGGCGATGGCTGGCATCGTCCATGACGACATCGATTTCGTCGAGATCTATGACTGCTTCACGATTTCGGTGCTGATGCAGTTCGAAGATATGGGCTTTTGCGCAAAGGGCGAGGCCGGCGCTTTCTTCGAATCGGGACGCGCGGCACTCGATGGCGAGTTACCGGTCAACACCCATGGCGGTTTTCTGTCCTACAGCTACCGGCTCGGCATCGAGCATGTCACCGAAGCAGTCCGCCAACTGCGCGGCGAAGCGGGCGCCAACCAGGTCGCCGGTGCGCGAATCGGCGCGGTCGGCGGCCTGTCCCTGCCGGATTACGGCACGTTGATCCTGGCGAGTGATGACTGACAGCGGGTTCGAGCCGTTCTGGGATGGGGCCGCGGTGGGCCAGCTCCGCTTTCCCCATTGCACGAACTGCGAGCGGTTTCACTGGTATCCGATGACTCATTGCCCGCATTGCGGCGTCGCCAAAACCGACTGGCTAACGATCGATCCGGAAGCTCGTGTTTACAGCTGGACCGTCGTGCATAGGCCATTCGAAGAATCATTCGCGGCGGCCGTGCCCTATGTCGTCGCGCTCCTCGAGTTCCCCGCGGCACCCGGCGTACGCCTTATCACCAACCTCACCGGGATCGGCTCCGATGACGTCGAATTCGGCTTGCCCGCGACGCCGGCCTTCGACTTGTATGACGGCGCGAAATCTCGCTTAATGTTCCGAGCGT
The DNA here is from genome assembly GCA_964386465.1 of uncultured Rhodospirillaceae bacterium. Lineage (GTDB taxonomy): Bacteria > Pseudomonadota > Alphaproteobacteria > UBA8366. The sequence continues at coordinate 1,936 of CAYLTU010000551.1, forward strand.
AGCGCAGTGTTCTGATCGTGAAATTCAAAGATTTGAATTTCGCGTGAATCAGCACACCAACTATTTGAATCTAGTGTGATTCAGATCCTAAAGTTCGTCGCACTAGAGGGCAGAGGGTATGAATTTCGAAATCCAGACACCGCCGGACCGGGTCGCCGCTTTCATGCAAAGCGGGCTGTGGCCGGACCGGCTGCTCACCG
>CAYLTU010000552.1:0-2132 GCA_964386465.1 uncultured Rhodospirillaceae bacterium
CCCATACTTCGGTCTACACGGTACGGGTCAAGACGCCGGGCCAGCCGCACCCGTTTTATTTGGTTCGGTAGGGAATGGTTTCGGCCGTTTGCGATGTAACGGTTAGTTCACATTGCTGGCGGTACGGGGGCGCTTAAGTTTAAAGAAGTCTATACTTCCATTAATCGTGGAAAGGTTGATTGTGTCGCAGCGTTCGTTGATTTTCGCCGGGACGGTCGTCCAACCGCTAGAGAAATTCGCTTCGACGATTTCGAAGCCAGCAGAATTAAGCCTGCCCTTAAACCAGATAGACCCCGCTTCCAGCCAAGGATTCCCGACCGATTTGATCATCGTGTACTGTCGCCCAGACTGTTCTATTGTGACGACGTCCTCATAATATCCGCGGGCGTGATAATATTGCGATTCCCATTTTCCGGCGATATCGCAAATTGTTTCGCCACTCCCAAGCGTAAGACGCTTCGGTGGTTCAGGCTTGTATTCTCGTTCGATGGGCGCGGTCGCGATCACAGGGGTTTCGACATTTATAGGCGCAACGCCCTTTATTTTGGTAACTCCTACTGACAGGTTGGTGGCAATCTGCATGTCGTGTTCGATCAAGACCCACTGCCGCATTTTCTCGACGAGGACTCTTGCAAGTTTTGGCTCGTCGTCGCTGGATGCCTCCGCAATCAGGCCGAGGATGCCGCCAGGGGCATAGTTCGCAGACCTAGCATCCAACGGAATTTCATACAGTTTTTCTTTCTTCTCTTTGTGAACAAGTGAAAATTTCTCGTTGATTGAGTTGATGCCGCCAATCATCAGGGACTCGACGGGCGATACGTCGTGCACTTCCGTGATTGTGACTTTTAGCACGAGCGGATCGCCGGCTGGCGCTTTACTCCTTGGTAGATTCCGAAGCACGTTTTCGATATGGCTTTTGATCGTTGCCGATTTAACTTTGTCGTCCACGACGACTTCGATGGCGTCGACGAAATAGGAAGTTTTCGGTTGTAGATTCGAAAGCGTCGGTTCGGGTAATTTGGGGGTGACGCACGCCGAAAGTACGATTGTCGAAATCGCCAAGGTAAATATGTGACCGCCCCGGTTAGCCATTGTTCGATTTTAGATGCGAAGTATTGAAGCTAAATTCTTGCGAAGATTGAACTTTAGAGACAGGTATGTCAATGTCGGGACAGCCGAATACCGAGGAATTGTTCAGGCAAGACGTGCGTGCGCGGGTGACGCTAGGCCTGACCCTTCCAATCGATCAGCATGATTACAATTTCGGACCGTACACGACCGATGTTTCGCATTTTGATAACAAGAAGCGTCACATGGCCGCTCATATTGACGCTATTGTTTGCAAGCGCCTGCGTTCGGCACACGATCTATACAAAACAAAACATCGAATTTGCATCCCTAGAGAAGGACGCGACACGGTGCAGAGGGCAGGTTGCGACCCTGATTGAAGGACCGCATGCACATGCGTTTGCTACGCCTGCGGAGGCTATCGGCGTGGCGCTTGGAAGTGCAATCGTGGCGGGCATGAATAGCAGCGCTGAGCGTGATTTGTTTACGCAGTGCATGGCGAAAAGAGGATATCGCGGTCTGGATTTATCAAGCGACGAGCATGAAATTTTCACGGGTCTTCATAGCGATGTAGAGAGAACAGTATTTCTTCGCAAAATGGCCGAGACGGGCGGTTCATTGAAGCCTCGCCAATAGAGTATGGCGTTTCCGCAGAATTGGTAGAGAGACTCTCGTCGCCCACATCTGGCGTTGAAGAGCAGGAGCACATGCGATGAAGTTCGGCGGCGTTGTCGCGACCAAGATCGACGACTGGCAGATATTTCCCTATTTGGAGGAACTCGGCTACGACAGCGCTTGGGCGCCGGATTCGCAGATGATCTGGTCGGACTGCTACGCAACATTGGCGCTGGCCGCCCATCACACGAGCCGCATCCGGCTCGGTACCGGCGTGTCCATAGCCGGCACGCGGGCCGCGCCCGTTACCGCGCACTCCATCGCAACGATCAACAAGCTGGCGCCGGGCCGCACATTCCTCGGCATCGGTACGGGTCATACGGCGATGCGGATGATGGGCCAGAACCCGGTGCCGCCGAGCAAGTTCCGCGACTATCTCCGCGTTCTGC
>CAYLTU010000553.1:0-2127 GCA_964386465.1 uncultured Rhodospirillaceae bacterium
AGCTGCTCGCCAGCCTGGGATTCGACGCCCTGGCCACGACGAGCCTTGGCGCGAGCTGCATCGACGGTTCGACCATCGCTTCCGCCGAGCCGGTCCTGGCGAACTGCCGTGCGATCTGCGAGGCGACCGACCTACCGGTGAACGCGGATTTGGAAAACTGCTTCGCGGATGATCCGGCCGAAGCGGCGAAAATGATCCCTCTCGCCTACGAAGCCGGCGTGGTCGGCGCGTCGATCGAGGATGCGACCGGCAGGCGCGACGATCCGATCTACGAGTTCGGTCTTACCGTCGAGCGCGTGCAAGCGGCAGTCGAGGCCGCACGATCCCTCCCCCAACCCTTCATGTTGACGGCGCGCGCGGAAGGTCTGCTCTTTGGCGTCGGAGACCTGGACGAGATCGTCAAACGGCTCCTGGCCTTCGAAGAAGTCGGCGCTGACGTCCTCTACGCACCGGGCCTCAAGACCATCGACGAGATGAAGGTCGTCATGGACGCGGTCGGCAAGCCGGTAAACATCGTCATGGGCTTCGCCGATCCCACGATTACGCTGGATCAGTTGGGCGAGATCGGCGTGCGAAGGGTCAGCATCGGCGCCGGTCTGTCGCGTGTCGCGCTCAGCGCCATGATGGGGGCGGCCCGGGAGATGAAGGCAGGCCGTTTCGGCTTCATCGAGGACATGATCGGGATAGGAGAACTGCGTGTGGCGTTCGGAGACTGAGGTCAGCGCCGCTTGGCCTTTAAAACCGGTAAATCGGCGAGTTGCCGCGCCAGGTACTCGCCCACGAGCCTGTTCCCTCGGGCCGACAAATGGCCGCCGATCCGCCTAACGCTGACGCCCGACGGCGTGTAGCCAGGGGCTTCGCTGAAATCGAGGACGAGAACGCCTTCTTGCGACAATTCTTTCCTTAATACCTCAAGGTAAAGCGCGTAGGACGGCGGCTTCCGGTCGGGAAAAAACAGCAAAACCGGGAAGATGCCGTTGCTTTTGCACTTCCGTACGAATTCCCGGACCAGCGCGGTCATGATCGACCGCGTCTCCGGCCGGTTCCAGTTCGGCGCGCCGCCGAAATCGCAAGTGGGAATCCAAGGATAATCGCCGCATAACCGTATCCGCGCGCCCTGCATCAGATTGACGGAATAAGGGAACTCGAACCGCGGCAGGAAACCGGCCCAGAAATCGCCATTCCGAGACGCCTCAGCCAGTTCCCGTAGAATGGATTTATCGTACTCCGGCGCGCGCAATTCGGAAGGCCGGAATCGCAATTCTCCTTGGTCGTCCAGATAGGCCTGCGGCTTGAATCCCAACCGGATGCCTGCGTGCGGATTGTAATACGGGCGGTACCGGCTAAAGACGCGATTGTGGTTCTCGTAGGTCACGCCGAGAATGGCGACCCGCGGCAAAATCCCTTGCGACAATGTGCGATCGAACCGCAATAACGCCTGGTCGGTCCCGTATCCCCCGACGCCGAAATTTGCGACGGTTTTATCCAGCAGGACAGACACGTGAAATTGCCAAGTCGCACGGTCGTCGACCTCGTCGCCAAACACCCAACTATCGCCATAAGTCGCGATTGCCGGATTCTTGGTGCCGGCCTGCCCGCCATGCCGCCGGGCGCCGAATTCGTCCGTCGACCAGGTCCAACGCCGCCCGATGCTGTTAATTTTCTCGCCCCGCGTGTTCGCCCGCGGCACCCAGCCAAGTTCGCGGTCGAAGGTGGTCCTGTAAAAACGGTCCAGCCAATCCTTATTCAGCGGGTCGATAATATGCCGCGCGGCCGGATAGATGATTTCGGAGCAGCACTTCAGATAAAAATATGAAGATAATTCAAAGGCTAAAAGCAAAAATGCAATAAATGACACGAAGAAAGCGCGGCGCAGAAATTTTCGGCTGATTGTCATGGGTTTCGCCATTCCTCACGCGCCGCCGTAATACCGCATCATCGCCTCGCGGAGATCCGGCGGCCCCGCCGGCCACAGGTTCGGCGCGAAGTCGGGATAAGCCAATTCGCAGGTGTAATAGGGTTCGTCCGGCACATCGTCCGGCCCGATGGCGAAGACTTCCCTGTAGCCGGCCGGCGTCACCTGGCCGTGCATCTTCGCCAGGGTCTCCTCGCCATAGGGAATGTAAC
>CAYLTU010000554.1:0-2126 GCA_964386465.1 uncultured Rhodospirillaceae bacterium
AAGAGTGCCTTGCCAAAATCGACGCTCTTCTGGCCGAGGCGGGCACCGATAAATCGAGGCTGGTAACGGCAACGATCTACGTCGCGGACATGGCACTAAAGGACGAAATGAATGACGTTTGGGTAGCATGGGCCGACCGCGACAATCCTTGCGCGCGCGTCTGTGTCGGGGTTGAGCTTACGCATCAGGCCGACCCGTCCCAACCGCATTTGGTCGAAATCGCGGTTAGCGCCGCCATCGATTAGCGCGCGATCGGTCTAAAGGGGACTCGTTACGTCATGTGCCGCTGGCTCGCTTATTCAGGACCACGCATCCTCCTGTCGTCGCTCATCTTGGCGCCGGAGAACTCGCTGATTCGCCAAAGCCGCGCCGCGCTACAAGGTGCCTCGTCCACCAACGGCGACGGTTTCGGCATCGGCTGGTACGATCGTCACCGACACTCTGGCGACCTCGGCGGCGGCGATCAGGTTATTGTCGGCGCTGGCGGCAACCCGTACACCAACCGGTGTACCCCCGCCCATCATGCCGTCGGCAGGGGGACGGGCTAGACCCGCAGCGAGATTAAAGGTGTACACCGTGCCGGGAGGCACCCGGCCCAGAGGCCGAGTTGAAGGGGGTGCGGCGGCACGTCTGGCGGGGGATAAGGTTGTGGTGGTCGGACGAAGGCAAGCTTGGGACGATGCTTTAATGCAGAAATGATAGCCACTGCTATTAGCCGGGATTTGCCGTCAAAACGGCGAAATCAGGGTGAGAACTGATCTAAAACGGGTAAAATTACACGTGAATTTGGGCTGTTTGTGTGTGCTGTCTTACTTAACGAGACGATAGATAACTCCGTATAATATTCTTGACCCGCATAAATAGACACCTGTCAGTAGATGTGCGATCATTTAGGGCTTTTGACCCAAGGCGGACATTGAGAGGAAGGATTCAACGAGCAACCAAACCAAGCAGCTTATTGCAACCTGAGAAGCTGCTGGGCGTTCTTATAAGCGACCTTCTCAGCCGTTTCCGGCTTCAGGTTCGCCAGCAGCCCGCTTCGGATGGTCCCGATGCCCCCGTCGTAGTCGTCTTCGCTCTCTGTGTCGGTGCCGACCATGAACCGATCAGGCATTTCCTCGATCAACTCCCGCCAGCTGTCCAACAATCCCGATTCCGTAAAAACCACCTGTTCCGGTTTTTTCTCCATAAGCTTAGGCGACAACTTGGGCGGATGGCGGGCGGAGAGATCGCAGAAGATGTTTTGATGCTTCCACATGATTTCCCGGATGTTGTTGGCCGTGGTGTTGGAACCGCAGTGAGCCATGATGATCTTGCCGGATGGATTCGACGCGGCAAGGGCCTGTAGTTGCTCGACCGAGTCGCTGTCCCACTGCATGTGCATGTTGAGGACCCCGCCAAACTTGGTCGCCAGATCAAAAATGGCCCGGTTGGTTGGCGCGTCAATTTTCATCTTGCGGCCCATCCAGAACTTTGAGGTCGTGTTGGAATTCGCAAAAATTTCCCCAATACCCTTGAGCTTTCCAGCTTCGAAGTCCCGCTTCAACATCTCCATCATCGCCTTGAATTTCGGGTTTTCCGAATCTTCGAGCGCCTCGCTGCCGCCTTCGCTGTAAATTCGGTTCAGCTGGTCTTGTCCGCCGAAAGAAATATAGCGGTTACCCATGATCTTGGCATAAAATTCGCGGACCTTGCGCCCGCCGCCTAAGGACCCCAGACCGGCCCATTTCACGCCATTTCGATTCATCCAGGTCAGTACGTCGACCGGGTGGTTTGCAGGATGCGGGTGCATATGAACATCGGCGATGATAGTTTGCGATTCGTCCAGGGTTCCGGCCTCGGCCGCGGTGCGTTTCGGCGCATCGCCTGTCGGTTTGGGCGGCAGGGGGACACCCCATTTTTTGGCGACTTCCTCCGGCGTTACAAATCCGTCGCCGTCGGCATCGAACTTCCCGAAGACCTTCCTCGGCTTGCCAAACTCACTAAAGTTCATTCGGCCGTCGCCGTCCGCATCGTTCATTTCCACGGCTCTGTATGGATTTTTGGCCAACGCGCTGTCTATTCCCGGAAGAAACCAAGATGCGACAAAGCTCACAACTGCCAGAACCATCACCTTTCTCATTACC
>CAYLTU010000555.1:0-2120 GCA_964386465.1 uncultured Rhodospirillaceae bacterium
GGGCTCTCCGCCCATGGCCGCGGCGAAGTCGTGCTGCCGCCGAAATCCCATATCCAGTTAGACGACCGTTACAACGGTCACTTCAACGTTCTGGTCGGCTGGGTTGGCCCTATCGACATGGCCGGCGTGAAGGTCGTCGGCGACTATGTCGACAATTACCGGCATGGACTGCCATCGGAAGTCGGCATGCTCACGCTTTACAATCCGCGCATCGGTATCCCGCGCGCGATCATGGATGCCACGGACATTACCACGCATCGCACGGGTGCCGTGACCGGCGTGGGCGCAAAACACCTCGCCAAGCGTTCGTCCAAGATCATCGGCCATATCGGCGCCCGTGGAACGGCCTTTTCGAACATCGCGGCGCTGAACGAGTGTTTCGATATCGAGGAAATCCGGGTGAACAGCAAACGGCTTGAAACCCGAGAGGCGCTTGTCGCGGATATCCGTGCGAAACTTTCCCTAAACGCGATCGCCGTCGATGACGCCGAAAGCGCGGTACGCGATGCGGATATCGTCATCGAAGCGACGCGTCTCGAACGACCGGAGGTGCTGATCAAGGACGAATGGCTCAAGAACGATTGCCTTCTGATCACCTATGGCTGGGTCATGGCAACCGACCCGGCAACAATCAGACGCGCGTCAAAGATCGTCGTCGACGACTGGGAGCAGTGCTGTAAGGGCGGGCAGCTTTCTCCGATGATCGAAAGCGGTGAACTGACGCGCGACGACTTACATGGCGAGATTGGAGAAGTCACCGCGGGCAAAGTCAGCGGCCGGGAAGCGAAGGATGGGCTCATCGTTCTGTGGCACCGCGGCTTTGCGATCAGCGATATCATGCTCGGCAGCCAAATTCTGGCCGAAGCCGAAGCGCAAAATGTCGGCACCGCGGTTACGCTGTTCGACAGGCCGGACGAATAGCGCGAGTTTGCTCAGATATACGGGTCGATTCTCCGCAGATGCATTGCGCGGTTGGCGATTATGGGTCGGACCAGCACCGCCTTACGCACCGCACCGCGATCTTTGATTCCGATGCGGCCTAGCGGTTTGGCCCCGCGACCGAACTAATGAGAGGGTTCCGGTTCCCAGCGCAGACCGACGGTAAGAGTCGACTTGGCAACCTGGGCTTCGCCCGCGAAGCGGGTCCGAAGCCGCTTCATGAAGGCATGGAACGCTTGGCTGCGGATACGGCAACCGGCGCGATAGTAGTGGTAGTCGTTAACGGCGCCGCTCGCGGTCCGCTTGATTTCCATGGCGTAGTTCTGTCCAGTCATCACTCTACTCCTTAGTTTTCCCGTCTCGTTTACAGGAAGCAGAGTACCGAACGAATGTTTCGGTTGGATTTCCTGATACTGGAAAATTTGTTTCAATTGTAACAGTTGGCCGAGGAACCTATGCGTCTGACCGGAACATGTAGCCGGCGCCGCGAACGGTCTTGATGATTTCCGGTTTGGACGGGTCCTGTTCGATCTTCCGGCGAATGCGCGCGATCCGGATATCGATACTACGGTCGAATGGCTCCCAATCGCGATTGTGCGCCTGTTCGAGAAGTTGGTCACGGGTAAGCACCCGGTTCGGATTGGCGGTGAACGCGGTCAGCAGATCGAATTCCATCGCCGTGATCGGGATTTCCGCACCGTCGCCCCCGAAAAGCTTACGAGAATCCAAGTCGAGCTGGCACAGGCCCATCGCTACGACACTAGCCTTTCTCTGCGCCGAGTCGGACGACGCTGCGCTGGCGCTGCGTCGGACGCGGCGCAGCACGGCCCTGACACGCGCCTCGAGTTCCCGCAAATCGACCGGCTTGCCGACATAATCGTCGGCCCCCATTTCCAGACCAACGGTTCGGTCGACGGGCTCCCCGAAGGCAGTCAAAATGATAACCGGAAGATCGGATGATTCCCGTATGTGCCGGGTCAGCGACAGGCCGTCCTCGCCCGGCATGCTGATATCGACAATCGCCAAATCGATGCCGTCGCCTTCCCTCTCCAACAAATCGCGCATGCCCGCCGCGTTCTCCACGGTGCTGACGCGATAGCCCTTCAGATCGAAATACTCTTCCAGAGTTTCACGGATATCCGGTTCGTCGTCGACGATGACGATATGTGTTTTTTCGCTTA
>CAYLTU010000556.1:0-2094 GCA_964386465.1 uncultured Rhodospirillaceae bacterium
CGCGCCGGCCGGCATTGACCAGCATGCTGCGCACGAAGGTGCCGCCGGTGTCGGCGATCACCCGCGCGGAGATGAATTGCGAGGCACTGTCCGGTACGAAGCGCAGCAGTTCGCGCAGGCGTTTATTCTCGGCCTTCAAATTGCGCGCCGCCGTGTGCCATTGGATCAGGCGGGCGTTTTCCCCCCGCAGAGTCTCGTTCCGTTGGCGCAGATCGACCAGATAGTTGACTTCGTCGACGATCGCGGCACCGGTCGCGATCGGCCGCGACAAGGCGTCGAGGACCGGTGCGAAGGCGTCCGTGACCACCATCCGGGCGCGGTCGAATACCTTCGGATCGGCCTTCCCGAGAAGCAGAACGCCGGCGGCGGCGACAAGCAGAAACAGAAACGCGAAACGCTGCGCCATCGCGCGCAGCGGGGCGGCCACTCTCTGAAACGATTCAGGTCGTTTTGCCAAGTTTCGCAGTTCCTCGTTTCGTCATCACAAGACCGATAATGGGTCCAGCTTCAGTACATGCTGATCAGAACGTTCTTCAGGGTCTTCATTTCTTCAAGGCATCGCCCGGTGCCCAACGCGACGCAGGACAGCGGGTCGTCGGCGATGGAAACCGGCAGTCCGGTTGAATGGCGCAGCACGAAGTCGAGGTTGCCGAGCAGTGCGCCGCCACCGGTCAGGACGATACCCTTGTCGACGATATCGGCGGCCAGTTCCGGCGCGGTATGCTCCAGCGCCACCTTGACGGCTTCGACGATCGCGCCCACCGGCTCGGCAAGGCTTTCCGCGATTTGCCGTTCGCTGATGAGCAGCTCCTTGGGCACGCCGTTCATCAGGTCACGGCCCTTGATTTCCATCACATCGCCCTCGCCGTCTTCCGGCGGACAGGCGGAGCCGATCTCCTTCTTGATGCGCTCGGCGCTGCCTTCACCGACCAGCAGATTATGGTTGCGGCGGATATAGGCGATGATCGCTTCGTCCATCTTGTCGCCGCCGACCCGGACCGAACGGGAATAGACGATGCCGCCCAGGGACAGGACCGCGACCTCGGTCGTGCCGCCGCCGATATCGACGACCATCGAGCCCGTCGGCTCGGTTACCGGAAGACCGGCGCCGATCGCGGCCGCCATCGGTTCTTCGATCAGGAACACCCGGCGCGCGCCGGCCGCTTCGGCGGATTCTTGAATGGCACGCCGTTCCACGGCGGTCGAGCCGGACGGCACGCAGATAATGACCTGCGGACTGGCGAAACTGCGCCGGTTATGCACTTTGCGGATGAAGTGCTTGATCATTTCCTCGGCGACTTCGAAGTCTGCGATGACGCCGTCGCGAAGCGGGCGAATGGCCTGGATGTTTCCGGGCGTGCGGCCCAGCATCATCTTCGCCTCGTCACCGACCGCGAGCACCTGTTTCTTGCCCTTGATCTCGGCAATGGCGACGACCGAGGGCTCGTTGAGGACGATGCCCCGGCCCTTCACGTAGACCAGCGTATTGGCCGTTCCAAGATCGATCGCCATATCGGCGGACAACATACCCAAAATACGTGAAAACATATTTAACGAGCTACTCCCAAGCCTTTAAATGTCGACTTCGACGCTTCGCGAGTATACAGCGCCGCCTTATACCGATTTGTTCGAATTCAGCGCTGTATTTACATCCATCCATAACGGCAACGTATAGTACGCTTGACGGATAATAAATCAAAACGGATATAGTTAAAAAGTCTTTAAAGTTTATTTCAAAACACGAGGTTACCAAGAAATTATGCTTAATAAGCCGTCAAAGCGGACGGATTCTTAAACGCGAACGCCCGGAACGCAGAAACGGCGTCCCGGGCGTATCGCTACCTATCTGCCGCTCTACGCGTGGCAGCGCGGCGGGAAAACGGATCAGTTCTTGGACTTGTCGACCAGCGCATTCTCCGCAATCCACGGCATCATGCCGCGCAGGCGAGCGCCGACTTCCTCCAGTGAATGCTCGCCGGACATCCGCCGTTCGGCCTTGAGACGGGGTTGCCCAGCCGCGCATTCGTTCATCCACTGATGCACGAACTCGCCGGTCTGGATCCGCTTCAGAATGCCCTTCATCGCTTCCTTGCT
>CAYLTU010000557.1:0-2082 GCA_964386465.1 uncultured Rhodospirillaceae bacterium
AGCACGTCGGCGACACGGCGGTCGAGGAAGGCCCAGGTCGCCTCGAACCCATCGGACTTGTCATTCAGCCAGTAGAGCAATGTCGTGCTGTAGACGCCGGCCAGCAACGCGCGCTTGCTGTAGAAATTGTAGTCGGTCGAAGTATCGCCTGCGGCGTACCACATGGCGTCGACCGTTCGGTAGAGCAGCCGGGTCGCCAAAGCATTGTGTTGCGGCAACGCAAGCAGGCTCAGCCCGCGGAGGACGGCTTCGCGATGTTCCACGTTTTGTTTCAGCCGGATGCGGACGGCGGCGATAATTCTTTCCCTCACCTTCATCGAGGCCAGATCAACGCGCTCGAGTTCCTCCAGCATCAAGCGGTCGGCGTAACGGCTGTGGCAGGCGATCATCTCCGCCGCCCCGCCCTGGAATAGCCGTCGCGCCGTGGCGGTATCGCAACCCACATCCTCGGCGCCGCGGACAAGCGCGGTCTCCCCCCATCCGTCGAAGGGGACATGGGACAGCGCCGCCAGGAGGATTTCATCGCGTATCGCGTCGTTGTCGATGCCGGTCATGCGAACTCGTCCGCTGTTTCATGATCCTCCTGCTCTTCCGCGTAATGCCGCCGTTCCTCCATGAACATGAGCGTCGAGAGGTCGGTCATCCGCATCGGATAGAGGACACCGTCCAGGTGATCGCATTCATGCTGGACGATCCGGGCATGGAACCCCTCGGCAACACGCTCGATCGGTTCTCCGTTCAGCGCGACGCCCGAATACCGTATCGACGTCCAGCGCGGCACGAGGCCGGTCAATCCCGGAACCGAAAGGCAGGCTTCCCAATCTTCGTCTGTTTCATCGCTCAAGGGTGTGATCTGCGGATTGACCAGAACGGTCAGGGGTACCGTTTCGCCCCCCTCCGTATCGCGATGGCTCGGCACGTGGAATATCATCAGCCGAAGCGGTACATGGACCTGTGGTGCCGCTAGGCCCGCACCCTCCGCATCCACGAGAGTTTCCGCCATATCCTGGATGAGCCGATGTATTTCCAGAGTTGTGGGATCGGTAACCGGTTCCGCAGGTTCTCGCAGAACCGGATGCCCCATTTTTGCGATCTTGAGAATAGCCATCGGGCGTTAATATGGGCATCGGATCCGTATGAAACCAGCGTGAAATAACGCGCGACGGCCTTCACAAGCAAATAGGCCTGTGTTATAAGCCGCCGCTCGTAGCCCATTTTGTAAATAGGAGATTGGTTATCGTTCAGGTAGTCGTACGCGACAATAATGTCGATCAGGCACTTCGCGCATTGAAAAAGAAGATGCAGCGCGAGGGCATTTTCCGTGAAATGAAACTCCGGCGTTCATACGAAAAGCCGTCCGAAAGGCGCGCGCGCGAGCAGGCCGAAGCCAAACGGCGGTACCGGAAGCTGATGCGCAAACGGCTGGAGCGCGAAGGCTACTAACCGCGACAGCGTATTTCTCTGCCGTGTTCACGCGTCCTCCGGGGTAACATTTGGGGGGCGCGTTGTTGATTCCGGGACCCCGACAGGAGGCGGATCATGGCGAAAAAGCGCACCGGTGATCCGTGGATGCCGGCGGCCGAATTCAGCCGCACCCTGAAAGGCATCTCGTTGAACTTGCTGGTCGCCGATGTCGACGCGTCCGTCGCGTTCGCGAATACCGTCCTGCAAGCGGAGACGGTATACGCCGACCCTGATTTCGCCGTTCTCGCACGCGATGGCGCAAACTGGATTCTCCACGCCGACCATACTTACGACAAACATCCGCTCGTCGGATTCGTGTCGAACGAGGAAGGACGCGGCATAGGCGCGGAATTCCGTATCCACGAACTCGATCCCGACGCCGCGGAACAGCGCGCCCGGGATGCGGGATACACAGTTCTTGCGGGCGCCGCCGACAAGGGCCACGGGCTGAGGGAGGCCTATATCCTCGACCCCGACGGATATTGCTGGGTGCCGGATGTACCGGTCGAGCGTTAGTGTGATGATTCTGAAGTTCGTCGCATTGAAAGCGACGAAATTTAGGATCTGTGACCTGAGCCCCGAAAACTCCCTCATCTGATAGGAGAGGCCGTCACAGAG
>CAYLTU010000558.1:0-2081 GCA_964386465.1 uncultured Rhodospirillaceae bacterium
GATCCCAAATTTCGTCGCATTCAATGCGACGAACTTCAGAATCATCACACTAGTGATCATCGATTTTGGTTATTGGACGATCTTGGCCGGCAGTTCGTCGGTGAACCGATGGTTTTCGAGCCGTTCTTGAGTAAATACGCAGCATTTGGGGCAATACCGTCGCCGGATTCTTCGCACGTCGCGATTAGCGCGAATGGAGACAAATTATTTACGGTTTATGAAGGCAGTAACACTTATATGGGCCCACGTGGACATGGAATAGTGGAGTGGAGTCATAATCCGGAATTTCTGCGGGATCTAGCCTGCGAGTTAGTAAATCGTAACTTCACCGAATCGGAGTGGATTCAATATTTTGGTAGCCGCAGGTATGGTGAAACCTGCAATCAAGTAGGGGCGGGCGAAAGCGCCTTAAATTGGATCCAGGCCGACTTCATAACTGGTAAATAGAAGTAGCGTAAATAGAAGGCGCAATGCTGCGAGGCTGTTAGCGCCGTTGCGTCTGCGATCTGGTTTGGGTTGCGACTTGCTGTTCCGGTACCACTACACTGGCGCGAGGAGCATGTGGCTTAACACCTCTGCGGTACACTGGCGGACAGCGCGTGGGCGCTGGAATTGCTTTGAATTGCGGCGGTGTGTCTGCGCGCTAGAATATAAAATGGTTCGACGGATAAGCATCGCTCCGTCAATGTCGAAAGCAGGATAAATATCGTTAGGGGAAATAGAAATGCACTTGCAGGGAAAAACCGCTATCGTCACCGGCGCCGGTCGTGGGATCGGCCGGGAAGTCGCGCTCCTACTCGCCCAGGAGGGCGCGATCGTCACGGTCAACGATCCCGGCGTGGGGCGCAACGGCGAGGCGAATACCGGCGATAAACCCGCCGACGAGGTCGTCGCGGAAATCGAGGCGGCGGGCGGCAAGGCGGAGGCGAATTACGATTCCGTCGCCGACTACGCCGCGGCGGGCCGGATGGTCCAGAAGGTCGTCGACGACCACGGCAAGATCGACATCCTCGTCAACGTCGCCGGCGTGTTGCGCGAGCGGATGATTTGGAACATGACCGAAGAGGATTTCGATCTCGTCATGTCGGTGCATCTAAAGGGACACTGGGCCATGTCCCACCACGCCATCAAGCATATGCGCACGGCCAGGTCGGGCCGCATCGTGAATTTCTCCTCGGACGCCTTCAAGGGGTCTGTCGGACAGTGCAACTACAGCGCCGCCAAGGCCGGAATCATCGCTCTCACACGGTCGATCGCCAAAGAGACCAGCCGCTACGGGCTCACCGCCAACGCGATCTGCCCGTCGGCGGATACGCGCATGACCGTCAACGACGCCGTCGTCGCCAATCGCCAGCGCAAGCTGGAAAGCGGGCTCTTGACGCAGGAGCAGTTCGACCGCGCCAGCCGCCCGCGCGGACCGGAGCACATCGCGCCGATGGTCGCCTATCTGTGCACCGACCAGGCGCAGGACATCAACGGCCACGTCTTCCATGTCGAGCGCGGCCGCATTCACAATTACTACTTCGGCGAAGAGTTGAAGGCGCTGCACAAGGGCGGCGACGGGTTGTTCACCGTCGACGAACTGATCGACGATATCCCGTCCACCATCATGAGCGAAGTCCCCCGCGTCGCGCCGCCCTACGAGGCGGAGGGCTGAGTCGCCGCGATCTTCTCAAAGGCATCGACGGTGCGTGCGACGGCGTCATCGTCGATGCCGCCATGCGTGACGAGGCGAATGCGTTGCGGACCGTAGGGCAAGGCCTTTACGTCCTTCCGACGCAGCTTTTCAACGGCATCCTGCAGAGCGTCGTCCTTCGAAACGAAAGTGATTTTCGCTTCCACCGGCTCGACGGATAGCCCGGGCAGCCTATCCAGCGGCGCCGCCAGTAGGCCAAAGATGGTGTCGCATATCAATCTTGCCGACGATGTCGCAACACTATGCGGCTACAAAAATCAAGCCGCATATCGCGTATTATGGAAAGAGGCGGCAATCGGGGCGGCACAACATCCGCATTCGTGCTTTTTAGTCTGCTAGACACCTAGTAGCCGACATCCCGCACGGTATCGTTGACTTCGGTTCG
>CAYLTU010000559.1:0-2070 GCA_964386465.1 uncultured Rhodospirillaceae bacterium
CCGAGGCCTTCGACGGGCTGCAGCGCGGCGTGGTGGTGGTGGAGTGCATCTGGCCGAACACGGCATTCGGCGAAGGCATGGGCGTCAACGTTCTGACCAGCGCCGAACCGGGCCCGCCGAAGGGCGGCGCGGTGTTCCACGACACGGCGGTGTGGATCAGGGCGGCGTAGGCGCGCTACGCTTCAAATTGTCGGGAGGCGCGCGCTAGCGAAGTGTCTTCCCCTCACCCTGCCCTCTCCCCAAGGGAGAGGGGAAGCTGATGTAACCGTGAATTTTGAACCCTCTCCCTTGGGGAGAGGGCAGGGTGAGGGGACAATTCTTTAAATCGCAATCCTCCAGAATAGAGTGCAAATCCGGGAGGAATCAGCGATGGACGATATTCTGATCAAGGGCGGCACCGTGATCGACGGTACGGGCGGGCCGGAACGGGTCGCGGACGTGGCGATCCGGGACGGGCGCATCGCGGCCATCGAGGAAAACTGCACCGATAGCGCCGAGCGGGTGATCGAAGCGCACGGCCGCATCGTGGCGCCCGGTTTCATCGACATCCACACCCATTCCGACTTCACCCTGCCGCTCAATCACAAGGCGGAGTGCAAGATCCGGCAGGGCGTGACCACCGAGGTGGTCGGCAATTGCGGCTTCTCCGTCGCGCCGGCGCTGCCCGACAAGGTCGAGATGCTGCGCGACTATCTGTCCGGCAGCGCGCCCTGGCTGCCCTTCGAGGAAACCGACTTCGCGCGCTACATGGATGCCTGGCCGGACATCTCGGTCAACACGGTCATGCAGGTTGGGCACAACACCTTGCGCATCATGGCGATGGGCATGGAGGACCGCGAGCCTTCCGACGGCGAGCTGCGGCACATGCAGGCGATGCTGGCCGAAGGGCTCGAGGCCGGAGCGTTGGGCCTGTCGTCCGGCCTGTTCACCGCGCCGGGCTGCTACAGCAAACCGGAAGAACTGCACGCGCTGGGCCATGTCGTGAAGGCGCATGGCGGGCGCTATTCCAGCCATGTGCGCGACGAAAGCCACGGCGTGCACGAGGCGGTGGCGGAAGCGATCGATGTCGGCGAGCAATGCGGCATCCACGTCCAGCTCGCGCATATGAAGCTGAGCGGCATCGACAATTGGGGCGAGGCGGACAAGCTGCTCGGGGCGGTCTCGGACGCACGGGCGCGCGGCGTCGACGTGCATTGCGACCAGTACCCCTACGATTGGGGTACCAATCCGCTGCGTTTCCTGCTGCCGACCTGGCTGCAGGAAGGCGGCATGGACGCGATGCTGGCGCGGCTGGCCGACCCCTATTCCCGTTCCCGCGTGCGCCAGAAGATCGCCGAAGTGGGCTTCAACAATTTCGGCCGCCTGGAAAGCTGGGCCGATATCCGCATCGCCATCTCGCCGCACGGCGCGGCCGAACCGGGCGAGACCATCGAGGCGATCGCCGAGGCGCGCAATGTCGACCCGCTCGACGCGATCTTCGACATCGTCATCGCCGACCGCGGCGCGACGCGGATCCTGGTGCGCTGCATGTCGGAGGACGATGTGCGCCGCATCGCCTCCGAGCCCTCCGCGACCGTGGGGTCGGACGGGCCCTGCGTCGCGCCCTATGGCGTGACGGGCCAAGGCAAGCCGCACCCGCGTCTCTACGGCACCTTCCCGCGGCTGATCGGCCGCTACGCCCGCGACCAGGGCCTGCTGACCCTGCCGCAGGCGATCGCCAAGATGACCGGCATCGCCGCGACCGCGCTCGGCCTGACCGAACGCGGCTTGCTGCGCGAAGGCTATGCGGCCGACCTAGTGGTGTTCGACGCCGAGACGATCAGGGACGAGGCGACGTTCGACGAGCCGCACACCTATCCGAGCGGGGTCGAGACGGTGATCGTCAACGGCACGGTGGTGATCGATCGGGGCGACCATACGGAGGCGCTACCGGGCAGGCTGCTGCGCCGCCGTGAGGGAACGTTGGCTTAAAGCAATAGTGGCGGCCAGGTTCATTTTCAAACGCGCCGTTTCCACCCCGGCCCGACCGGGAAGATAGGTAACAGTTTGTACCGGCGACATGGGTAACAG
>CAYLTU010000560.1:0-2046 GCA_964386465.1 uncultured Rhodospirillaceae bacterium
CCTCGTCGACGATGCCGCCGCGGGCGCAGTTGATCAGATTGGCCGTCGGTTTCATCCGCGCGAAGCGCGCGGCGTCGATCATGCACTCCGTCTCGCTCGTCCGGGGGCAATGGACGCTGAGGATGTCGACGTCGGCGACGAATTCGTCGAGCGTTGCGGAACGCGTCACGCCGTCGAAGAAGTCGGCGTCGTCGAGATAGGGGTCGTAGGCCGAAATTCGCACCCCGAACGGCAGCAGCAGTTTCGCCAATGCGCGCCCGTTGCCACCGAAGCCGATCAGCCCGACATGCTTGCCGTAGAGTTCGATGCCTTGATAGCTGGCCTTTTCCCACTTGCCGGCGCGGACGCTGCCGTCAAGCCGTCGGAAATCCTTGAGTAGCGCGATAATCATGCCGAGCGCATGTTCGGCGACCGATTGCGAGTTCGAATTACGTCCGTTTACGACGGGAATGCCGCTTTGCGTGGCGTGCGCTACATCCACGTTGTCGACGCCGATGCCGTTCTTCGATAGGACGCGCAGGTTTGCAGATGCGTCGATCACGCGCGCGTCGATTTGGCCGATACGTACGATAATGGCATCGACCTGTTCGCGGTTGGCGATATCATAGATCAGCGAGTCGTCTGACCCTTCGGGAATCGTGAAATAAGTCGCGCCGAGTGTGTCGAGCAGCGCCATTGCCTTGTCCGCCAATGTCGGTGCCGTGATCAGGATCTTGTAGCTCAATCTCTGTCCTTTTCGGGGAAATCGCGGGCCGGCGGTCGATCGATCCGCCGCGGTGTTTATACTGCGCGGAACCGATAAACAAAAATTCCGAAGGATGAACGATATGGCGGATCAGGTCGCAACGGTTGCCGTGCTCGGGCTCGGCGAGGCGGGCACGGCGATTTCGCGCGGACTTGCCGAGCATTGGCGAAGCGACGACCCGTCGCGGCGCATCCTGGCGGTGGACACCGCGCAGAAAGACAACGTGCGGGGCCCCGCGATCACGGAACGCGCGCGCGAGATCGGCGTCGAGATCGACGACCGTTACACCGAAGCGTTGGGCGCGGCGGACTTCGTCATCTCCGTTGTGACCGGAGTCGACGCCAAGAGTGCAGCGGAAAGCGCAAAACCGCTCCTGCGTCCGGGTACCCTCTATCTCGACGTCAACACCTTGACCGGCAAACAGACCGCCGCGATCGCGGCCAGTATTGACGCGGCGGGAATCGACTATGTCGATGTGGCGGCGATGGGCGGTTTCAGCACCTACGGCCATCGCGCGCCCTTCGTGCTGTCGGGGCCGGCCGCCGAGCGCGCGGCGGCCTGGATGCGGCCCATTGGGTTCGACGTCAGCGTGATGAGTGACCGCGCCGGGGACGCTTCGGCGGTCAAGATCATCCGCTCGATCATGCTCAAGGGATTGGAAGCGCTCGGCGTCGAATGCATGGTCGCCGCGCACCGCGCCGGGTTGACCGACGAAGTGCTCGCCTGCTTCGCCGATATCGACGACAGGACGTTTGCCGGCATGGTGACATCGCTGACGGCGAGCCACACCAATCACGCCAAGCGCCGCATGGAGGAAGTCGACAAGGTCATGGAGAACCTGGCGGAGCTCGGCATGGAGCCGATCATGTCGGCGAGCACCCGGCGCTCGCACGCCCGCACCGTCGATGCGGAAGTTCAGCCGGCGGACGGCATAAATCCGTCCTTCGAGGACGCGGTTGCGCTGCTCAGCGAGAAGGTCGTCAAGGGAACGCCGACTTAAAGAAATCAGACAAGGGAGCCAATGGGATGGCAGCCGATATCAAAATCTACAATCCGGAAAGTCTCGGGTCGCCGCTGGGCCAATACTCCCAGATCACGCGGGTGAAGGCTTCCGAGTTCCTGTTCATCGCCGGATCGCTCTCCGCCGATAAGGACGGTACTTCCGTCGGCATCGGGGATTTCGACGCGCAATGCGTCCAGGTCTTCGGCAATATCGAGAAGGCGCTTGCCGCCGAGGGCGCGGGCTGGGGTAATGTGGTGCAATTCACCACGTACTTAGTGCACAGTCAGGACATCCCGAA
>CAYLTU010000561.1:0-2030 GCA_964386465.1 uncultured Rhodospirillaceae bacterium
CGCCGAACGGGTCCGACCGGTCGCGCAACCTCTATATCTGCGTCTACAGCGCGGCCGACGCCTTCCCGATCGCCCGCAACCCGATGCCGAGCCCGAACGAGGGCATGATCCTGCGCGGCGAGAAAATGCGCGCCGCGCGGCTGACCGAAGCGCTGATCGAACTGCCGGAACAGCCCAGGTCCGCGTCGTTCTTCACGGTGCAAGGGCAGGAGTCGGCGGCGGAGTAGGGAAGCGTTATCGGTGCCGCATCACCACAGTGTTCCCCGGCCAGTCCTTGGGCTTGACCCGAGGGGCCGGGGTCCAGCCCCGAAAGCGATGCACGGCTCACCCTAGACCCGCTGCAGGAGCAGTCTGGATCCCGGGTCAAGCCCGGGAAACGCGTGTGTGTAGTTTCACTCGTCCTCGACGATGGCATACGCCTCGATCTCGACGACCAGTTCCGGGCGCAGCAGCGCGGTGACCGCGACCAGGGTGCTGGCCGGGCGGATGCCGCCGAAGGCCTCGCCATGCGCTTTCGTCACGCCGTCCGCGTGCGCTTCCATATCGGTCACGTAGACGACCGTGCGCACCACATTCTCCAGCCCCGCGCCCGCCTCGGCCAGCGCGTTCCCGATGATCGTCAGGACATTGCCCGCCTGCTCGTAGGCATCGGCGCCGTCGGCCGTGGTCCCGGAGACATGGATCGTGCCGCCGACCCGCACGGCGCGGGAATAGCCGAACACAGGCTCGAAAGGATTTCCCGAAGTGATGTTCTGTCGTGTCATGGCCTGCTCCCTCAAATGATGCCGTCTTCGGCGAGTTTTTCGAGCGCCGCATCGTCCAAGCCCAGCAACCCGCCAAGAATTTCCCGGTTGTTCGTCCCCGGTAGCACGGGCAAACCTTCGTATCCGGTCTCCGTGCCGCTGAACTTGATCGGGAAGCCGGCCGCCCCGAGACCTTCCAAGCGGCCCAAGGTCGGGTGGATCAAATCCTCGACCATGCCGCGGGCGCGGATATGCGGCCAGGCCTTCACGTCCTCGATATCGTTGATCGGGCTGCAGACAATGCCCGCCTCGCGCAACCGGGCCAGCGCATCATCGCCGTCCTGCAGGGCGGCCCATTCGGCGATGACGGCGTCGACCCGGTCATTGATCAGAAGCCGGTCGCTGCCCGTCGCGAAATCGGGATCGCTTTTCAGGTCCTCCCGCCCCATCACGTCGCAGAGCGTTTGCCATTGCGCGTCGGTCGAGGTCGCGATGACGAACCAGCGGTCCTTCGTCTTGTAGCTGTTGAAAGGCGACACCCGCGGCGCTCGGTTGCCCTGCCGGTAGTCGAGCCCGAGCTGCTTGTAGCCCTCCAGCGGGTCGTCATAGATCAGCGAGAAGACCGAATCGACCATGGCGACATCGACATGCTGACCTTCACCCGTGCGTTCCTGGTGATAAAGCGCGGCCAATATCCCGGAGAGGCCGAAGACGCTGGAAATGGAATCGGCCAAAGCCGTTCCCGCCTTGGTCGGCGGCCCGTTCGGCTGCCCGGTCATGCTCATCAGGCCGGATGCGGCCTGCGCCGCCACGTCGTAGCATTTCAAGTTGGCGTCGGGGCCGGTCTGGCCGTAGCCGGTGATCGAGCAATAGACGAGCCGCGGATTGTGCGCGTGCAGAGACTCGAAATCGACGCCGAGCCGCTTGGTGACTCCGACGCTGAAATTTTCCACCAGCACGTCCGACTTGCCGGCCAGTTCCAACATCAACCGGACGCCCTCCGGGTCTTTCAGGTTCAGGGTCACCGCCTTCTTGGCCCGGCTGCGCTTGAGGAACGGCACGCCGAGATCGTCCGGAGTCTTGCGTTCGAAGGACACGCCCTCCGGGCCGGCATAGATCGGCGTGTCCGACAGCGTATCGCCGGTTGCCGGGTTGTCGACGCGGATCACCTCGGCCCCCATGCCGGCGAGCAAAAGAGTCGTATGCGGCCCGACGAAATACTGCGTCAGGTCGAGCACCCGCACGCCTTCGAGAATTCGTTTCGGCATTTCTGAATTGTCCTCCCGG
>CAYLTU010000562.1:0-2029 GCA_964386465.1 uncultured Rhodospirillaceae bacterium
GCGATCAGCGCGGCGATGACCTCGCCGGTCTTCGGGCCCATGGTCATGCCGGTATGGCCGTGCCCGTAGGCCGCGTAGAGGTTGGCGAAACCGGGCACTTCGCCGAGATAGGGAACCGAGTCCGGCGTCGAGGGCCGGGGGCCCATCCATTCCTCGGTGTCTTCGGTGTTGATATGGGGGAACATGCGCTTCGCCAGCCTTTTGAACACTTGCGCGCGGCGGTAATCGGGCTCGGCTTCTATCCCGGCGAACTCCGCCGTCCCCGCGCAGCGCACGCCGGCCGCCATGGAGCTCACGACGAACTTCGAGTCCACGTTCATGATCGCGTTGTTCAGCGTGATGCCCGGATCCTTGAAGACGAGATGGTAGCCGCGTTCCGCCTCCAGCGGCGCATTTACCCCCAGATCCTGCATCAGCTTGGCCGACCAGGCGCCCATGGCGACGACCACGCGTTTCGCCGGGACCGCGCCGGCGTCGGTGTCGATCCGCCAGCCGCCATCCGCTTCCGGCGCCAGACGCTCCACGCTCCGCTGCAGGAACTCGACGCCCATTGTCTCGGCTTTCTCCGCCAGAGCCTTGCCGATGCCGCCGGGATCGAGCGCGCGGCCCTGCTGCTTGATCAGCACGGCGGCTTCGAAATCCGGCGACAGGGCGGGTTCGATTTCACGCAGCGCGTCGCCCTTCACCACTTCCAGCGGCACCTGCCGCTCGGCCCGCAGGCGCCAGGCGAGGTTCGACAGATCCGCGTCGGCGCCGTTGCGGAAGACATGGACATAGATCGAGTCGCGGACCAGTTCCTCCGCCCCCGTTCCTTCCAGGTGATGGCGGTACAGCGTCACCGTCGGCCGCGTCAGCGCGATCATGGCGTCGGCGATCGCCGACAGCCGGTGTTCCTGTCCGGCGCGCAGGAACCTGATCGCCCAGGGCAGAAATTTCGCCGCGTAAATCAGGCGCAGCGCGATGGGGCCTTCTGGATCGACCAGCCACGCGGGCGCGCTTTTCCAAAGACCGGGCATCGATTGCGGCACGCAGGCCCAGGGCGACAGCGAGCCGGCGTTGCCGTAACTGGCGCCCTCCGCCGGCGGGCTGCGGTCGATCAGCGCGACCTTGAATCCGCGCTCGGTGAGCGACAGCGCCGTCGCGATGCCGACGATGCCGGCGCCGAGAATCGTGACGTCGGGTGTTGCCGGTGAGTTGTCTGCGGCCATTGTTCTCTCCCCTACGGAAACCACTGCGAATCACTGCTACAGGAGTCGTTTCACCCCCCATCCTAACCTTTCCCCGCAAGGGGGGAAGGGAAAACAATGCGTTATCAGAAAGTTATCCCCTGAAACGCCTTTGATGAGCGTTTCAGCCCTCGATGGGGGAGGGTTAGGGTGGGGGTGAACGGCGTCCACATTTGCCATTTCGCAGACATCTTCTAACTGCTCTATCGTAGTAAGGCGTGACCGTTTAAACCATGCGGCAAATCGCGACCGCCAGCAGAGGAGCCGTTCCTTGGACCCCGAGCAGAACCTTGCCCGCCAAAATCTCGTCCTGCCATCGGCCGAGACGCCGGCCTTCGACTACCTGCCGCTGACGATCCATAACGGCACGGCCTATCTGGCCGGGCAGCTTGCCAAGGTCGATGGCGTACAGACCAATCCGGGCCGGGTCGGCGCCGACATCGACGAGGCGGAGGCCGGACGCCAGATGCAGCTCTGCGCGCTGCAATCGCTGGCCTGGCTGAAACATGAGCTGGGCTCCTTGGAGCGGGTGGAGAAGGTGCTGCACCTGAACGCCTATGTCGCCTGCACAAGCGATTTCGAATATATTTCCCGTATCGCCGACCATGCCTCCCAGGTGTACATCGCGGCCTTCGGCGGCGAAAACGGCCGTCACGCGCGCAGCGTCCTCGGCATGGTGCGGCTGCCGCAGAACGCGTCGGTCATGATCGACCTGAGGGTCGCGGTGCGCGACTAGCGCAAAATATAGACGGTTCCGCCGTCCACCCCCACCTGGCCCGACCGGGAAGATGGGTAACAGTTTG
>CAYLTU010000563.1:0-2027 GCA_964386465.1 uncultured Rhodospirillaceae bacterium
CCGGAACCCGGTCGACCGGCGCCCCGGTTACGGCGGCGTGGAACCTTTCGAGTTTGTTCATCGGTCTCCCCCGAGCCAAGCCAAGTGACATTCCCCGGATGACCATCGGTTCCGGTCAACAGAGGGGTCACTTTGGCCATCGACGGTAATCCGCAGGTCGCTAAGCGTAAGCGTGGCAACCCGCCAATTGACCTGCCGCCAAAGCATATACGTAACCGTCCGACGATACCGCCCTGTTGCGCGACCAAAGCCGCTGTTGCGCTGAGGCTTCAGCGTAACGCCAGGATAAGAGCTCGTCGAGTTTTGTGATCTTGTGTTCGGCGATGCGGCCGAGAACGTCGGTGAGCCAGGCTTGCGGATCGACGCCGATGTGCTTCGCGGTTTCGATCAGCATATAGGCGATGGTGGCTGATTTGCCGCCGCCTTCGAATTTCTTGAAAAGGTAATTCTTCCGCCCGAGGGCAATGGGCCGCATGAATCGCCCGGCGGCGCCGTCGATGCGCGGCGGCGCGCTAGCAGACCCGCTTCGTCGCCGTTCCTGACGACGGAATTCTCATCATCGCGCCGACGCGCGCGAAATAGGCTATTCGGAGGTTGGCCGGCGCGGCGTTTCGCCGGCGACCACCTTGCCGCTGGTGATGTTCTCGACCCAAATCCAGTCGCGCCCGTAGCGGCGTTCCGCTGGAATGCGGTACTCATGACCGGCTTCGGTGGCGAACTCTATCGTCAGATCGGCGACGTGGGAATCGAAACACGAAAACTGGTTGCACAGACCTACCGGAGCATGCCGCCGGTAACGGACCTTCGCCGTATGTTGTCCTGGCGGAACATCGTACCGCTGCCCTATGCCCTGTTTACCGTCGACTTCCTCGACAAACGAATCATGCCTAAACGACCTCGTGGAATGTCCCGGAATTCTTGCAAGCGCCCAGCTATGGCTGTGACGACGATCAATCTGCGAAATCTCGGTCTTCTTTAACGCCGTCTCCTCATACCCATCTACCGCACCGCACCCCCATAACGGCATTCCGAGCAGGACCGCCAGGAGAGAAAGGCGCCGAAGGGTCGCGAAAGGTACCATCGTAAACGCCGATGTAAGCATGACTTGATCGTCCGCGCGTTGGTTTTCCGGCTGTTGGAAATATATGGGTTCGATTGGGTTTTCGGACAACGTCTCCCGTTCGATTTACCAGAGCGCCTTCGTCGCCGACCAAGCGGACCCTTTTCCGCAGGTCAACCTTCGCCCCGCACCAGCTTACGCAACGTCTGCTTGCCGCCGGCAGCTCCTCGCCGAAGTTGCGCGAATTGGCACGGAAAATCTCCTCGGCATGAATGCCGTCGTAGCTGTCGACCGCGAAGCTCGCCGCGGATCTAAGGCAGATTTTCATGCCGAGGGGCGACCGCATTTCGGCTAGTGGCAGCAAACCGAAACCGTCTCAAATGGCCTAGGTTAGACAGCCGACCCCAAGCCTAATCTCGAATCTGCATACTCGGATCGTAGTCGGTAAGTGTTTCATAGAATGTATCCGCCGGCCCCACGATTGTCGAATCAGGTTTGATCAAAACTTCTTCGTCAAGTTCAGGATAGTCGAGGCTCGACAAGAAATGCCGCATACAATTCAACCGAGCACGCTTTTTGTCGTCCGAACGAATAACGGTCCACGGGCAATCGGCCGTGTGAGTGTTGAAGAACATCGCTTCCTTGGCTTCGGAGTAATCGTCCCATAGATCAAGCGATTCAAGGTCAATGGGACTTAGTTTCCAATGTTTCAGAGGATCGTTCTGACGCGACTGAAAACGACGCAATTGTTCTTCTCTGCTAACCGAGAACCAAAACTTGAAAATGTGTATTCCACTTCGTACAAGCATCCTCTCGAACTCCGGAACCTGTCTCATGAATTCCATGTACTCGGCTGGAGAACAAAATCCCATGACCCTCTCGACACCGGCTCTATTGTACCAAGAACGGTCAAAGAAAACGATCTCGCCACGTGTCGGCAGTTGCTGTACATAGCGCTGGAAGTACC
>CAYLTU010000564.1:0-2018 GCA_964386465.1 uncultured Rhodospirillaceae bacterium
TCCCCCCTTTTTATGGTATTTTCATATAGGTGCCCGTTTACCCTAACGTTCGGATTCAACTATTATGCAAGTTTTACGACTTCCATTGCTCGCCTTTTTACTCGGCCTATATTGTTGCCAACACGCTTCAGCCCAAGCCTCAACGGCCACCACCGCAAAAAGGAAGTTTGATCCCCCGCGGATCCTCGCCGTCCTCCGCCCCAACGATACCGGCGAATTGCGCCCCGGCGACGGTGACCCGCGCCTGTATTATATAGATAAGGGCCAGGAAGTCAGCATTAATCGCGGGGACATACTCAATGTCTACCGCGAAAAGAAAGTCCACCCCTCCCTGGCGCACGGCGTGCGGATCCTTATCGGCACGATGACCATCATCGAGTCGCAAAACGGCTCTTCGATGGGGACTTTTGCCAAAGGCGAAAGCATCAACCTGCATTTAATAAAGTTCAAGGTACCGCTCAAGGGCGATCTCGTCGTGCCGCGGCTGAGCGTCGATTCGGGCGTGCTGTTTAATCGGGGCGATTTCTCCCTCACCGCTAACGCGGCTGCCGAGTTCACCAAAGTAGCTAAATTCATTGAGAATTTCTCCCCCGGCAAAATCATTGTCGAAGGACACACCGACTCCGACGGCGACGCCGCGGATAATCAAACCCTCTCCAATAAACGCGCCAACTTAGTCGTCAAATTCCTAATCAACACCTACCCCTTCATCACCGACGGCATGATAGAGGCCAGGGGCTACGGCGAAACCCAACCGATGGTTCCCAACGACACGCCCGAGAACAAAAAACTTAACCGGCGTATCGAAGTGATCGTCTGGGAGTAAACCCATTGTCATAGCCCGGGCCAGCCCCTACATTTAGGCGGTGCCCATCCCACCTGCTAGGAGAAGCTTCCATGCCGTCTATCCGCCTGTTGTTAGCCATCCTGCTATGTGGCCCGAGCCTGTTACCGTCCTACCTCTCCGCACAAGAACGCCCACCGACCCCCGTTATCGTCGCCGAAGTCCTCACAAAACCCTTTGCCGAGGAATTTTCCGTTCTCGGCCGCATCCAACCGCGGCGCGCAAGCCTAGTCGCCACCGAGACCGAAGGACTGACCATACAACGGTTTATCGATTCCGGACAGACCGTAAAACGCGGTGAAACCCTATTCTTGCTCAAAAACGATGAACTCACCGCCTCCCTCGCCGAGGCAGAAGCGGATTTCGCGCTGCGGCAGGCGAACCACCGCCAGAGCATCAAGCTGCGCGCGACCGACACCGTCTCCGAACAGGCCCTGCGCGATGACGCCTATGAACTCGCCCGCGCCCGTGCCAAATTAAACGGGCTCAAGGCGCAAGTCGACAATCTCTCGATCCGCGCCCCCTTCCCCGGACACATCATCCAAACCTTCACTTCGGTAGGTCAATGGGTGTCCCGTGGCGGCGATATCGCACGGGTCATATACACCGATACTGTCCGTGTCTATGCAAATGTTTCCGAACAACACGTTTCGCACTTGCAACTGGGCGCCGAAGCCGAAATTTCCGTCGATGCCCTCGGCGGGGCACCCGTAAAGGGCCGTATTATCGCCATTCTCGCCGAAGGCTACCAGGAATCGCGCACGTTCCCCGTCGTCGTTCAGACGGCCAACCCCGACGGCATGATGCGCAGCAATATGTCGGCTCGGGTGCAATTCCGCATCGCCAAGGAACCGGAATCCGTACTCGTGCACAAAGACGCCTTAGTCTCCGGCCCGATGGGCCAGGTGGTCTATCTTGCACGGGACGGCAAAGCGATTAGCCGCCCCGTTCAAACTGGCCTCGCCCACCAGGGCTTTGTCACGGTGAGTGGAGACTTGCAAGCCGGCGATCTAGCCGTCGTCCGCGGCAACGAACGACTGCGGGACGGCCAGGACATCCGCATTATCCGAAAACACCAATAACGGGTCCGCCATGAAAATCGTCGACTCCGCTATTAAAAGACCGGTAAGCGTTATCGTCGGAGTTCTCTTTGTCGCGCTCTTCGGCCTGCTAT
>CAYLTU010000565.1:0-2011 GCA_964386465.1 uncultured Rhodospirillaceae bacterium
CCGGGCCAGCGGTTCGATCACTATGTCGATCCCATGTCGCGCGGCCGCCGCTCCATCGCCGTCGATCTGAAAACGCCCGCCGGCGTGGCCACGGTGCGGCGCCTGGCGGCGCGGGCCGACGGTTTGATCGAAGGCTACCGGCCCGGCGTGATGGAACGCCTTGGACTAGGGCCGGACGAATGCCTGGCGGACAATCCTCGCCTGGTCTATGGCAGGGTGACCGGCTGGGGTCGGGACGGACCCTTGGCGCAAGCGGCGGGGCATGATTTGAACTATGTCGCGTTGACCGGCACCCTGCATGCCATGGGCGAGGCGGACCGCCCGCCGCCGGCACCATTGGCCCTGATCGGCGATTTCGGCGGCGGCGGCATGTTTCTCGCCTTCGGTGTGGTTAGCGCTCTGTTGGACGCGCAACGAAGCGGCGAAGGGCAGGTCGTCGACGCCGCGATGATCGAAGGTGTCGCCTCCCTGACGGCGTTTACCCACGGCCTGCGCGCCGCCGGCTGGTGGCATGACGACCGCCAGGCCAACATGCTGGATGGCGGTGCCCATTTCTACGGCAATTACGAAACCAAGGACGGGAAATTTGTCTCGATCGGCGCAATAGAGCCCAAGTTCTACGCCGAATTGATCCGATGCCTGGGTATCGACGCGACGAAAATGCCAAAAAAGATGGACCGCACCGGTTGGCCGCAATGGAGAGCCCATCTGGCCGGCATCTTCGCCGAAAAGACCCGTGAGGAATGGTGCGCGCTGCTAGAGGGTACCGACGCCTGCTTTGCCCCGGTGCTGACCTTCGATGAGGCGCCGGCGCATCCGCAAAACCGCGCCCGCGGCACCTTTACCGACTATCAGGGCGTCACCCAGCCGGCGCCCAGCCCGCGCTTCAGCCGCACCCCCGGCGCCATCCAGGGGCCGGCGCCACGACCCGGTGAAAACAGCCGTCAGGCATTGACCGATTGGGGCCTGACGGAGGATGAAATCGAAGAGCTGATCGCTGCCGGCGCGGTACGTCAGGCCGAGACATGAACGCGCAATCCCGTAACGGGAAGCCGACATCGCTGCTCCGATGGCTCCAGTTGTTCAGGGTTGCCGGGCACATCATGACTTAAGATTCTGATTGGTCCGGATCTTATTGGCCACGTATTCACCGGCCTCGACCGGCGGATACAACGGCGGACTGCCGGATTCGGCGCAGCTTGGAATGCACGCCACCAGCGCCCGGTGATTGCGGCGGATAATGCAGCATCCGCATCAGAATCGTGGGGTTATCGTAGTGGCGGGTGAAGAAATCGTCCGAGACCGCCAGGCTGCGCGCGAACAGCGTGAGTAGGCGCAGGCCGCAGTCCCGCACGGCTCGGAAATACGCCTCGACCGGCGCGCGAAATCCTTCGAGATCCGGCCATTGGTTCGGACCGTGCAAGGGCAGACCGCCGACCAAGTCTGGATGATCCAACGGCAGATCGACGCCGAGATCGAAACTGTCCTTCAAGTCCGCCGCCTTGCCGGGATAGCGGGTGGTGCCGAGCGGCAGGCAGCCGCGGTGAAGCGGTCCTTGTGAATTTTCATCCGGGCATCCAGGGGTTGCTCGAAGAACCGGCGCGAGGCCGCGAAGGCGCCCTCTATCACCTCGGCGGGGACGCCGTGATTTCGGATATAAAAAAACCCCATGCCCTCGCAGGCCCGGCGAACCTCGCGCGCCAAACCATCGATGTCCTCTCCCGCCAGCAACGGCGCCAGATCCAGCACCGGCACATCGGCGGCGCTGGCGGCGGGTGGCGGGGCGGGGGCGATCGAAGGCGTCATCGGCTCAAGGCCTTTCGCTTGCGGTACCGGCAAGCCGGGATCATGGCGCGGACAGGTTCCGGGATGATATCAGGTTTAATAACCCCTGCACCATCGATGCCGCAACATGACAACCGGTGTCGCCGTGAGGGTGTCGGTCACGTCTGACGCTGTGAAGGGTTGTCGGACACCTGCCGTGACGGGTCGTCTGCGTCGTGCTCGGGCG
>CAYLTU010000566.1:0-2008 GCA_964386465.1 uncultured Rhodospirillaceae bacterium
ACACCGAGGCCGCCTGGCAGCAAATGGCCCGGTCCGGCAAATGGGTCGGTCCCGGCGGGCTGCTGCACTGGGCGATCGCGCCGCTCGACATCGCGATGTGGGATGCCGCCGGCAAGATCCAGGGCCAGCCGATCTGGCGCCTGCTCGGCGGCTTCCGCGACCACATCCCCGCCTACGCCAGCGACCGGTTGTGGTACAGCCTGAGCCATGACGAACTGGCGGAATCGGCGCGCGCGCACGCGGCGAAAGGCTATCCCGGCATCAAGCTACGGCTAGGCCGGGAAATCGGCCCGGCGGCGCAGGCGGAACGCGCCCGCATCGCGATCGAGGCCGCGGGTCCCGATGTAGCGGTGATGGTCGACGGCACCGAAAGCTGGCATTTGCCCTACGCCCGCGCCGCCGGCCGCGCCCTGCAGGACGCCGGCGTAACCTGGCTGGAGGACCCGGTCCACCACGAGAATTTGGCCGGCCTCGCAAGCCTGACGGCGGAACTCGACCTCGCCGTCACCGGCGGCGAGAACCTCTACACCCTGGCCCAGTTCCGCCACACCCTGGAGGCGCGCGCGGTCGACATCCTGATCCTCGACCTGTTCCGCGTCGGCGGCATCACGCCGTGGCGCAAGGCCGCCGCGCTCGCCGAGGCCCACCGGGTCCCGCTCAGCGGCCACGTCGCGCCGGAATTCCACCTCCATTTGCTGGCCGCAGTCCCGCATGGCGAGATATTGGAATACATGCCGCGTTCGGGCGCGATCTTGGCTGAGATGCCGGAACCGGTGAAGGGCGTGCTGACCGCGCCGGACGCGCCGGGACACGGGCTGGCGCTGGACGATGCGGCGGTGGAGAAGTTTCGGGTGGGCTAGGGCGCGCGGCGGGGACGGCGGGTCGGCACCGTATCGTTATTCACAGTTCAAGACCCGACCCCGTGATTTTGATATTTAGTTCTGAAATTCGTAGATTTCGGTGACAGTGCACTTTACTCAAGGCACCCCAAATTTTGTGCACTGTCACCTTAATGAGGCGTTGCCGCGCACTGTCGCGCGATACACCGCCCCCGGATACCCAATGCGAAGGGGCCGGTACCAATGTACCAGCCCCCAAGCGTATCTTTTTGAATTTGGTGTGGAGTCCTTAGGCCGTTCTACGCCGCCGCATGAAGCCCAGCCCGGCAAGGCCGAGGCCGAAGAGGGCGAGGACGCCGGGTTCCGGTACCGGGTCGAAGGCCGTTGCGGTGGGGAATTGTTCGATGGTGAGGAACCCGAACGGCACGCTGGAAAGAGCGGCGTCAACAGTGAAACCGGCTCCATCCGGGATCGCGGTATCGAATACGATCGAGAACGAACAGAAGGCGCCGAAGGGCGGGGGCGAACTGAAAAACACGCAATCGAACGGACCGGTCGCGACACCACCGGAATGGCTGCTGGCCACATCACCCGCAAAGACATCGATGTCCGCGCTCACATCTAGTGAAAATGCATCGACGACGAACGGACTTTCATTACCGAAGACAATGTGATAGTCGGTCATCGCCGCGCCGGTGTCATTGATCACAGTTTCAAAGAAGATATGCGTGGAATCGATTCCATCCAGAAAAATAAAGTGGTTGTCGGAAGCATCCGTTGGAATATCCGACCATGTTTTTTCCACAACCGTAAGGTCCGGGTCCTCGACGATTGGTACGCAGGTGACGAATGCTGTGGTTTCCGGACAACCGAAATCGACAATCGCATGAGCCTCGCGCCCATTTCCAAAGACGAAGGCCGTTGCGGCAAGGATTGCTGCGACGGCGAGATACTTTACATGCTTCGACATTCCTACCTCTCCTCCTACATAGAGGGCGTTATTCCATACCCGCTTACCGTGTTCATACGCAATTTATGCGCCAGTATAAAAAATATAATTTTTTCAGTATGTTATCTATTTCCAAGGAATGCTCCCGCGCCTGGATTGTAAAATTTATCGACACCTAATCTGAAATTTTGCGGTCACATTCAGCTCGGAATCAAAATTA
>CAYLTU010000567.1:0-1994 GCA_964386465.1 uncultured Rhodospirillaceae bacterium
GCCGTCTCCATGTAGCGCGTGACGCGCCGGGCCGGCTCGCATAGCAGCGCTTAAAGGCATCCGCCGGAATGGGGTATAGTGCCCCCGAAGGGCGAAACCATCATGGCGCAACCGGACCAGGACATCATCGAAGGCGTGACGGCGCGTCACTGGCACGCGCTGGCGGACGGCCGGCTGCAGTGCGATATCTGCCCGCGCCTGTGCCGGCTGCGCGACGGGCAGCGCGGGTTGTGCTTCGTGCGCGCGCGGCGCGGCGGCGAGATCGTGCTGACGACCTATGGCCGCTCGAGCGGCTTCTGCATCGATCCGATCGAGAAGAAGCCCTTGGACCATTTCCTGCCGGGAACGCCCGTCCTGTCCTTCGGCACGGCGGGCTGCAACTTGACCTGCAAGTTCTGCCAGAACTGGGACATCTCCAAGTCGCGCGAGATGGACCGGCTGATGGACGAGGCGCCGCCGGAGGTTATCGCCGAGGCGGCGCTGCAAACCGGCTGCCGCTCGGTGGCCTATACCTACAACGATCCGGTCATCTTCTTCGAATACGCGCTCGACGTGGCGGCGGCGTGCCGCGCGCGCGGGGTGCGCAATGTCGCCGTGTCCGCCGGCTATATCTGCCCGGATGCGCGGCGCGAGTTCTACGATGCGATGGACGCGGTGAATGTCGATTTGAAGGCTTTCACGGAAAGTTTCTACAAGACGCTGTGTTCGGCTGAGCTCGAAGCGGTCAAGGAGTCGCTGGTCCATATCAAACACGAGACGGATGTCTGGCTCGAGATCACGACCCTCTTGATTCCGGGCGAGAACGACTCGGAAGCGGAGATCGAGGCTCTGACGCAATGGGTCGTGGACGCGCTGGGGCCGGACGTGCCGCTGCACTTCTCCGCCTTTCATCCCGACTACAGGATGACGGGCAAGCCCAATACGCCGCCCGAGACCCTGTTCCGGGCCTGGCGCATCGCGCGCAAGAACGGCGTCCGCCACGCCTATACCGGCAACATCCACGACAAGGAGACCGGCAGCACCTATTGCCACGAATGCGGCCTGCGCCTGATCGGCCGCGACTGGTACGAGCTGAGCGACTGGCAGCTCACGCCCGACGGCTGCTGCACGAGATGCGGTACGCGTTGCGCCGGCGTGTTCGACGGCAAACCCGGCGACTGGGGCCGCAAGCGCCGGTCGATCCGGCTGAAGGAATTCGCCGCGTCTATGCACAACCGGATGGGCGCGACGCCGCGATGACGGCGCTGGAACCGCGGGAGCATGCCGAGCGGGTGCGGGCGCACTACATCCCGCTGCTGGAGAAATACGGCGCGTCCAGCCGCGTCGTGGACTATCACCATTCCGGCAACCATCTGGCGCGCTTCGTCATCCTCGCCGGCATCGACGAGATCCGCCAGGCCTCCATCCTCGACGTCGGCTGCGGCGTCGGCCATTTCGCCAAATGGCTGACCGAGAACGGCCATGAGGGCGAGTACACCGGGGTCGATCTGCTGCCCGAGATGGTCGAGCGCGCGCGCGAGCTCAATCCGGGCCTGCGCTTCGAACAATGCGATATCCTGCTCGAGCCGGGCCGCTTTAGCGCCGACTACGTCGTGTCGAGCGGCATCTTCCATCTCGGCGACGCGCCCTTCATGCAGCGCCTGATCGCCGCGATGTACGAGGCGTGCGGGCAGGGCGTGGCGTTCAATTCGCTTTCGGCCTGGGACGAGGTGAACGTGCGGCAGGGCTATTTCAGCGCCGACCCGGCCGAAACGCTGGATTTCTGCCGCACCCTGACGCCCTTCGTGATGCTGCGGCACGACTACCTGCCGCACGACTTCACGATGTTCCTGTATCGCGAGTAGGCGGGGGTTGCCGCGGCGTTTCGCGTGGGTTTTCCGAATATGGAGCGGGATCGCCGGCGCCATCCGGTCGCGGACCTGGCGCGCGAGAAGAATAGCCCCCTCACCGGCCCGACCGGGAAGATGGGTAACAGTTTGTACCGGCGACATGGG
>CAYLTU010000568.1:0-1942 GCA_964386465.1 uncultured Rhodospirillaceae bacterium
GCCTGCGCCGCCGCCAGCCGGGCGATCGGCACGCGGTAGGGCGAGCAGGACACGTAATCGAGGCCGATGCGGTGGCAGAAATCGACCGACGCGGGATCGCCGCCATGCTCGCCGCAAATCCCCATCTTCAAATCCGCGCGCACCGCTTTGCCGCGTTTGACCGCGATGCTGACCAGTTCGCCGACGCCGTCCTCGTCGATCGACACGAACGGGTCGCCTGGAAGAATACCCGCCGTCTCATAGTCCGGCAGAAAATTCGCCGCATCGTCCCGGCTGATGCCAAAGGCCGTCTGCGTCAGATCGTTGGTGCCGAAGCTGAAGAATTCCGCCGTCTTTGCGATCTCACCGGCGCGTAGCGCCGCGCGCGGTAGTTCGATCATCGTGCCGACCATATATTGCGGCACCGTACCCTGCTCCTTGCCGACCTCTTCCGCGACGCGATCGATGATCGCCTTCAGGATATCGAGCTCCCGTTTGGTCACGATCAGCGGCACCATGACCTCTGGCTCGACGGTCTCGCCGGTTTCCTTGCTGACGGCGACCGCGGCCTCGAAGATGGCGCGCGCCTGCATCTCGCAGATTTCCGGATAGGTGATCGCGAGACGGCAGCCGCGATGGCCCAGCATCGGATTCGATTCCTCAAGCCGCAGCGCGCGCTGCCGCACCTTCTCGACCGAAACACCCGCCGCTTCGGCGACATCGGCAATCTCCGCCTCGCCCTTCGGCAGGAATTCGTGCAGAGGCGGATCGAGAAGACGGATGGTCACTGGCAGGCCCTTCATGATGCGGAACAGCTCGATGAAATCGGCGCGCTGCATGGGCAAAATCTTGTCGAGCGCGGCGCGCCGGCCGGCCTCGTCCTCGGCCACGATCATCTCGCGCATCGCGACGATGCGGTCGGCGTCGAAGAACATATGCTCGGTCCGCGACAGGCCGATGCCCTCCGCGCCGAACTGGATGGCCGTCTTCGCTTCCTCCGGCGTCTCCGCGTTGGTGCGCACATTGAGCCGGCGAATACCGTCGGCCCAGCCCATCACCGTCGAAAAATCACCCGACAGCTCGGGCTCTATAGTCGGCACCTCGCCAAGGATGACCTCGCCCGCCGCGCCGTCGATGGTGATGACCTCGCCGGCCTCGATGGTCGTGTCCCGCACATACATCGCGTTGGCCTGATAGTCGATGCGCAGGTCGCCCGCACCGGCGACGCAGGGCCGGCCCATGCCGCGCGCGACGACTGCCGCGTGGCTGGTCATGCCGCCGCGCGCCGTCAGGATACCGCGCGCCGCGTGCATGCCGTGGATATCTTCCGGGCTGGTTTCGATCCGGACGAGGATCACCGCTTCGCCCTGTCCGGCCTGTTTTTCCGCTTCTTCGGCCGTGAAGACGACCTTGCCGCAGGCCGCGCCCGGCGAGGCCGGCAGCCCTCGCGCGACGATATTGCGCGCCGCTTCGGGATCGAGCGTCGGATGCAGCAGCTGATCCAGCGCCGCCGGATCGACGCGCGACACCGCCATGCGTTTGTCGATCAAACCCTCTTCCGCCATGTCGACGGCGATCTTCAACGCCGCCGCCGTGGTTCGCTTGCCGTCGCGGGTCTGCAACATCCACAGCTTGCCGCGCTGCACCGTAAATTCGATATCCTGCATGTCGCGATAGTGGGTTTCGAGCTGCCCGCGGACCCTCTCGAGCTCCGCGAACAGTTCCGGCATGGTCTCTTCCATGGCCGGTTTTTTCGAGCCGGTCGCCTCCTTGCCGCGCACCGTCAGGCGCTGCGGCGTCCGGATGCCGGCGACCACATCCTCGCCCTGGGCGTTGATGAGATACTCGCCATAGAAGGCGTTCTCGCCGGTCGACGGATCGCGCGTGAAGGCGACACCTGTCGCACAATCCTCGCCCATGTTGCCGAACACCATGGACTGCACATTGACCGCCGTGCCCCAGG
>CAYLTU010000569.1:0-1933 GCA_964386465.1 uncultured Rhodospirillaceae bacterium
TCAACTGCAAGACGGAAGGCTATCTGCAGATCACCCGCGCGCTGGACGATCTTGGCTTGACCTGGTTCGAGATCGATATGTACGACCCGGCCGGCCTTCGCCACATCCGCAATTCGATCCGCACGCCGATAGCCTCCTGCGAGTCGTTGTACGGGCTGCGCGAGTTCCGGCCCTTCTTCGAGCATCACTCGATGGACGTGGCGATCATCGACCTGCCGTGGAACGGCGCCTGGCAGAGCCTGAAGATCGCCGCCATGGCCGAAGCGTATGAGATCAATTGCGCGCCGCATAACTTCTACGGACATCTGTCGACGATCATGAGCGCCCATCTCTGCGCCGCGCTGCCGAATTTCCGCATCATGGAGATCGATGTCGACGACGTGCCCTGGAAGGACGATATCGTCACCTACGTCCCGGAAATCGAGGACGGTTACCTGAAGCTGCCGCAGGGTCCCGGCTGGGGCGTGGAACTGAACGAAGACGCCATCCGCGAGCATCCGCCGATCGGCACGCAGAACTCTGCGGCCGGCACCAACTAGAGCCTATTCCGACCTAATGCGATCGCGCTTCGACGCGGATCGAAGCATTCGGGCGAATATCCTGTTACGCTGGCGCGTGGAGGATTGAAACCATGGTCAGCACGAATCAGATCGCCGAGATCGGCATGCTGGTGGGGGAACCCGCCAGGGCCGCCATTTTAGGCGCGTTGATGGACGGCCGCGCGCTGACGGCGACGGAACTGTCGCGCGTCGCCGGCGTCACGCCGCAGACCGCGAGCAGCCACCTCGCGCGCCTGACATCGGCGAAGCTCGTCACCGTGCGGAAACAGGGCCGGCACCGTTACCATCGGCTGGCCCGGCCCGAGATCGCGCGTATGCTGGAACGCATGATGCAGATCGCCGCGACCAACGACCTGGCGCCCAAACGGAAGGTCGTGACGGGACCGCGCGACGAAGCGATGCAGCGCGCCCGCACCTGCTACGACCATTTCGCGGGCCGGTTGGGCGTCGCGATTTCCGACCGGCTGATTGCGAAGGGAGCCGTCGAGCTGGACAGCGAGTCGGGTCTGCTGACGGCAAAGGGGGCGGCTTTCCTTGACGGCTACGGTATCGAGATTTCAGGCAGCCGGAAATCCGCACGTCCCGTCTGCCGCCCCTGCCTGGACTGGAGCGAGCGGCGGCCGCATATCGCCGGCAAACTCGGCGCGGCGATTTGCACCCATTATTTCGACAAGGGCTATGTGCGGCGGAGAAACGGCACGCGTGCCCTGGAGATCACGCCGCCCGGGCAGCGCGCTTTGCGCGACATGTTCGGCATTTCGGACTTCGCATGACACTTTACGCGGACGCGTTCGATGCGGAGGAAATCGCCGCCGGGATAGCCGAATGGGCCGCGATCGAGAGCCCGAGCTTCGACCCTGCCGCCGTAAACTGCATGATGGAATTAGCCGAAACGTCTATGACCGCGCTTGGCGCGGCGGTTGAACGGATACCTGGTGTGGACGGCTACGGCGATGCGGTTCGCGCGCGCTTCGCCTGGGGCGAGGGGCCGGGAATTCTCGTTCTGGGTCATCTCGACACGGTGCATCTCGTTGGCACTCTGGCCGAGACACTGGCCGTACGGCGTGACGGCGACCGTCTCTATGGGCCCGGCGTGCTGGACATGAAGGGCGGCATGTTTCTGGCCGTGCACGCGATCGAAAAGGTCATCGAAGCGCGCGAACGGCTCGCCCTGCCGGTCACCTTCCTGTTTATCCCGGACGAAGAGATCGGCAGCCCCTCGACCCGCGCTCTGATCGAGGCCGAGGCGCGCGCGAGCCGCTACGTGCTGGTGCCGGAGCCCGGCAAGCCGGATAAGTTCGTCACCGGCCGCCACGCCTTTCTGCGCTACAAGCTGCACACCTACGGCCGCCCGGCGCATGCCGGCGTCGCCA
>CAYLTU010000570.1:0-1929 GCA_964386465.1 uncultured Rhodospirillaceae bacterium
TTGCGGGTCCGGTGCGCGGTAAAGCAATGCTGTGGGGGCGGGGTTTGAAGCACGTTGTTGCGCTGGGATTGACACTATTCGTGACCTGGCTGCTGCTTTCCGGCGTATACCAGACCTTCTTCATAATTTTGGGCGTAATCTCGTGCGCGATTTGCGTCGCCATCGCATTGCGCATGGAAGTCGTCGACCACGAAACGCACCCGGTCCATTTGTCGCTCATTTTACCGGGATATTGGCTTTGGCTGTTCAAAGAAATCATCCTGGCCAATGTCGATGTCACCAAACGCATTTTGGCGCCGAGTCTGCCGATCAACCCGTGTCTGTTTCGCGTCGAGGCGACCCAACGCGAAGAGCTGGGTAAGGTTATCTATGCCAACTCGATCACCCTGACGCCCGGAACTGTAACCGTCGATATCGACGGAGACGAACTCGTCGTGCACGCCCTTAGCGATTCTACGAAAGATGATTTGGAAACCGGTGAGATGGACCGCCGCGTGACCGCGCTGGAGGGACCGGCATGATGTTCGAGGCCGCCACCGCGGCGCTGGTCGTCGCCATGCTGCTTGCGCTCGTGCGGGCTTTGCTCGGTCCGACCGTCTACGACAGGGTGCTGGCCGTCAATTCCTTCGGCACCAAGACCGTGCTGATGATCGCGGTGCTGGGTTTCCTCGCGGGCCGGCCGGATTTCCTGGATATCGCGCTGCTCTACGCGCTGATCAATTTTATCGGTACGCTGGCGGTCCTTAAATTCTTCCGTTACGGCGATTTCGCGCGGCCGGGCGGCCGGGCGCCGGAAGGCGAGGGGGACTGATGCAGATGCTCCTCGATATCCTCAGCAGTGCGCTGCTCGCCGGTGGGTCGTTCTTC
Source organism: uncultured Rhodospirillaceae bacterium (assembly GCA_964386465.1). GTDB lineage: Bacteria > Pseudomonadota > Alphaproteobacteria > UBA8366. The sequence goes on from CAYLTU010000570.1 coordinate 868, forward strand.
ATTCTCGTCGGCGCGATCGGACTGGTTCGGCTGCCCGACGTGTTCGCGCGCATGCATGGCGCCGGCGTGACCGATACGCTGGGCGCCGGGTTGTTCATCGTGGGTCTGATGGTCCAAGCGCTGACGCTCGAAGACGGCTGGTTCATAACGACGATCAAACTGTTCCTGATCCTGGTGTTCATGTTCTTCGCCAGCCCGACCTCGTCCTACGCGCTGGCCAACGCGGCGCTGTCGCAGGGCGAGAAACCCTGGACGCGCGATGATCGAGACAATGACGACGAAGGTGACGCGCCATCGAAAACGTAGTCGACATTGTTGTTCTGAGCTTCATGGTGCTGGCGGTGTATCTGATCATCCGTCTGCACAATCTGTTCGCCATCGTCATGTTGAGCGGCATCTACAGCCTGCTCGCGGCAACGTTCTTCGTCATCGTGGACGCGGTCGATGTCGCGTTCACCGAAGCCGCCGTCGGCGCCGGCATTTCGACCGTGCTGATGCTCGGCGCGTTGTCGCTTTGTGGACGGCATGAAAAGGCGGCGGACCGCAGCACCTTGTTGCCGCTGCTTGTCGTCGTGGTGACAGGCGCGGCGCTGGTTTATGGCACGCTCGACATGCCGAGCTACGGCGATCCGGATGCGCCGATCCATCAGCATGTCGCGCCTTACTACCTCAAGAAAGCACAAACGGAGACCACTGTCCCGAACATTGTGACCGCCGTGCTTGCGAGCTACCGGGGCTACGACACGTTGGGTGAGGTGACCGTTATCTTCACTGCCGGGATCGGCGTTTTGGTGCTGCTGAGCCGAATTCGGCTGGGCCGGCGCAAGGAAGACGAGGACACGGCATGAGCCATCATCTCGTCGTCCGCGTCGTGTCCAAACTGATGATCCCGTTCATCCTGCTGTTCGGGCTGTATGTCCAGTTCCATGGCGATTTCGGGCCGGGCGGCGGCTTCCAGGCCGGGGTGATCTTCGCCGCCGCCTTCGTGCTCTACGCGCTGGTCTATGGACTCGACAACGCCAAGCGGATCATTCCCGAAAAATACATCCGCATGGGCGTGGC
>CAYLTU010000571.1:0-1910 GCA_964386465.1 uncultured Rhodospirillaceae bacterium
GTTGACCTGAGATTTCCCATTAGGCATCTCTTCGACGGCAAATGCCACTAATTTAACGCATGAGGATCCTCGCCTCGTCGCGGGTGTCCGGGTTTCGAGCGGGCTGGACAATAGGGGTCACCAGTTAGGAGATACCCGCGTTTGCAGCTAGTCAGCCCCCCCCAATTGCCATTCAATCTGCGGCGCAGGGTTGATAACCTCGTCTGCGAGCGCCGCGAAATTGCAAAAATGTGTCTGTGATTGCGTGGGCGGCACAACAGTATTTCGCGTGGCTTCAGCAACGACCCTCTCGCCAAAACCGACCACAGCGCCAGCGACCGGGATCGCTTTTGCTGCCTCAATTGTTCCCGTAAAAAATTCGGGTCTTGTTTGGGCGGTTAACATTGGATCGAAATTGCTCTGGCGGGCCGCCGTGACGCCCTTTTTACCGGTCGTCGTGGTCGACGAGGGCCGATCTCCAGCCCCCGCCAACATGGTGTCGATGGTTCTACAGATTGCTCTCGGCAAACTCCCAATTGGCCAGGTTTTCAAGAAAGCACTTCACGAAATCCGGGCGCCGGTTTTGGAAATCCAGATAGTAGGCATGCTCCCAAACGTCGATGGTCAAAAGCGCTCTTTGGCCGTGCGCGACGGGGGTGTCGGCATTGGCGGTTTTCGTCACGGCCAGTTTGCCATTGTCTTCGACCAGCCAGGCCCAGCCGCTGCCGAACTGGGTGACGGCGGCTTGGAGAAATTCCTCCGCGAAGGCATCGAACGAACCGAAGTCAGCGGCGATCCGCTTGCCGATCTCGCCCGACGGTTGACCGCCGCCCGATGGGGACAGGGAATTCCAGAAAAACGTGTGGTTCCAGATTTGCGCTGAATTGTTGAACAGGCCGGCCTTGGCGGCATCGCCTGCCGCCGCGCGGATGATGTCTTCCAGGGGCGCATCGGCGAGATCGGTATCCTTGATCATGTTTTTGGCGTTGGTCACGTAGGTCGCGTGATGCTTGCCATGATGAAATTCCAAGGTCCGCTCCGAGATATGCGGGGCGAGGGCCGTGATGGCGTAGGGCAGCCCGGGTAATTCCAGCATATGATTTGTCTCTCCTGTTAAGGGTTGTCGGACATCTGCCGTGGCGATGTGGCTGCGGCGCCTTGCCTCGATCGGCAGGTGTCGGACAGTAACCGTCTGGCTCCGCCGCCCTATCTCGGGACGGATGTCCCTGTTACGCTGAGGCTTCAGCGTAACGCCAAGGCATGAGTTCGTCGAGCTTGGTGATTTTATGAAAATTCGGGGTCGAGTCTTGAATTGTGAATTGTCAACGATAGCGTCGGCGGGCGCAGCGTTTGGTTTATCGGCGGTGCGGGCGCGCAACAGGGTAAGCCCGGGACGATGACCTTGGCCCTTGCTTTCGAATTTTGAGATTCCCCCAGGTTTGCCGTGGGTTTTCATACTCTCCCTGTTTTTTTCTCAACGAGAACATTGGCCTACGGCATGACAGATCTGGCTTCCACGGTCGGGTGACTGGTAGGAACGCGGCAATAAAACTTAGCGCCGGTGGGCGTCGCCCCTTAAGCTGTGCCCAAACGACATTCATGGGAGTCGAAAATGGCAATGCAAATCATCGGCATCGATCGGTCGAATTTCGTGCGCACGGTGCGCATGTGCGCGGAAGAAAAGGGCGTCGCCTACGAGCACATCCCGGCAGCGCCGCATTCGGACGAAGTGAAGGCGATCAATCCACAGGGGCAAATTCCGGTCATGCGGCACGATGGACTTGAACTCTGCGAGTCGCAGGCGATCGCAAGGTACATCGACACCGCCTTCGACGGCCCCGCGCTGGTCCCGACGGACCCGAAAGCGGCCGCGCCCGTCAACCAGTGGGTCGCGGCGACGGCGGGCGGCGTCGATCAGCTACTCATGCGCA
>CAYLTU010000572.1:0-1909 GCA_964386465.1 uncultured Rhodospirillaceae bacterium
TTGCGCGATTCGTACATGGTGATGATCTTCACCGCGTCGGTCGCGAGTATGCGGCCGATCGGTCCGGAACTGTAGGTCGACGCCACGACCTTTCCGTCCGCGCCGAGGATGAACTCGGACGGTTGGATGATGTTCCGTCGATCTTCCCACCAGGCGTCGATCTTTTTTGCATCCTCGCGCGTGATGCCGTGTCCCACCGGATAGGACAGGCCGCTCGCGATCTCGCTGGCGTGATCGATATCGTCGACGCTCGCCGCGTAGACTTTCGCGCCCAGCGAATCCAGTACTTCCGTTTCCCTTTCGAATTCGGCCAACTGCCGACGGCAGTAAGGTCACCAGTGGCCGCGGTAGAACAGAATGATGTTGTAGTTGGACTTCAGGTCACCCGGCAGCTGCAGGGTCGATCCGCCGACCAGATTGAACGTCATCTCCGGGAAACGATCGCCCGCGTCCAGTTTATTCGCCATTTACGCCCCCAACGAAAAACTTCGAACGCACCGAATTAAGCAGATAGCCTCTTTGCGCGCAATTCGCGAGAATCTCAAATAGTCGCCATCGGACCAAAGCTGGTCTAAAACGAGGTTCGGTAGAAGGAGGATGCACATGGCGAACGGTAGCGAACTGGTGGTCTCCGCCATACAGATCACTGCGGTCGACGGCGAGACGGAAGCGACGCAAGAGAAAGTCTCCCGCCTGCTCGACCAGGCTGGCGAACGGGGCTCCGATCTCGTCGTGCTGCCCGAACTCTGGACCGGGCTGTCCTACAGCGGCAGCGATCTGTACCGCGAGACCGCCGAAACGATCCCGGGCCCGAGCACGGATATGCTGGCCGGGAAGGCGAAGGAATACGGCATGTATGTCGTCGGCTCGATCTATGAGCGGGCCAATGAGGCGCACTACAATTCTTCGCCGCTGATCGATCCGGACGGCGCGATCGTCGGCAAATATCTGAAGACGCACCTGTTCGACGCGCCGGACCGCGTGGACATAAAAAGCGGAATCCGCGAATCCGACAAGGTAAGGGCGGGCGACGAGTTGCCTGTCTTCGACACGGGCATCGGCAAGATCGGGATTTCGGTCTGCTCCGATTTGCGGTTTCCGGAGGTCTACCGCGTCCTGAGTTTAAAGGGCGCGCAGATCATCGTTTGTCCCTCGGCCTTCCTGAGTCCGCGTTTCGATCACTGGGAGTTCTTTCTTCGGGCGCGCGCGGCGGAGAACCAAACGTTTCTCGTCGCATCCGGCCAATACGGCACCGAGCCGAAATCCGGTATCGGGTTCGTCGGGCGCAGCATGGTCGTCGACCCCTGGGGCGTTGTCGTCGCCACCGCGCCGGATACCGAATGCTGCATCACCGCGACGATAGATCTCGATTTCATCGACGAAATCAGAGGGCGCTATCCGCTGATGGACCAGCGCCGCCCGTCCATGTACGGCATCATCGGAGAGGAAGGGCGGTAGCGCGACGGTTTTGAAGTTCGGAAGCTGAACCACGCCTCTTAAGGCCTTACCGATATCCGGCTTCGCTCGCCGGTGTCAGTGCCGGGAGTATCCCTGCGTCGGCGCACCGGTTTGGGCAAAGGCTGTTTAAAATAGGAGAAGGCTGGCCGTGGCCCACGTCTGCTTTTGCGCTGATTTCGTCCGTTTGCAGCTCAGGAGCCGACATCGCGAGCGGTGTCACGGACTACCGCTTGTGTGAATGGTTGGGATGCCTGCCGTGCCGGGATGTCAGCCGCGGGCTCGTTTGCCAGGCGTCGGACAAGTCTCAGGGGAAGCGTCCGACAACCCTTCACAGCACCGGGCGTGACGCGCTATGCCTGTTGACGGGGAAAGATGACCCGCAAGAGACATTTGGCCATGACGTAGAGAATCTTTCACCAATCCGTTAAGCTCTCGTTTGCTGATGCTTTTG
>CAYLTU010000573.1:0-1903 GCA_964386465.1 uncultured Rhodospirillaceae bacterium
TGCAGAACCAGGACTCTCCTTATGAGTGAGGGAGCCAAGGGGCCCAGGTCATCCGTATTATGCTGAGTAATAGGTGAGTGATTCGATATTGTTTTAAAGTAGTGATGAATTAAACAGAATAACGATGAAATTTTTTACGAAACAAGTGTGATCACAATCACTGTAATCTTTTTTAATAGCGATTATTATTTAATCATAAGAAGTATTAGTAACGGAGTATTGAAGTGATAACTATAAGAAATCTTTCATTTTTATGCGCTGGTATTGGGAGGTGCGCATAGTTTATCGGGCAATAGCCCGGAAGGAGGAGCACATGCTTCGCTCGACTTTAACGGCACTCAGCACTGCGCTGGCGATCACGTTTCTCGCGTCGCCTTCCATGGCACAGGCGGTGTGCGGCAAGCGCACCGACATCGTGAACCGTCTCAATACCGGGTTCGAGGAGCAGCGCCGCTCCGCGGGACTGGCCGCTGACGGCAATCTGGTCGAAGTTTTTGCCTCCAAGAACGGCACCTGGACGATCATCTACACCAAGCCGGGCGGATTGACCTGCCTGGTGGCGGTCGGCGACAACTGGCAGCAGATCGAAGCGCCGGTGAACGCGACCGGAAAGATGCTCTAGACCGCAGGTCAAACACCGGCTTTAGCGCTTATTTTCTATGTATCGTCGCCTTGGGGAAGAAAGCGTGGAACGCGAACGCGAAATCCACGAAATAGGGAATGTCCTTGCCGTTTCTCTGCGCGGTGACATTCCCGACATCCGCTCCTTCTGCGATGAACGTTGAGTCCAGCGCTGAGTTCTGACCTGGTTCCCATCGAAGAATCAGCCCATCCGAGAGACGAATTTCTTTCTTCTTTTTCAGAAGATCGATGCTCCAACCCTGACTGCGGTCTTGCGTCGAGATAACACGTGACAGGGGCGGCACATCTTTAGGCATTTCACCGGAATAGAGGAAGGGCTGCGGCAACGAATCGTACCCTGCGTAGGGATTGGCCCCGTAGCGGCGCATGCTCTTGTGGTTCGGTACCTGCACGAGGCCCTTCGGCGCGCGCGCCTTGAATTTCGACCACGATTCCAGTCGCGCCGGCAACGCTTTCAGCGTTTTGCCGGTCATCTCGCCTATAATCCCTTTTCCCAGGAATTGTTGCCACCAGGATTCGGTCTGGCGGTCGTACATGACGAGGTCGGAGTTTCTGAGCTTTCCCGTCGTACCAAAATCAAGGATCTTGCCGTCGAGCCGCCGGTCGTAGACGACGGCCGTGTTGCACAACGGACAGAACGTCACGCTAACCGGTACGCCGCCGATCGTGTCGTTGACGATTTCATGCCAGATCAGAATACGCAACGGATAGGCCTTGGCCTCTCCATTTACGATCAGACCGATGACCGGGTCCGTTTCGACGAGCTCTTTCTCATCGCCAACCGAAATAAATTTCGGATTGTCGACGGGCGGGATACCGTCTTTTGGCGGACTGCCGGAGAGTATTTCGTCGAACGAAACGCTATGTTTGGAGAAATCCGTCCGCGGCCATTCATGTTTCCAATACCCTGGGTTGGCGAACGCCGCACCGACAGGAAGAATGACGAGCAGGAAAAGGCTAAGAACTATCTGTCTCATACGGCCAAGTGTGGAGGTGTGTCTTGGCGCCCGCAAGTCACGTTGACGTGAAAAACGGGCCGTCCAACGTGCCGGGTTTGTGCGCCGCCGTGAAGGCGATAAGCGCCAACCAACTCAGCGTAGACGCCTATATCACTATGTGCCTCCGCCGTGTAGAGGCAGACGAAAGCCGTATACGCGCCTTCGCGCAATGCGACCGAGGCTATGTGGAAAAGCGGGCCTATGTCTCTGTATCGGGCGGTGACAAACTAGTCCACGGAAGCGGCGGGATTTGACCAGCCGCG
>CAYLTU010000574.1:0-1881 GCA_964386465.1 uncultured Rhodospirillaceae bacterium
GCTCATGATCCGTGGTCCATGAACCTGGGTAATGGTGCCCCCAACGGGATTCGAACCCGTGTTGCCGCCTTGAAAGGGCAGTGTCCTAGGCCTCTAGACGATGGGGACATCCGAGACGATGATTTAAGGGGCGGGGCTCCATAGGTCAACCCCTTCCGAGCACCCGAAACTTTCATGGCCGAGCGACCCGGCAACGCTTGCCCCGGACAGGATCATTCTGCCTCCTCCGGCTTCGTACGAGGCACCCGACATAAATTTAGTTAATTGTTTCCAATACATTATTCTCACCAATCGACATGGCATCGCGATTGCATCCTTGATTACCGGACAGTGTTGAAACTGTAATTTTTCGCCTCAAGGAACAGGGCGCATGACGGCATTTGGATTTTTCGCACCGGGCATATCGGCGCTTCGCGGTCATACCGAAGCGTTCGCCGGAATCAGCCAGGATATCGCCAACCTGACCACTGAGGGTTACAAGGCAACCAACACGCAATTCGCCGAGATGGTGCACAACGGCGACGGCGGGGTCTTCGAGCAATTCAGCGGGTTGAACAGCGGCACGCGAAACCTGATCGAACACCAGGGAAATATCCTGCCTACGAACCGTAATTTCGATATCGCGATCGACGGCACCGGATTCCTGGTCACAAATACGTTGCAGGACCTGTCCGGCGACACGCAACTTACCAGGGCCGGTTCCCTGGACCGTATCGTCGTGGGTACCGGTGCGGCGGAGCAAGCCTTCCTTGCGGACCAGAACGGCAATTTCGTACTCGGTTGGCCGAGCGACGGCGCGGGCGGCTTTTCGGTCGGTACTGCGGTCAGCTCCCTGCAGCCCATCCGCATCGATGCCGGTGCGGTCGGATCCGCTGCCGCGGCGACGACGACCGCCACGATGACCGCAAATCTACCCGCCGGATCGGCGACGGGAACGAATCTCGACCTTAACGTGGGTGTCTTCGACGACCTGGGAAACTCGCACACGCTGTTGTTCGATTTCACCAAGAATGCCGCCCTCGACGCATGGGATATCGTCGTCTCCACGACCGACGGTACGGTCACCAGCGGGTCGCCCGCAGCCATGACGTTCGATGCGTTCGGCAATCTCGTCGCACCGGCAAGCCTGACCGCTGGCATCACCTGGACCAATCCGGCCACGGCCGCGGCAAGCACCATTGCGGTCGATTTTTCCCGAATGACCCAGTTCGCCGGCGCGTTCACGCCGCAGGAGACATCGGCCAACGGCAATACGGCCGGAATTCTGACAGATGTGACTTTCAACGCCGCCGGCGAAGTCGTCGGATTGTTTAGCAACGGTCTCAACCAGGGCATCGCGAAACTGCCGATCGCTCTGGTCCGCGCCGAAAACTCCCTGTCCACCGAACAGGGTACGAACTTCACGATCAATCCGAATTCCGGCGACATACGCCTCGTCGAAGCCAACGTTTCCGAATTCGGATCCTTCGTGCCCAACAGCCTGGAACAATCGACGGTCGACCTGGCCGGCGAATTCGCCGACATGGTCATCGCTCAGCGCGCTTATTCCTCCGCGGCGCAGACGGTCCGCGTTATCGACGAAATGACGCAGGTCGCAACGCGCTTGAAGGCTTAGCCCGGATATCTCACCGTCATTGGGGCCGCCATCGTGGTGTGCGGACCCAGTGACGGTGAAATATCTGGGCTAGCCGACTTTCGCCGCGTCTTCGATTATCATCTGCGCTTCATTGCGGCCACGCCAATTGTCGCGCTCCAAATGGCCTACGATATGCAACGGAATGCCGCCTGACGCTAACAGGGTTTGGCCAAGCGGCTGACCGGCGGCGCGGAACGCGATCCCCTTGATCCGGCCGCCATCCTCACCGCCGATGAAGCAGCGGA
>CAYLTU010000575.1:0-1871 GCA_964386465.1 uncultured Rhodospirillaceae bacterium
TCTGTCCGATATCAGGAGCCGCCTAAATGCCCGACGACAACTCGACAACGCAATCGCGCTATCAAGATCCCGGTTGCGCCTACTGCCCGGCCAATGTACGCGCCTGCCGGCAGGGCGAATCGGAAGACCGCGGCCCGGGTTACTGTCCGACCAAGGTTGATCAAGACGGGATCGACGGCGCCTACGCGCTCTACGATGATCCGTTCACGCGGCGCGTCGCCCAAGAGTCGGCGCGCATCGAGAGCGAAGGCTACTGCCGCTGGACGCGTGTCCAGGAGATCTGCGAATTCGGCAAGAAAATGGGTTTCGGCAAGATCGGCATCGCGACCTGCGTCAGCTTCGTCGATCTGGCGAATACGCTGAGCGGCATCTTGGAGAGCCACGGTTTCAAGGTCGCGTCGGTCGCCTGCAAGAACGGCGGTGTCGCGAAGGAGGATATCGATCTGGAGGACATCGAGAAGATCAGGCCGGGCGGACACGAATCGATGTGCAATCCCGTCTCTCAGGCAGAGCTGTTGAACCGCTCCGGATGCGAACTCAACATCGTCCTGGGGCTTTGCGTCGGGCACGACAGCCTGTTCTTCCGATATTCCGAAGGATTGGTGACGACGCTCGTCGCCAAGGACCGTGTCCTGGCGCACAATCCCGTCGGCGCTCTGCAATTGGCGGACTCTTACTACAGCAGCGTCTGGGGACCGGAAAAACCGGAGAAACCGCCTAAGCTGCCCGCGGAAGGCCGCCGACGCTAACCCCAGCCTGATCGATCGCCACGGGCTTTCAATTCGGGCCGCACATCGTATAAAGGACAGCATGGAATCCTATGTTGTCATTGGCACGGGACAGGCTGGCGGCCGTGCTGTCGAAGCCATGCGCGCTGGCGGTTTCGAAGGGCGGATCGACCTCGTCGGCGCCGAGATTCACCTACCCTACGAGCGCCCGCCGCTGTCCAAGGAACTGCTCTCCGACGAGGCGCCGTTCGAGCTCATGCACGATGCCGCCTGGTACGCGGAGAAGGACATTTCGGTTCATCTCGGCGCGCCGGCGACGGCAATCGACCGCGACGCCAACCGCATCACCGTCGGCGAAAGCCAATCCCTCGCCTACGACAAGCTGCTACTGACGACCGGTGGCACCGTCCGGCGGCTCGCCGTAGACGGCGCGAAACTCATCGGTGTCGAATATCTCCGTACGATAGAAGACAGCCGGGCGATCGGGGCGATGCTCGGCGACGGGGAGCGGATCGTCGTCGTGGGCGGCGGTTTCATCGGGCTGGAAATTGCCGCCAGCGCCCGGAAGCGGGGCTGCAGCGTCACCGTGCTGGAGGCTGCCGACCGCTTGATGGGCCGCGCGCTGCCTGTGGAAATCGGCGCCGCCTTCGATGCCCTGCATCGCGAGAAAGGCGTGGATGTGCGCCTCGGCACCGGCATCGATCGCATCGTCGGCGAGGACAGGGTCGAAGCCGTCGTGACGTCGGGGGGCGACAGCATCGACGCGGACGGCGTCGTCATCGGTATCGGCATCGACCCCGACACGGCCCTCGCCGCAAGCGCCGGCCTGGAGACAGCGAACGGCATCGTCGTCGACGAATACTGCCGCACCTCCGATCCGGCGATCTACGCCGCCGGTGACGCGACGCAGCACCCCAACCCGCTCGTCGGAAGGCGAATACGCCTTGAATCCTGGCAGAACGCGCAGAATCAGGCGATCGCCGCCGCCAACAATATGTGCGGCGCGGATACGCCGTTCTCGGAAGTCCCTTGGTTCTGGTCTGACCAGTTCGACGTCAATCTGCAGATGTGCGGGGCCCCGGACGAATGGGACCGAACGGTCACGCGCGGCGACCTGGCGGCGCGGGACGGGCTGTTGTTCCA
>CAYLTU010000576.1:0-1855 GCA_964386465.1 uncultured Rhodospirillaceae bacterium
GCAATGTCTCGATATCCGTAAAATCGGGCGCGCCAGCAAACATTATAGGCATCGCATCGGCAACTTCCGCCAATGCGCAAAGACTTTTTTCGTCAACTCGCTGCGCTGTGAAGCGGCCATCAACCTGATGCATGGAGCCGATTACCCCGACTAATGGCTTAGGCACCAAACATCTCCCTTCCAATCCCGCATCGTATGTACCGGTAAGACTTCAAGGTACAAGTATCTGTCTCCGTGATGTCGGCAGCGGACGATGCCCACATCCGAATTCTCAGGTCTTCTAAGGATAAATAGTCACCAAAGCGCAGTATCGCTCGGCGCCTCTGCGGCCGAGGGAAGGTAACCTGTGGCTAATCCGGGCGCTATACCGTTGAGAAAATCGATGCAACGTGGGAGCCGTTCACACAAGACTAAAGACCAGCGGATAGCAGATATCGCAACCGAACCGTCGATTGTTCGGAATACCCACGCAGATAAAATTTCATGCTTCGCCGAATTCCTTGCTGCGAAACCTCTTGAACTATCGGTGAATGTGGCTTAAGTGCCCGGCTAGCACTCACTGGACCTGAGTGCCAACAAACGACAAATCATAATAGATATTGGAGGGACAACAATGAAATTCAGGCCGTTGCACGATCGCGTGCTGGTCCGTCGGATCGACGAAGAGGAAAAATCCGCTGGCGGTATCATCATTCCCGATACCGCGAAGGAGAAGCCCAGTGAGGGCGAGATCATCGCGGTGGGTTCCGGTGCGCGCAACGAAAATGGCGAGATCACGCCGTTGGACGTTCAGGTCGGTGACCTGATCTTGTTCGGCAAGTGGTCCGGTACCGAAGTCAGGATCGACGGTGAAGACCTGCTGATCATGAAGGAATCCGATGTCATGGGCATTATCGATCAGTCCAAGGCGTCGAAGAAAGCCGCTTAAAGAAAGCTTAGGGAAAGAGGAACAAACGAATGGCTGCGAAAGAAGTCAAATTTTCAACGGACGCCCGCGACAAGATGTTGCACGGCGTCGATATTCTAAACGACGCCGTCAAGGTGACACTCGGCCCTAAGGGTCGCAATGTCGTACTCGACAAGGCGTTCGGCGCGCCGCGGATCACCAAGGACGGTGTGACGGTCGCCAAGGAAATCGAACTGGCCGACAAGTTCGAGAACATGGGCGCCCAGATGGTGCGCGAGGTCGCTTCGAAGACCAACGACATCGCCGGTGACGGTACGACGACGGCGACGATCCTCGCCGCCGCTATCGTGCGCGAAGGTTCGCGTGCGGTTGCTGCCGGCATGAATCCTATGGATCTGCGCCGAGGCGTCGATGCGGCTGTTGACGCGGTCGTCGCGGATATCGCCAAGCGTTCCAAGAAGATCACCAACAACGCGGAAGTCGCGCAGGTTGGCACCATTTCCGCCAATGGCGATACCGAGGTCGGCGACATGATCGCCAAGGCGATGGATACGGTTGGCAACGCCGGCGTCATCACGGTCGAGGAAGCCAAGTCGCTCGACACAGAACTCGACGTCGTGGAGGGCATGCAGTTCGACCGCGGTTACCTTTCGCCGTATTTCGTTACCAACGCGGAAAAAATGAAGGCCGAGCTCGAGGATCCCTACATTCTGATCCATGAGGGCAAGTTGTCCGGACTGCAGGCGATGCTGCCGCTGCTCGAAGCCGTGGTTCAGTCGACTAAACCTCTGCTGATCATTGCCGAAGACGTCGAGGGCGAAGCCTTGGCGACCCTCGTCGTCAACCGCCTGCGCGGTGGCCTCAAGGTCGCTGCTGTCAAAGCGCCGGGCTTTGGCGATCGCCGCAAGGCGATGTTGGCGGATATCGCCGTTCTGACCGGTGGACAGG
>CAYLTU010000577.1:0-1841 GCA_964386465.1 uncultured Rhodospirillaceae bacterium
CACTGTCATCGAGGAAGACCCGGATGATCCGGATCCGATTAGTCCCTCCGCCATCGTGTCCCTGCCGCAAACGATCAGTACGGCAGGCGTAACTTGGTTCGCTCTGGAGGATATAGACGGACTCCTCGGGATAGGTGACGCGACCGACGAGCACGGCGGCGGCGACCATTTCGACGACGCGATGGGCCTCCGTGTCGGCGGCTTCGCCTATGGCGGGCTGACGGACATCGACCAGGCCGGCAACACGTTTACCGGTTCTTCGCTGTCGCTCGACGGTCTGGACGTCGTGGTCGAGTTCGATTTCGACGGCACCGAACCGGTCGCGCGGCAGATCGTCCAGCTGACCAACAACAGCGGCGCTGCGATTTCTTCGTCGGTTTCCTGGATCAACAACACGGGCAACGACAGCGGCCAGCTGGTCATCGGGTCGAGCAGCGACGATCTGCTGTTCGGCACGGACGACCGTCACCTGGTCACCGCGGATTCGCTCTCCGGAACGGATACCGAAGTCAACAGTTGGATCCTGTACGGACCGGGCGATCCGGAAATCACGACGGCATCCGTATCCCTGGACGACGGCGAAGCGTCGTTCGGCCGGTTTGGAGACCAAGGGGTGCGGGCCGAATACAACGTGACGCTCGGTGCGGGCGAGACCCAGTTCCTGATGTGGTTCGTCGGCATCAACAACGTCAATCAGGACGGTTTGGACCTGACAACGGTATTCGACGACACCGAGAACGCGACGTTCCTGAGCCTCATCGACGATCTGTCGGAGGACCAGCTCGGCGCGACCGTGAACTGGGAATTCGATACTGCAACGACCTCGGGGACAGGCGTCTTCCAGAACGACGGAACTTTCAGCGGCGGCGAGTCGCCGGGTATCGCGGCGGTGGACGGCGATCTTGCCTTCAGCAATACCGCGACCTTCCTGGCTGAATTGGGCGGTCTGGCACCGGGCATACATGAAGGTTACGACCAATTGATCGTGAGCGGCGCGCTGGATGCGGCCGGGTCGATAGACGTCGTCGAGTTCGGCGAGTTCGACGTTTCGGCGGGCGACAGCTTCTCCGTGGTCGAAGCCGGCACGATGAACGGTGAATTCGACGATATCACCGGCCTCGATGTCGGCGGCGGGGTCGTACTCGACGCGACGCAGAGCGAGAACGGCGTCACCTTGACCGGCCGCGCGGTCACCCATCAGGGAACCGCGGCGGACGACACGCTCACCGGCACATCCGGCGACGACGTGTTCGTCGGCGGCGACGGTGGCGATTTCGTGCTCGGTGGCGGCGGCGCGGACCTGATGCATGGCGGCGCGGGCGACGATGTCTTCGTCGCGGCGGATACCGGCTTCGGGCGGATCGACGGCGGCGACGGCGTCGATACGGTGCGGCTCGATGGGGCCGGGCAGAGCTTCGATCTAGGCGGCGTGCGCGGCGATCAGATCAACGCGATCGAAGCGTTCGACCTGACCGGCACAGGCGACAATACGCTCACGCTCGACGCCGACATGGTGCTCTCCGCGACCCGTGGCGCGAACGCGCTGACCGGCGCCGACAACAGCCTCGTCATCGACGGCGATGCGGGCGACGCGGTGGATGCGGGCGCGGGGTGGGCGAACACCGGCACGGTCACGATCGGCGGCGACGGCTATTCGGTCTACGAAAGCGCCGACAACGGCTCGCAACTCTTCGTCAACGACAACGTCACCATGACGGCGGCGTAGGGGACTAACCAGCGGAACTGGTTTCCTTCGCGCGCTGTCGAAATATCGATGCGCAATGTCTTTGACCTGGGCCCCTTGGCTCCCTCACTCATAAGGAGAGTCCTGGTTCTGCATA
>CAYLTU010000578.1:0-1805 GCA_964386465.1 uncultured Rhodospirillaceae bacterium
CGACCCCCGGCCAAACTGGCCGTTTTGGATCGGAACAGGTGGCCGCTTTCCGTCGGAATCGGTGGCCGCTTTCGTCGGAATGCGCACCCCACCGATTGGTCGACAAATACTGAGGAATGAAGCGGCGTGCGGCGGCTTGGCCGCCAAAAATAAAAAGCGCCCCGCCGATACTAGCGATGCCGAGCGCAACTTGAATTTTCGGGGTCAAGTCTTGAAACGTGAATTCTGCTTCGCTTTCCTGGTTCTGTTCCAAAAACCTTCTTCTAAATTCACAATTCAAGACCTGACCCTAGGAACTTAATGGATTAAGAGGCAAGCTTTCGCTATCGCGAGAGCGTCCTGGCAATACGAAACCCGGCGATGTCGCTTCGTTTGCCCGCGAGGGCCGCCTCGCGGTTCGCCGACCGGAGGTCCTTTGTTAATTTCGGTGACAGTTTACTAAATCCCCTTTTATCGGCGGATCAAGAAAGAAGCCTTCGCTATTGCGTGAGCGTCCTGGCAATACGAAACCCGGCGATGTCGCTCCGTTTGCCGGCGAGGGCCGGCTCGCGGTTCGCCGACCGGAGGTCCTTCGGTGCGCTGATCCATGACCCGCCGCGCAAAACGCGCTGCGCGCAACTGCGCCTGGATTTCCGCCCAACACGCCACGGGGATCCGTTCGACGGCGCATCGTCGTAACCGGCATGCCAGCAATCCGCCACCCATTCCCACAAATTGCCATGCATGTCATGAACGCCGAACCGGTTTGCGGGAAAACTTCCGACGGGCGCCGGATGTCTGGAAAACCCGTCGTCGCACTCATTGTTTCGCCATCTGTATTTCGAACTTTTGTCCGCGATATTGCCATAGCGGCATAAGGATGCGTCGCCGTTTCCAAAGGCGTATTTCGTCTCGCTCCCCGCCCGCGCCACATACTCCCATTCCGCTTCGGACAACAAACGATACACCTTCGTCCTGCGCCGCCTTAGCCACCGCTTGAGCGTGATTGCCGGTCGAATAGGCGATTACGCCTTGTCGTCGTTCCTCCTCGGTTAATAGTGAAATGCGGAATGTTGCGCCCCTGATCTTGAAAGAGCCGGTCGGCATCAGATTCTCGGCTTTGACATACAAACGATCAGACTGGTGCCGTCCGTCCTGCACTTCGATACAGGGCGATGGTTGGAGCCGTGCGGCCAATACCTCTTTCGCCATTTGGATTCGAAATAACGGTAGCTCAGAAGGAGTTTCAATCATATCAGCCGACATTTCCCAGTTGGCCTCTGAACAGGAGCTAATCCTGTGCCATCCCCGTAGCTGGCCAGGTTGGCGGACAGAACCAACGCGCCCGTAAAAGCAATTTTTCTCATTGAATTGATATTCCCCCATTGGATGTGTGGCCAGACGTCACTCGGTAAAACCAACATTGGACCGGGTGACGTGTCAAAAACGTGACAAAGGAAGATTTAGGGGTCAGGTCTTGCATTGCCGCATTTCATCGAAAATTAGTGCGCCGCGCCGTGACTTCTTCCCCGACCGCGAAGTGAATGTGGCAATGCAAGACCTGAGCTAACCCCAATCTTTTTCGGGAAGAACCGCGTCTTATGGCCACAGCGCACGCGTTTAACCGAATGCCGCCAGCAGCCTCTACCCCGGGTAACGCGCCACCGCCTGTTTGCCGAACCCTTTTTCGCCGACCAACTGGCCGTCCTTATAGACGGTGCGGCCCCGAACCAGGGTCCGTATCGTCTTGCCGCGCAGGCGGCGGCCCGCGTAGGGGGTCCAGCCGGTCAGGCTCAGGACGTCCTCGTCCTTGACCTCGTATTCGT
>CAYLTU010000579.1:0-1799 GCA_964386465.1 uncultured Rhodospirillaceae bacterium
TAAATATCGAAAATAGAACGCAAACGCTGCGAAGCAAGGCGATTGGCGTTAAAGGGGAGAAACGCAGAAATGCTTAAGATCAAATCAAACAAGATGACGTTTGTAAGCGCGCTCATAGGCGCGGTTCTGGCATTTGTCGTCGTAGACAGTCAGAACAATCCATCCAGGGCGACACTTGTAACGTATGATTTCGCAGGATCGGTCAACTCATTCACTGGTGGCGGAACAACATATTCCAGTGTTGGAATCGGCGCTGGCACGGCATTTACTGGGCAATTTCAATATAACGATGCAGCATTACCTATCAGCTTTTTCGACCTCGGCGGCGGGGCAACCGCTTCAGGATTTCCTGCAATCGCCTTGTCGGTTAACTATGCAACCAGCGGCGCCGGTGTAACCGTTACAACGGCATCGACGCCAGATGTTGAGATATCCGATAACTTCCTCAGTAATAACGACCTCTTCAACCTCGGAAGTGACACTGCCGCAAGCGACGAAATTTCGTTCAACAACCTCTTTGATGTCAGAATCCAGCTCAAGGATGTCACCGAAGCCGTCTTTGGCTCTTCGGATTTACCTTCAACTTTGGATCTAAGCCAATTCAGCAGTGCAAGTGTAAGAGTTTTCGTACAAAATAATGGGCAAAATCAACATATAATGACCAGTGACATCACTTCGCTGACATTGGTCGATACCGGCGGTGGCGGCAATCAGGTTCCCGAGCCCGGCGCTCTCGCCCTCTTTGGCGTCGGCCTGGTGGGGCTGGGCTTGATCAGGCGGCGGCGTAAGGCTGCCTAATACCATACAATTCATTCTGGACGCGCTTAGGGGCTGGTGCTTGCTACCGGCCCTTTTGCTTCGCAGGAGGGAAATGGGACGCTAGTTCCTCCCGGCTGACGACGTCGTCGATATCGTCGAACCGTCGCTCAAAACCGGCCCCCTATTCGTCCAGGATCGCGACGGCGCGGGTGAAACCGGCCGAGGCGGCGCGGATCTTGAAGGGGAAGCAGGCGATCGTAAATCCGAAGGGCGGCAACGCCTCGAGATTGTGCAGCTTTTCGAGATGACAGTAGCCGATCTCCATGCCCGCGCGGTGGCCTTCCCAGATCAGCCCGGCATCGCCGGTATGGGCGTATTTCTGCTTGGTATGCACGAAAGGCGCGTCCCAGCTCCAGGCGTCGGTGCCGGTCACGCGGACGCCGCGCTCCAGCAGGTACAGCGTCGCTTCGCGGCCCATGCCGCAGCCCATGGCGACATAGTCGTCTCGGCCATAAGCGGCCCCCGCGGCCGTATTGACGACGACGATATCGAACGGTGCGAGTTCGTGGCCGATGCGCTCCAGTTCGGCCTCGACATCCGCCGCCGTCGCGACATACCCATCCTCGAAACTGCGGAAATCGAGCTTCACGCCGGGGTTGAAGCACCATTCGAGCGGCACCTCGTCGATGGTGATGGCGCGCTCGCCCCTGTTCATCGTCGAATGGAAGTGATAGGGCGCGTCCAGGTGGGTCCCGTTATGCGTCATCGCGTGCACCCACTCCAACGCCCAGCCCTGCCCGTCCGGCAACTCCGCTTCCGTCATGCCGGGGAAGAAGGCGGTCACGTCCTTGGCGGAATCCCGATGGTTCACATATTCGATCTTCGGCTGATAGCCGTCCGGATCGGATACCACGTCGTTTTCGAGGTAGATCGACAGGTCGACGATACGGCGGCTCATGGAACCTCTCCTGCGATTGAGGCGGCAACTTGCGGATCATAGCGCACGAGCGTTCGGCTGACACGACGGCGCGCGCAATTAG
>CAYLTU010000580.1:0-1795 GCA_964386465.1 uncultured Rhodospirillaceae bacterium
CTGGAGGACGGCCAACGGGGGGCGTCGGTGCAGGGAACACCGTTCCAGGACGCTGCTGTCCATGTCGAGAACGATCATCTTTGGCGGGTGGCGGTCATGAACCTTTTCGATCCACGCCCCGTTCATATCGACCGTTTGCATCGGTCACCGGTAGTTCCGTCTCGAAGCGCGCCATCTGGCTGGTCGAAGCGGCGTGTCTTGTAACGGCCTTGCCGCCGACAATCCACCTCATGGCAGGATCACGTCCGAGACGCCCGGCGGCGTTCACGTTTTCATAACCGCCAAGGCGTCCAAATACCGACTGACGAAATTGCCCCGTCATGCCGTGCCATCCGTTCTTGCCGGTGCGGCTGTAGTGGAAAACATCCCCGGCGGAACCGGTCAGGCCAAGGGCATCGTCAAGCTCCCGATAGGCGAGCAAACAGGCGTCGGAAGTGATCTTGAAACCGTGAAATCCCAGCTTCAGACGGCGGTCGAAATCAACCCACGAAGGGACCTTTCTGCTTTCACCCGCTGGGTGGTGCGGAGCGCGTCGGTTCTGATGTGCATATGTTATTGATTTTAATAGAAAAATCCTGTTGTCATCGCGTGAAATATCGGATTCATCTTGGAAATGGGGGATTATGGTTAACGCAAGCAACCGAAGGCGATCGTCCGGTCAGCCTGGAAAAGCGAAATTAGGGTCTGGAACCGAACGGGGTCGGTGCTAGTGGACACAATCCAACATATGGTGCCCCTACGACGGCTTCCCGAGCCCAGCGGTTAGGCGCGCGATGCGCCATGATGCGGGGCCATCACAAGCGTCGCGCAACGCGACCGATGGGCTCGGGAAGCCGCCCTTTGGGTCCCGTATCCCGGCTTCTCGGTGCGTCGAAGCCCCTTGCCGATGCTTTGGCATCGCCTGCGGGCCTTCTCCTGCCGAGAAACCGGGATACGGGATCGTAGGGGTACCATTTGTTGGATTGTGTCCACTAACCGTACACGAAGGCGGGTGTTTCCGTTGCCAAGAAATGCTCATTCATGGAGTCGGCATCCGGCATGGGCAATGTGTAGAACAGCGTCATGGCCAGGATCATATCGACCGTCCCGCCGTCTTCGGCCAGCGGAAGATAGATCCGCTCGAGTTCCGAAAACCCTTTCTCGTAACGGATAAGGGATTTCCCGCGCCGCCAACTCGGCTGGCCGGTCAGCACCACATCGGTCAGGTTCTTGTGAACGCCCGACTGCCGGTCCTCGTCCAACGTGTCGGCGACCCACCCGTTGACCAGGCTGCGGCCGGCGAATTCCTCGATCCTGGTTCCGACAAGCCGCCGCCAGAACCGAAAGGGGTCGCGATGCACATCGATCAGCCATACGTTCGGCAACAGATGCGGAATCTCCAGCGGATCGAAATGCCGGCGGCCCGGCAGGACGCCGGATGGCGCCAGCCCACTCCAGTACTGATACAGATCCTTTATGTCCTCGTGCGCGTGACCCGCGATCGGCATCTCATGGTCCAATGGCGTAGTCGCATCCCGGCTCGACAGTTCACTCATTGATCTCTAGCTCCTGTCACGGCAACAAACAACGTGTTCGCCGCCGCGGATAGCAATGTCTCACCTCTCGATTGAGACGGAAAATAGAGATCAAGGTTGTTTTGCACGTCACCCATTTGCGCGATCCCTGTCAGTTGTTTTTTTGCATTTTATTTAAAATTTTAAATAAATTTATAATTTAAACTACATAATAGTGAGAAAATATTTATTAACTTTTTGTTAACTATTGTTAATCCCTCACCTCAACTTACCTATTATTT
>CAYLTU010000581.1:0-1779 GCA_964386465.1 uncultured Rhodospirillaceae bacterium
GCCCGGCTGGGCGGCATCCATCGCAATACCTTCATCAACAGTCCACGGCTGCTCGACGGGAGTTTGCGGTTGAAGGCGGATCCGCGGCTGCGTTTCGCGGGACAGATCACCGGCGTGGAAGGATATGTCGAATCAGCGGCTTGCGGCTTGCTCGCGGGACGCTTCGCCGTCGCCGAACAACTGGGTGCGCCTGAATTGCCACCGCCCCCGACGTCGGCACTTGGAGCCCTGCTGGGCCATATTGTCGGCGGCGCGGACGCTGAGCACTTCCAGCCGATGAACGTGAATTTCGGCTTGTTCCCACCGCTCGAAACGCGGGTCAAAGGAGGCAGGCGCGGCCGCCGGGACCGCCGGGCCGCATATTCAAGCCGCGCCCTGGAGGCCTTGGACGGCTGGTTGCGCGCAAGCCGGCTCCCAACCGTTGTCAATAACGCCCTCTGAATTTCGACCACGCCAGCCGCCAGACGGCCATTGCCGGCGAATCCGCGTTTCGGGGATCGAACGGATCGAACCCGAATGCCGAAAGACGTTGCAGGTATATCTCCGCGAAACGGGCCTGCAACAGAATCGGGACCGCGTCCCGGCCGATTCGCGGCCGCATCCCCCGAGCCGCGCGCAGTTCCGCCGCCGCACGATCCGATAGCGCCTTTATCGCGCTGATGACCGCCGGGGTCGATTTCAACTCGAGCAGCTCTCGCGTACCGACGTTGTGCCGGCTTGTCAGTTCGCGGGGAAGGTATTGACGGCGGCTGCCCAAGTGAAAGGGTAACGCGCGAATGAGTCCGACCAACGACCAGGCCACTCCGATATGCCGCGCCGCTTCTTTCGCCTCGGCGGTGAAACCGCCGACAATTTCGAGCGCGAGGGCGATGAGCGGGGCGGCCGTGTCTTCCGCGTAGCGGACCAGCTCGGCCATTGTCTCCGGCGGATTGTCGTCGAGATCGGCGGCGCGGGCGTCGATCAGCCGGTCGAAATGAAGGCGCGATAGACCGTGGCGCGAGACCGCCTCGCCCAACGCGTCTCCGATTCCGTGCCGCAACGCCTCGCCGGCATAGATCGCGGCAATGCCGTCGCGCCACCACTGCAGGCGAATTTCGCCAAGCTGCGGCTCGGAAACCAATTCCCGCGTACGCGCGATTTCGACATTGAACGCATAGACGGCGAACAAGGCGTCGCGTTTCGCCGGCGGCGCCAGCATCGCCAGGATGTAACGATCCGGATCGTTGGCGTGCACGGAGCCGACGCAATAGCGCGAATGAATATCAACCACCAATATTCCACTAAAAATGGATTATCTGAAAAACTGCGCGATCACTCCGGTATCTCATGCAACGGTATTTCCTATATCATCCTGTACATTACTTGCGCCGTTGCGCATAATTATCCCATATGGCCACAATACCTAGTGGCTCTAAACTAATCGAGCACTATAGAGGGTGGGAATGTTATGGGCGCTATTCTTGAAAACTTAACGCGAACGATCGTCGCGGGGGTCGTCCTCGCCGTGCTGCTTTGCCTAATGTATGTAGGCTACGGCGACATGGAAGGCGTTACATTCGGCAAGTATCTATGGCGGTGGACGCACGTCCTGAGCGGTGTCATGTGGATCGGCATTCTCTGGTACTTCAATTTCGTGCAGATCCCCAACATGGGCAAAATTCCCGACGAACAGAAACCGGCGATCGGCAAGGTCATCGCACCGGCCGCGCTTTTCTGGTTCCGCTGGGGCGCGATGCTCACCATCGTCACCGGCCTCGGCCTGGCGGCGGCGAACGGCTA
>CAYLTU010000582.1:0-1775 GCA_964386465.1 uncultured Rhodospirillaceae bacterium
CGCTCCGGCAGACAGGAATATTTCGATCCGTGTCCAAACGCGACCCGGCCCTGCCAGCCGATCGCATCGGTCATCTCGCAGACCAGCGGGTAGTCCAAATCATCCGTCCTGTAGCCACCGTCGAGGTGGAAATCGACATCCGTGTCATAGTGCTGCGCCAATTCGAAGACACGGCGAATCTGTCCGTCCCCATCGGTATCGTATCGGATGCCGCCGCCGACGACCCCTGCCCCGCGCTCCAGACACGCGACCAGATTCTCGTCCGCACCCGGCACGCCGGTCCATCCTTCCTGCAGGAATACGCAAAGCTGAATGTCGATCGCCCAGGCGAAATCCTTGCGCAGCTGCTCGATCGCCTCGAATCCCCGCAAGCCGACATTCGGGTCGACCTCGACCTGGGTCCGCATATGGGTGACGCCGTGCAGCAGGCATTGTTCCACTGTCGCCTTCGCGCGTGCGTAGATGTCCTCCGGCGTGAAGGTGTGTTTGATCGAAGCGGTACGCTCCATGTGATCGCGGATCATCCGGTTGGGCTGAACCGGGACCCGGTCTACGATCATGGCCTTGTCGAGATGGAAATGGCTCTCGACCAGCCCCGGCGAGACGAGTTTGCCGCCGAGTTCCTGTTCCGGTCCCGCCGCTTCCAGGTTCGGTTCCAAGGCGGCGATCCGGCCGTCCTCGACGCCGATATCGACCAGCGGAGACTCCGTGTCCGTACTTGAAATTCTCGCGTTTCGCAGAATCAGGTCCATGGTCGCGCGCTCCCGCGCCTAGTCGCCCAGCGCCACCTTCGCCGGCGCGATCGGCAGGCCGGGGACGTCCACGCGCATGCGATAGATCGTGCCGCAATTCTCGCGCGGGCCGTTGCGCGAGCCGGTGACGATGTAGAGGTCGCGCAAATCCGCGCCGCCGAAGCAGACGCTGGTCACCATCGGCAGCGGCGTGAATATCTCGGTCCGCAGGGACCCGTCCGGCTCGAACACCATGACCTTGCCGCCGTCGGCGATCGCGACCCAGACCGAACCGTCCTCGGCCACCGCCATGCCGTCCGGCGTACTGCTGCCCTCGATCTTGGCGAAGGTGCGCCAACCGGAGACTTCCGCGTCGCCAACGACATCGTAGGCGCGGATAAGGTCGGCGCGGGCGTCGCAGTGGTAGAGCGTCCTGCCGTCCGGCGAGAAACCCATGCCGTTGGCCAGGACGATGCCGTCGGAGACGGTGCGCGCGGAGCCGTCGAGGTCGATCACGTGCAGATGGCCGGGCCGCATCTCTTCGCCGGCGAAGACGCGGAAGGCGAGCGAACCGACCCAGACCCGGCCGGCTTCGTCGGTCGTAAAGTCGTTGAAGCCGATCGCCACGTCGGTCACGTCCGGGGTCAGCAGGGTCGCGTGGGTCTCGCCGTCGAACCCTTCATAGATGATTTCGCGCCCGCCGATCACCAGTCCGCCCGCCGCGTGCGGCGCCATGCCGCCAACGCCGCGCCGCTTCGGCACGACGATGCTGATCTCGCCGTCGGCATTGAGCGCGCGGACGCCGCCATTGATCACGTCGCTGTAGATCAGGCCGCGCTGGTCGTCCCACACCGGCCCCTCGATCAGCCCGTACCCCGTCGCCAACTCTTCCATCGTGCCCCTCACCGAATCTGTCAGGGACGAAGTCAAGCATATGGTAGCTTGGGGGGCTAGCGCACAGGCGGAGCAAGCTGTATCCACCGCCGCCATCCACCCCCACCCGGCCCGACCGGGAAGATGGGTAACAGTTTGTACCGGCGACAT
>CAYLTU010000583.1:0-1772 GCA_964386465.1 uncultured Rhodospirillaceae bacterium
ACCTGTTACCCATGTCTCCGGTCTACTCTGTTACCTATGTCGCCGGTTCGGACCTAATTCCCCTCCCCCTCGATGGGGGAGGGCTAGGGTGGGGGTGGACGGCGGCTCCTTCGAAAGCCTCTAAAAGATCGGCTTGGTTTCCGCCGAGGCCGGCTGCTGCATCATCTGGTCGAACCACGCCGTCAGTTTCGGCCGGTTGTCGCGCCAGCCGTCGTCTGGGTGTCGCCAGTCCGCATAGCCGAGCGACGCGACGACGGACAGGTGCGCCATGTTGACCGGCCCATCGAATTGATCCACGAGCCCTTCCAACGCGTCGTAGCAACGCGCAGACCTGACGCCTTCGCTTTCGATATAGCCGGGCGAACGCTCGGAGGCATCGCGCCGGTTCTCGCGCGCCCGGTAGAACAGCGATTCCATCAGCAGAGAGGCCAGTCCCTCGACCTGCATCGCGAAGTCTCGCGCCTCGCCTGCCGCCGGATACAGTTTCCCGCCGGACACCTCGTCGAGATGATTGAGGATAACCAGCGTCTCGCACAGGAACGCCCCGCTGTCCGTCAACAACCCCGGCACCTTGCCGCCAGGACCGTACTGCCGCAGCGGATTGTTAGGCGAGTCGAGGGGTGCGGCATCGATCTCCTCGACCTGGTCCGTGAGGCCGAACTGACGGATCGCCTGGCGCGGCCGCCGCGCGTATGGCGAATTGCCGCTGAAGTAGAGTTTCATTCTGACGCTCCCTTGCTTATTGGCGCCGGTTCGCGACGCCTTCGATTGTGCGCGACTGTATCAGCCCGGAAACGCGCAGCAAACGCCAACCATTGCGAATTTCTCGGCCAGCGCGCACGATTGGCCTGAAGATGCAGATTTTTGCAAGATGCCCATATCTGCGGAATCGGAAAGACAAACATGGAATTCGGCGTAACAGCGACAAGAATTGACGATATCGGGTTCTTCACGCACGCGGAGAATCTCGGTTTCGACTTCGCCTGGATCACCGACAGTCCTTTGCTGCGATCCAATCCCTGGGCGGTGATGGCGCTGGCGGCGCAACAGACGCAGAAGATCAAGCTGGGCACCGGGCTGGAGATCGGCGGGTTGCGGCTGGCGCCGGTGACGGCGAACGGGATCGCGACGATCAACCGGCTGGCGCCGGGCCGGACCTTCCTCGGCGTGGGCACCGGGAACACGGCGATGCGGACCCTGGGACAGCCGCCGATGCGGATCGCGGCCTTCAAGGAGCATATTCGCGTCGTGCGCGCCTTGCTGAAGGGCGACGAGGTCGATTTCACCATGAACGGCGTCACCCACCCGATCCGTTTCCAGAACCTGCAGTACAACTATGTAGACGTGGAGCACGATATCCCCATCCATGTCGGCGGCTTCGGGCCGCGGGCGCAGGCGCTGGCGGGGGAAATGGGCGACGGGCTGGTCACCGGCATTCCCCGCGGCGGCACGATCGGGCAAGCGCTGGCGAATGTGCAACGGGGCGCCGACAAAGCTGGAAAATCGTTGGAGAATTTCCAGACCACGGCGCTGGTCAATCTGCTGATGCTGCAGCCGGGCGAAAAGCTCACCGACGAGCGGGTGATCGTCGAATGCGGTTCGTCGATCATGGCGAACGTCCATTTCGCGGTCGAGCTGGTCAAGGAAACCGGTTGCGCGCCGCCCGACTACGTCCTGCCGATCTGGGACGAGTACACCGCCTTCCATGAGACCCGCGAGGCCGCGACCCGGCACCAGAAATTGCACGCCAGCCATTACAGCTATCTCGATCC
>CAYLTU010000584.1:0-1729 GCA_964386465.1 uncultured Rhodospirillaceae bacterium
CCCCCATCCTAGCCCTGAAACGCCTTTGATGGACATTTCAGCCCGCAAGGGGGGAAGGGATAGGTTTTTAATTTCAACAAGTTATCCCCTCCCCCTTGACGGGGGAGGGATAGGGTGGGGGTGGACGGCGTCCACTTTCGCCAATTCGCACGGGTCTCTGGGGGCGCTTCGCCGCGGCACAATGGAATCGACGAACGCCCGCGCGTCCCGTTACGGCTTTTGCGGCGGAACATCTGTCCGACCATCCTTACCCGTACTAATGATTAGACGGTCCGGCCGTGCAAAAGTTTCAAACTTTTTTGGAGTTCCACGCGGACGCGGGACGCTTCGCGGGCAACGGCGCCTCAGCGCGACCGGACGTTAGCCCTCGCGTTTCCGCTGCCAGCGATGCCAGGCGTCGCGAAACTCGTTGAACAGGGATTTCGCATCCGCCTCGAGGCGGCGCCAGGTCACGCCGAGCTCGCTTTCCGAATGCCGGGCCGCGGCGATTTTCGGGGTGACGAGGCGGTGGAACCAGCGCTCCAGATCGCCCGGCGACGCCCAGATGTTATAAGCCAGAACCGCCAGGCCAAGCGGCCAGTACACGATGAACCCGAGGACCATCGCGCCGACGCTCAGCGGCGTCCAGACCCCGCGTCTTCCATGTTTTCCATGACGTCCATGCGTGTCGAATCCTCCGCAGCGGTCGCTCATAGGCACCCCTCAATCCGTTTTGTTACATATATTTACGTGGGGATCGTGCAGCGAATTTTCAAGTGGGCTTGCGGGGTTTCCGCGAGACGCGATACTAGCCGTCGACCCTAACGGTTCTTCAATTCTATTCGGGCAGGAAACATGACGACCCAGAACAAACAAGCCCTCGCCGGCCTCCGCGTCATCGACGCCGCCACCGTCATCGCCGGGCCGACCATCGGCATGCTGCTCGGCGACTTCGGCGCCGACGTGATTAAAATCGAACACCCGCGCGGCGACGTGCTGCGCAGCACCGGCGCGCTGAAGGACGGCGTCGGGCTGTGGTTCAAGATGGCCAACCGCAACAAGCGCTGCGTGACGCTCTGCCTCAGCAAGCCCGAGGGCGCGGCGCTGTTCAAACGGATGATCGAGAACACCGACGTGCTGATCGAGAACTTCCGCACCGGCACGATGGAGAAATGGGGCCTCGGCTGGGAGGACCTCAAGGCGATCAACCCGCGCCTGATCATGGTCCGGGTCACCGGCTTCGGCCAGACCGGCCCGTACCGCAAACGGCCCGGCTTCGGCACGGTGGCGGAGGTGTTCAGCGGCTTCGCCAACATCACCGGCGAGCCGGACGGCCCGCCGACCCTGCCGAACTTCGGGCTGGCCGACGGCATCGCCGCGTCCTACGGCACCTTCGCCCTGATGTTCGCGCTCTACCACCGCGACCTGCATGGCGGGCCGGGACAGTATATCGACCTCAGCATCTACGAGCCGATCTTCCAGGTGCTGGGCCCGCAGCCGCTGGCCTACGACCAGCTCGGCACGATCCAGCAGCGCATGGGCAACCGCTCCGACAACAACGCGCCGCGCAACACCTACCAGACCAGGGACGGCAAGTGGGTCGCGATCTCGACCAATTCGCCCGCCATCGTCACGCGCGTGCTCACATTGTGCGGCGGCGAGGATGCGGCCAACGACCCGCGCTTCCAGACGCCGCAGGGCCGGGTCGAGCATATCGAGGAAGTCGACGGCATCGTCGCCGACTGGATCA
>CAYLTU010000585.1:0-1713 GCA_964386465.1 uncultured Rhodospirillaceae bacterium
GACGTGGCGAAAGTGGCATGGTACCGCATGCCGTGGATGTTCAGGTCGACAGAAGCGATTGATAATTAAAAATAAGCTTGGATTGGGTTTGTTTTGCAAAATCGGTGAACGTTCAATTCGTTAATCCCGAGGTCCCCCGATGCCTGGGCATTCTCGTGCCACTGAGCGCTATTGATCAGGTCTTCTTAGCCGCACTCCGGGTCCGCCTCCATTTTCGTCGAGGAACTCGATCCCAGCTTCCTCCAATACACTTTGAATCTTGCGCAACGTGCTGCCGCGCGCGTCACTCCCGTTCTCATATCGGCTAATTGTATTCGCCGATATTCCAGACAATTTGCTGACATCACGTACGCCTAAATCAAGCGCAGCTCGGGCCATCTTCAATTGAACCGGCAATATCATTTCTCAGTGTAGAACAATACCAAAACATTTTAAGCTTGACAATATAAGCTTATTCATGTACACAGTACCCATAAGCCTGTATGGCAACCAAATTGGTGCTGAAAATGGACACTCACATATCACGCGAAATCTCCATTTATCGCGATCTCCGCGAACAGCTTTGCGAGGAATTCGCGGATATCGATAACGACACACTCATGGACACTCTCGAAGGCCTCAGCAGCTTACCAGATTTGGTGGCTGGCGTCGTCCGATCCGCAATTGATGACCGAGATTTAGCCGATGCCCTCAAATCGCGCATCCATACGATGAAGAATAGGCAGGAGCGCCTGGAAGCGCGATACGAACGAAAGCGCCAAATTGCACGAGAGGCGATAGAGCAGGCTGATATGAAGCGGCTGACACAGCCAGACCTCACGGTGACGCTGCAAGCGGCACAGCCAGCTCTTGTCGTGACCGACGAGAACGAAATTCCCGAAACGTACTGGGTCGTGCCGCCGGCGCGTCTCGATCGCATGAACCTGAAAGTTGTGCTCAAAGCTGGGGAAGCTGTGCCCGGAGCGGCGCTCGGTAATCCTCGGTCGACCATAGTGCTGAGAACGAGCTGATGGGTTTTTCGGAAGAGACAAATAAGGCGCTAGCCGCCAAGCTGAGCGAGAAGAATGTCAGGCATCGCGACGCGAATGGTATGACACTTTCCTATGTCGAGGGGTGGCATACGATCGCCGAAGCGAATCGGATTTTTGGATATGACGCCTGGAACCGGGAAACCGTGTCTCTCAAGTGCGTTGGGGACAGCCGGATCAACGGGGAGCACAGGTGCTCCTATGTTGCCAAGGTGCGTGTGACAGTGAGGGCCGGTGATGTCACCGTTGCCCGGGAAGGCACAGGTGCGGGCCATGGCATGGCGTCTATGATTGGTGAAGCCCACGAGAGTGCCTCAAAGGAAGCCGAGACCGACGCGATGAAACGGGCGTTGGCGACGTTTGGCAATCCTTTTGGACTGGCTCTATACGATCCGGAAAAGCGAAATGTACGAAGGTCGGGTGGGCGGAAACGAAAGGGTGATCTGGATGATGGTCTTCCGTGGGTATTGACTGGCCAAGATGGTTGCAGGCAGAGCGCATACGCCAAGCCAGTGGACCTTCTCGCGGCCATGCGGCGGCAGATTGACGCGTTCAAGTCAGCGGAGAAGATTGAAAAATTCGTTCTCTGCAATCGAAAAATTCTTGATCGGTTGAGGGAGCAATATCCGGATCTCAAGGGTGGCTCGGGAGCGCATTACGTGAGCATGGTGAGCCGGTATGCGGC
>CAYLTU010000586.1:0-1703 GCA_964386465.1 uncultured Rhodospirillaceae bacterium
TTCCGGTCCGGAAAGACGTCTTCAGGCTGCAATGGCGGCTTGCCGAGGATCATGTCCGAGGCCTTCTCCGCAATCATGACTGTCGCGGCATTGGTGTTTGCACCGACGATGTCCGGCATGACCGAAGCGTCGGCCACGCGTAGCGCCTCGACGTGGCGCACCTTCAGCTCCGGGTCGACGACCGCCAATTCGTCAGTTCCCATCTTGCAGGTTCCGATGGGATGAAAAATGGTATCGGCCGTTTCTCTGACCCAAGCATCAATCTCTGCGTCAGTCCTGGCGTCCGATCCCGGCGCCAGCTCGGGTCCGCGGTAGGGATCGAACGGAGGTTGAGACAGGACCTCCCGAATGATCTTCGTCGCCTCGCGAAGCGTGCGCCGGTCATTCTCGGTCGAAAGATAGAGGGGCTGGATCTTCGGCGGCGTGAAGGGGTCGGCTGACCGGATTATTACGAAGCCGCGGCTGTCCGGCCGCGCCTGACACACGTTGGCGAGGTATCCGTGCTGGTCCAACTCGGTTCGAGTTATTCCGAAGGGCAATCGCGGCCGGCCAATGTTGGAAAGACCCGGCAAAAAGTGGCACTGCACGTCTGGCACCGTCAACTCCGGTCGCGACCGAATGAAGGCACCGCCCTCATTCGGAAAGGAAGTTGCGAGACCGGTTCCGAACATCATCGCTTGGAGGATCGCAAGCACCGCCCGGTCGGGCCGCAGCGACCCGTACAAAGTGATCGGCTTGAGACAAGCGTGCTGGACGCGCACGCACAAGTGGTCTTGCAAGTTTTGGCCCGTGCCCGGGAGGTCGGCCACGACCGTGATCCCCAGTTTCGCAAGCTCGGCTGCGTTGCCGATTCCCGACAACTGAAGCAGGGCGGGCGAGTTGATTGTGCCACCACACAACACGACTTCTCGACCGGCGAAGACGCGTCGGGTCCGGCCGTGGCGGACATATTCGACCCCGACGGCGCGCCCTCTTTCAATCAGAACCCGTGTCGCGTGCGACCGGGTCAGGACGGCGAGGTTGCTCCGGCCGCGGGCAGGTCGCAGAAAGGCGGTCGCGCTGCTGCTCCGGCGGCCGCGGCGGATGGAATAGTCGTAGCGGCCAAATCCTTCCGGGTTGGGACCATTGAAATCGTCTGTGAGGGGATAGCCCGCCGCACCTCCAGCCTCGATAAAGGCATCGAAAAGCGGGTTCGCCAGCCCGGATCGGCGAACGGCGAGGGGTCCGTCGACACCATGCTGCGCAGTCTTCCGATCGGCGTGCCCTTCGGAGCGTTTGAAGTACGGCAGAACTTCTGCGTAGGACCAGCCGCTCGCGCCGGACTGCCGCCAAACGTCGTAGTCGCGCGGGTGGCCGCGCGCGTAGACCATCCCGTTGATCGACGACGAACCCCCAAGCACTTTGCCCCGCGGCCAGAAAATGCGACGATTGTCGAGAAACGGTTCGGGTTCTGTGTGGTAGTACCAATTATACCGGCGGGATCGGTACAACTTTCCTGACATCAACGGGACGTGGAGCAGGGGATTCCAGTCCCGAGCGCCGGCCTCAATGAGCAGGACGGAATTGCCGGCATCGGCGGAGAGCCGGTTTGCTAGAACACAGCCAGCCGAACCCGCACCGACGATGATGAAGTCGTAGGCCTCCATATTTCCGGGTTCCTGAATGCCAACGCGGGTCGTCAGTCTACTATAGCCACTGCCACC
>CAYLTU010000587.1:0-1692 GCA_964386465.1 uncultured Rhodospirillaceae bacterium
CAATCGATGTACGAGGATCTGTGCCGCTACGATGTCGCGCACTGGACGCAGAGCTTCCTTGACGTGCTGTCGGGGGTCGAGGCGACCCAGGACATGTTCGCCGTGCAGGCTTGAAAGGCACCCCGTTGACGGGGCGGGGACGGCGAGTTTGGATAGCGAGCGAATCTCAACGAAATGGGGGCGGGGATGCCGGACGTAGGGTTCCGTAAGTGGCTGGGCGTGGATTACGAAATCATGGAGGACGGCCATGCGGTTGTCGGGCTGACTCTGACGGACGATATGCACAATCCGCGCGGCGTGGCGCAGGGCGGCATCGTCGCGGCGATCATCGATGTCGCCATGGCGACGGCGGTGGCGGGCGGCAACTACGATACGCGGCTGCGACCGATGGCGACTTTGGAGATGAAGGTGAACTATTTGGCGGCGGCGAACGGCCCGCGCCTGACCGCGACGGCGGACGTGGTCCGCGCCGGCTCCCGCACCAGCGTCGTGCGCTGTGAAGTCGTGGACGCGACCGGCGGCGTCTGCGCCGTCGGCCTCGGCACCTTCATGACCCGCCGCGTCCACGCGACCGACCCAAAAGGTATGGAAGCACCGAGGGGATGAAGCAGCGAAGCGCGGTTTATCGCGCCTCCGTCCAGCTCTCCGAAAAGGCCAACGCGCTTGTGCTGAAGGGGCGGCCGTCGCGGTCTCTTGGCCAGGATTGGCCGGCGGCCTGGACGCCGTTATGGACCAGCCTAGTGCCGGCGGCGGGGATCAGGACGGTGCAGACGCCGTAGCGGCGGCCGGGGATTTCCTCCGGCACGGTATGGACCAGCAGCGGGTCGCCGAGATTGTGCCAGGTCATGGTGATCTCGTCGTCCGCCGTCATGATCGTCTCGGTCCAGAAATAGGCCGGATCGCCGGATTTGCTGAAGGCGGCGTCAATGACCGGGATCGAGGTATCGGCCAGGGACGCGTCGAGCATGCCCTGCACCGTGTCCTGCAGCCAGTGGGTCATGGCGATATTGTCGGAATAGATGCGCCACGCGCCGTCGGTCGTCTCGCTGCGGTAGTAGAGCACGTGGCCGGGGCCGGCCGGGCAGAACAGGATGCGCCAGAAGCTGGCGACGCAAGTCTCGTCGGCGCCGTCGGACGGGCTCAAGCGGATGAACGGGTTTTCGCCGGTCAGGACGACGCGGTGCGGATCGGTGGGCATGACGGATCTCCCTCAGGAAACGTGTGGAATTTGGAAGACCGTAGCACAGCTTGCGGAGGCGATGGAGGTTGGATTGGACGCGGTCAGGCAGCGGCGTTCGCCTCGATGGCCTGGCCGCGCACGGTGGTGCGGATCAAGCGCCGGCGCTGGTCGCGCGGGTAGTCGAGCCGGCCGCAATGCATCAAGCCTCCGCGATTTTCCCGCATCAGCGTGTCGCCGAGCCACCATTCGTGCTCCCAGTGGAATTCGGGACGGTCGATCCAGTCGTACAGTTCGTCCAGCAGCGCGTCGCTTTCCGCTTCGGGTAAGTCCACAATCCGCTCAGTAACCAGCGGATTGACGTAGATCGCCGGCCGCTGCGTCACCGGATGGACGCAAGCCACGGGATGAATCACCGTCGTCGTCTCGCGCGCATCCTTGTCCAGGGAACTGGCCGCCATGCCGGTGAATTTGTTGCGCGTGTTGCCGCCGTGGGAAAATACGGCGCGCAGCCC
>CAYLTU010000588.1:0-1682 GCA_964386465.1 uncultured Rhodospirillaceae bacterium
ATGCTGAAAGATATCGGTCCCGGCGAATCCAACTACAACCGTTATGATATGATGATCGCTGACAAGGCCTGCGACTGGCTGGATGACGCGGTGAACAGGAAGGACAAAAAGCCCTGGGCACTTTATCTTGGCTTCGTTGCGCCGCATTTTCCCCTGGTGGTACCGGAGAAATTCTACAACATGTATCCGTTGGACTCTTTGCCGCCCCGCAAGCTTGATCCCGAAGAAGGGTTTGTTCAGCACCCTTGGATGAAGCGGCAGAATGATTTCGCTCAGGTTGACCGCCACCTGTCACCCGAACGAAGACAAATGGCCGTCGCTGCATATTTCGGGTTGTGTTCATTTGTCGACCATCAGATCGGTCGGGTAGTGGACAAGCTGGCAGCAACTGGCTTGGATGAAAATACGCGGATTATCTACACCAGTGATCACGGTGACAATGTGGGCGCGCGGGGCATGTGGGGAAAATCCAATATGTACGAGGAAGCCGTCGGTATTCCCTTAATCATTGCCGGCGACGACGTGCCGACGGGTAAACTCTGCAACACGCCGGTCAGTTTGTTGGACAGCTATCAAACATTCGTGCAGGGCGTCGGGCTTGAACCTACAGCCGAAGAGGCGGAACTCAAAGGCAGATCCTGGTTTGACATTGCTGTGATTGATGATGATCCGGAGCGCATCGTCTTCAGCGAATACCATGCCGCTTCGTCGCCGACCGGCGCCTTCATGATCCGCAAAGGTACATACAAGCTCATTTACTATGTGGATTATGAGCCGGAACTGTTCGATTTGGAAGCCGATCCGGAAGAGACGACAAATGTGGCCGATCATCCGGACCATGCCGATGCCCGCCGGGACTGCGAGGCGGCGCTGCGGGCGATCGTCGATCCGGAAAAAGCCGACCGTCAGGCCAAGGACGACCAGAATGCTCTGATCGAGAAATTCGGCGGCCGCGAAGCCGCACTCACCACTGGCACCCCCGGTGCCACGCCGGTGCCGGGCTTGGGGCATGAGTAAGGTTAAGAATGAGGCTTAAAGCAATTCCACCAGTTTGCCTTTGATGACTTTGCGGGTTGCCGTGATCGGCATGGCGTCGATGATCTCCAGGCGTTCCGGCCATTTGGTTTTCATAATGCCTTTGGATTCCAAATAGTCGCGTACATCGTCCAAGGTCAAGGTCTGTTCCGGGGCCATAACCAGGAACAAACAGGCCCGCTCTCCCAGCAGTTCATCGGGCATCGGCACCACCGCCGACTGAATCACATCGGGCCGGTCGTCCAAGAGCACTTCAATATCTAAAGGATTGATCTTGATTCCGCCCCGGTTGATGACGTCTTTGACCCGGCCGGTCATATTGACCCGGTCGTTTTCGTCGATCATCACCATATCACCCGTTTTGAACCAGCCATCCTCGGTAAAGGAGGATTCATTGGCCTTGTTGTTGAAATAGTAGTTCGACAGCAGGAACGGCCCGCGTATTTCCAGTTCACCCTCTTCGTTGGCTTCGAGAATACTACCGTCCTCGTCCACGGAGCGCACCTCGTGGCCGATGGGCGGCGTGCCAAGGAAGGCTTTGCGGTCATCGAAACTGGCGTCGAGGGGCAGCAGAATCGGCATCAAGGTTTCGGTCATACCCCAAACCTGCATGGCTTTGCCGTTGGGACACGAGTCCTCGATCGTAT
>CAYLTU010000589.1:0-1680 GCA_964386465.1 uncultured Rhodospirillaceae bacterium
CTACAGGTAGACGCCTATTTCCAATTTACCATAGGCTAGTATTTTATTCTAATATTTTAAATAAAATGAAAAAATTTTCTATTTTTGGCCGAATTTCGGGTGAATTCGGAAAAATTTGCCCACTGAATAGCTATACGATAGGTCCATGGCATACGAGAAGGGGATAAGCCCAAGATGGGACGGCTGGTTCAGGCGTATCCGGCGAGATTGGACGGGACCTTCCGTGCATGCGCGCCGCGTCGTCGATTAGCGTGGCCGCTGTTCTCCGCCCGCCTGTCCTGTCCAGGTCGCACCGTACCGCCGTGTAGGAGCCTTAGAGATCATGACTGAGACGATTTATATCGATCACAACGCAACCACGCCGCCGCTTCCCGAAGTGATCGATGCCGTTTGCGCGGCGATGCGTTTGATCGGGGCCAACCCGTCGTCGATACATGCCAACGGCCGCGCCGCACGGAAACTCATCGATGACGCCCGCGAGTCGGTCGCCGCCCTGGTGGGCGCGGTTCCGGAAGATGTTGTATTCACCAGCGGCGGATCGGAATCGAACAATATGGTGATTATGGGCGCCGGCCGGCGGCGGATACTGGTTTCACCGACCGAGCACGCGGCGGTCTTGAAAACCGTACTCACCCGCTCCGCCATTAGCGACCTCGTGCCTGTCGATCAAGACGGTCTCGTCGATATGGAAGGCCTGGAAGCGTTGCTCACCGAAGACGACGAGCCCGCCCTGGTATGCATCATGGCCGCGAACAACGAGACCGGCGTCCTGCAGCCCATGGCCGAAATTTCGGAGCTAGCGCACCGCCACGGCGCCCTTGTTCATTGCGACGCGGTTCAGGCGGTGGGCAAAATTCCTGTCGATATCAAGGGCTGGGGAGTCGATTACCTTGCCTTGTCCGGCCATAAGATCGGCGCCTCGCAGGGGATTGGCGCGCTGGTGCGCTGCGGCGATGCACCGCTCAGCAGCTTCATTACCGGCGGCGGCCAGGAACACGGAATTCGCGCCGGCACGGAAAACGTCGCGGCCATTTCCGGTCTCGGCGTCGCGGCGCGAATCGCGACGGAAACGCTGGATGAAAAATCCGCCAGGTTGAGAGAGTACCGCGATGTCCTGGAGGCGGGGATCAAGGCCTTGTCGCCGGCCACGAGAATCTTCTGCGAAGACGCGCCGCGCCTACCGAACACCAGTAATTTTTCGCTGCCCGGCGTGCGCAGCGATACGCAATTGAATGCGCTCGATGAGGCGGGCGTCTCGGTCAGCGCCGGTTCGGCCTGTTCGGCGGGTAAGGTCGAACCGTCGCATGTGCTCGATTCCATGGAAGTCGATGCGGAGATATCGACCACGGCGCTGCGGGTCAGTTTCGGTTGGTCCTCCGAAGCGGTCGATGTCGATCGGTTCCTCGATGCCTGGGGCGATCTGGTGCGCCGAAATTCCGTGCGTGTAATGGAAGAATCTTCCGCGGCCTAGTGTGATGATTCTGAAGTTCGTCGCATTGAATGCGATGAAATTCAGGATCTGAATCACGCTAGATTCAATAGTTTAGTGTGCTGATTCACGCGAAATTCAATCCCTTGAATTTCACGATCAGGACACTAGATCAGGTCGATTACGCGGATGAGGGCCCGCTGTGCGGCGTCACCACGTTAAACATGAAGGGGAAACGGTCGAGTTTGGCG
>CAYLTU010000590.1:0-1676 GCA_964386465.1 uncultured Rhodospirillaceae bacterium
GGGCGTCCTTTTCCGCTTGCCGGAAGCCGTCCGCGCTGTCCACCAGCGTCTGCCCAAAGTCGAAAAGGATGGCTTTAATCATTTGCCCCGCACCGGTGTTGAGGCCGCCCCGGTTCTCCGGGGCGGCCTCAAGACACAATGGCCCTAATCCCGGCCGTACTTTGCGAGGTAGTCGCCGAACAACTCCTCATCGCTCGGGATGTGCTCAGGAATGGGCTCCGAGAGCCAAGTATAGTTTAGGAAATGTTCGAAGTTAATGTTGTCGCTGGTCATGTTGCCTGCCCAGCTTCCTCCACCCAGCGTATCGGTGGTTGGGTTGCCATTAAACCAGCTTCCCGAGTTGGCGGCGGCATGCGGCATGCGGCAGTTGATCCGGCCGACGTTGGTCTTGATGGCCATTTCGGTCAACCGCTCGTCGATTGTGGAATGGATGGACGCCGAATGGCCTTCGCCCGAGAAGCGAAGCATTTCCATTATGCGTTCGATCATTTCGCTGAAGTCAGTCCATTTCCACACGGTCAGGACAGGCGAGATTTTCTCGCCGGAGAACCGGTCTTCGGGGCCGGCCTTGGTGCCAATGACCATGAGGAACCGCGTCCCCTTGGGAACGTCGATCTTGGCATTCTCAGCGATAAAGCTGGCCGGTTTGGCGATAACGTCGCGGTTCAGGGTCTCGCCGTCAGCCCAGTAGTAATCGCGCAGCCTTTCCCGTTCCTCCGTCGAGCAGAGATAACCGCCCTCAGCCTCGAGCGCCGCGATCATGTCGTCGTAGGCGGCTTCCTCGATCGCCACGCCGTTCTCGGACGAACACGAGGCCGAGTTGTTGGCGCATTTGGATTTAACGATCTTGGCGGCGGTTTCTGCGGGATCGACGGTGGTATCGATAATCGAGATGACATTGCCCGCACTTACGGTCTGGGCCGGCTTACCAGCCTCGTAAACGACGCTGGCCAGGGCCGCGCCGCCGGTGGCGACGACGAAGTCGCAACCCGCCATCAGCTCGCGCGTTCCTTTCCGCGAACCCTTTTTCAGACATAGCGCCAAATCCTCCGGCGCTCCCACCTTGCGTAGCGCCTTGCGGATGTGCTCGACCGCCGCATAGGTCGACTTGCCGGTCCTCGGGTGGGGGGACGTGATCATCGCGTTGCGCGTCTTCAGCAGGCTCAGGCCGATACAGCACACCGTGGATTCCGGGTTGGTGCAGGGCACGACATTGGCGACCACACCCATGGGCTTGGCGTAAATCCGAAGGCCCTTTTCCTTGTCCTCGCGCACGAGGCCACAGGTCTTCTGGCCGATCATGTCGCGCATCATGCCGCGCGTCTTGTTCTGGACCTTATGCACCTTGTCTTCGTATACGCCGATACCTGACTCGCTGACCGCGAGATGGGCCAATTCCTTGGCCGTTTCCTCCTTTTGCAGTTCCCAACCGACGGCGGCGCAGACCTCGTCGACTCTCTCTTGGGGCCAGAATTCTATCTCCTTAAACGCGGCGCGGGCCCTTTTGTACATCTCCGGAATGTTGTCAGACATCGTATCTACCTTTTCTGTTCGATACCTGCCGGTCCGGCGATGGCTGGACTGGCAGGCGGGGTTGTGTTTACAATTTTTTGCCGACGGTTTTGATGCCGGTTTTCTTACTGGGGTCTTCGATTTCCTCGTGGATGGAATAACCG
>CAYLTU010000591.1:0-1661 GCA_964386465.1 uncultured Rhodospirillaceae bacterium
TTGAATAGGATTTGCGCTTCGCCTTTGCGCCTTTGCGTAACGTGACCGTCGTCCAGGAGACATTGAATCCGCGGCGAATTCCCTTGATCTCGACGTTGATGTCGCGAGCCTTGAGCTCATTGGCCCCTTTGGAAACGGTCCGCCCGGTATACTCACCGTAAAAATTTTCTATTGTCTGGTCGGCCGCAACGGCGCCGGCGGCCCAGAGGACCACAAAACTGGTGAATATCGCTTGCGCGAGCTTCAACATGTACTTTTCCGATCAAAATTCACGTCGTTCGCCGAGTGTTTACGTAATGTCCTGTCTTCACGAAGTTAGCTACCGGCACCAAACACCTTTTGCAACAAGGCTGTCGAGCGTTTCACCGGATTCTCGCGGATCGCGGCCTCTTCGCGGGCGAGATATAAAAACAAAGCGTCGAGCGCCCTTTCAAGCACATGCGTGGTTAAGTCGGCCTTAACGTCCGGCACGAAAGGCATCGACTTGTACTTGCCCATCATCGAGTCATAAGACTTGATCGCACCCACTTCCGACAAGGTCGAATCGACGACCGGCCGCATGCTGCCGGTCAGCGGTCCCGACATCTTGCCTTTGAAATACTGCGTCGCCGCGTCTTTCGGGCCGTTATAGATACGCTTGGCGTCATCCAGGGTCATATCCGTAATGGCATCCCAAAACACTTTCTTCGCCCGCGGAGTCGCCGCTTCGGCCGCGCGGTTGAGTTTCAGTTCCAGATCGTCCGCCATCCCCGAAGCGCCGACGGCCCGCAGGGTCGACTGCACCTTCGCCAAGGTGTCGGGCAGCGGAATATGAATTTCCGAATTGTTGTTGAAACCGTTCTCCTTGCCCACCGTACCGACAACACGCTCGGTGCCGACTTTCAACGCTTCCTTGAGGCCGGCCGCGATCTCGCCGACACCCAGGGCGGACGCCCCTCCGGATTCCGGTTTGGTGACGCCCTGAAGCAGGCCTTTGCCCTTCTCAAGCCAGCTTTGCGCCACCGACGGCGCCAGCCCGGCCAGCATCACCGTTACGGCAATAACTGAGAAACTAATCGGTCGAAAAAACATCGAAGGCCTCCAGCCTTGTTGAACGAACGCCGTAGACGTTGTGTATTGCCACTCTTCATATTGGCAACAAGGTTACGACTGCAAGCGACCATGTCCGAAATCGCCGGATATTCCGCAACCTCTTGAGAGTAATTCGGCCAATACCGGAAATATACAGGCAATTGCGGCAAGCATGACGCGAACGGGTAGGTTTTTGCGCCGCAATGGAAAGTTTTTAGGTGAACCGGTGCAATATCGCGTTTCCGATCGGCTGAACGTCGTATGAGCGATCCGTCGCACGGATCGCCGGTTGCGGCCTCGCTCGGTTCGACGAGCCTGTCCGCCGCGGCGCTTTCAATCGTGCTGATGGGCGACGCGCTGATCTATGTCGTGCTTCCCGTCAGCGCCGATATCTTCGGCGTCAGCCTGATTTGGGTCGGGATCCTGCTGTCGGCCAACCGTTTCGTCCGTATCGTCACCTACGGCGCCATCGCACACGCCACGACCGCCTATGGCATACGCTTCGCCACGATCGTCGCATGCCTTGGCGGTACGGCGTCCACCCTGATGTACTGGATGTTCGATGGTGGTTGGGCGCTGCTTTGCGCGCG
>CAYLTU010000592.1:0-1660 GCA_964386465.1 uncultured Rhodospirillaceae bacterium
CATCGCCCCGAGAATGATCCAAGCCGCGACGCGCCACCGAATCGACCCGTGCCGGGCATAGAGAAAGGCACCGACCGCGCCGGCAAATATATAGCCGAACATCGCGCCGGATATCGCGTTATGGACATCCAGCCCCACGCCGTACGCCATGAACGGGACAAGCAAGACGCCTCCGATCCCGGCCGCGCCGATCAACGCGCCGACGAATACGCTGAACGCGGCCAAAACGATTAGGGCGCTCATCGGATGCCTATCTGGACGAAAAGGGCGACAAAACGCCGACGGTCGCATCCTATGGCGATTGGCCCGCCGTTGCCGCAGAGGCCGAAATGTTGGCCTTCCTCGACGCGGTCATCGTCTGGGCCCGCGAAGTCCGGCGCGACAAGGAAGACCAATCGGACTTTATGCTGGACGTCGCCGACCAACAGATGCGCCGCGAGCTGGCCCATCTCAACGAAACGTTGCGTGTGCCCAGCAGCAATCCTCCGCTGACGTTCGAGACGCTCTGCCTCGTCGCGGCTCTCGGCATCCTGACGTTTTGTGAACTGGCCCCGGACTGGCGGGCGACATATACGACAGTTTCTGCGTGGTACTCCGTCTACGAAGCGATTCCAGTCATCGCCGAAACCGCCCCTGGCGCGGCGGCGATGAACCCGCTGACGCGGTAGCGAACTTATATTCCAATCAAGTTTCCAAACGCGCAAATCCCGTCAGCATCTCGTCTTCGCCCGGCGCGGCCAATAGCGACATGCCAACCGGTATCCCGTCGACCTCGGCCAGCGGCAGGTTGATCTGCGGCGCGCCGAGCAGTCCGCCGAGGCAGGTCAGCGTGATAATGCGCATGCGGCGCTCCCACATCTGGCTCTGCGGCAATCCCGCTTCCGGCGCCGGGAACGGTGCGGTCGGCAGGCAGATCACGGTGCCGGGCTCGAAAAGCTCCGTCATGCGGGCTTGAACCGCTTCTCTGCCGGATTGCGCCTTGGCAATCGCCTCGTCCGTGATCTCCGCCGCCTCCACTAGCCGCCGGGCGACGTCGTAGGCGAAACGCGGATTGCACCGGTCGACCCAGTCATGGATGGTTTCCCAGGCTTCGCGGCTCTGCAGCGGTTGCTGGAAAGTGCGCCATTCGTCGAGGCCATTTTTGGACAACCGCATGGTCGTCACGTCGCCGATCAGGTCACCGATCATGGCAATCGGCTTGAGCAGCGCCCGCGCGACCGCCTCGTCGGCGACCTCGAACGCGTCTTCCGCGACGATCATTCGCTTCGGTTTGGCGTCCGGGATGTCCGTGTCGAACATCACGGCGGCAACCCGCGCGAACATTTCCGCATCGCGCGCGAACCAGCCGACGGTATCGTACGACTTCGCTTGCGGCAGCATGCCGTCGAGCGACAGCCGCCCGTGCGTCGTGCGCATGCCGTATAGACCGCAGAAGCTTGCCGGGACTCGGACCGACCCACCGGTGTCGGATCCGAGCGCGAAATCCACGAGTCCGCCGGCGACCGCGGAGGCGGAACCGCTGGACGAGCCGCCCGGCACCCGTCCCGGCGCGCGCGGATTGACGGGCGTGCCGTAATGCGCGTTTTCGCCGAGGATACCGCGGGTGATCTCGTCGGTGATCGTCTTGCCGACCATCGTGGCCCCGGCGTCGACGAGGCGC
>CAYLTU010000593.1:0-1652 GCA_964386465.1 uncultured Rhodospirillaceae bacterium
TGTTACCCATGTCTCCGGTCTACTCTGTTACCTATGTCGCCGGTTCGGACCGGGGCGAGGGAGAAAGGAACGAGCCGTGAATCCCCCTCGCCCCCTTGGGGGCTGAACGGCTTTGATGACCGTTCAGGGTCGGGGTGAGGGGGTTCTCGGCATCCGCGAACCCTATGCCGAAAGAAAGAGGTCGCAACCATGACCCAACTCGTCTTCCTGCACGGCCCCGGCGCGGGCGGTTGCGCGGCGGCGTTCGAGGCACAGTTGGCGCACTTCCCGGGCAGCGTCGCGCCGGATCTGCCGGGACACCTGTCGGGCGAACCGTGTCCGGACGTGGCGCGCTATGCGGACTGGGTACGCGGCTGGCTGTGGGCGCAAGGCAAGCGCAAAAACCTCGTGCTGGTCGGCTATACCCTCGGCGCGTCCATCGCGCTGCAATACGCGCTTGATTATCCCGAGGAAGTCGCGGGACTGATCGTCATGACCGTCGCCATGGCGCCGAAGCAGCGACCGCCGGGCACCTATGAAATGCGCCTCCGCGCGGCGGAAGATGCAACGGCTTATGAAGAGGAATGGATCGCCTTTCAACGGGACGCCATGCATTTGGTCGAACCGGAATTGCGCGAGCGGCTGATCGAAAAGCACCGGCAAGTCGGCCCGTTGTCCCAATTGCACGATCTAAAAACCATCGACGCCTTCGACGTGCGCGACAGGATCGCGGACCTGAAACCGAAACTGCTGCTCTTGCGCGGCCTAAACGATCACGGGAATCCACCGAAATACGAAGCGGCGATCCACGCCGCCGTGGCGGGCTCGCGCTATGTCGAACTCGAAGACGCTGGACATTTTCCCGCCACCGAAATCCCAGACAAGGTCAACGCGCTGATTGAGGGTTTCATCGCCGCGCTTTAAGGCCGTTGTCGCAGCGCGCCACCGCGATTACCGTGTCCGCCTCTGCCACCGTCCGGGCCGCCCATGTTCGCCGACCTGTCTTTCGAACAATTGCTGATGGTCGCCGTCTTCGCCTTCGGTACGCAGATCGTCGGCGGTATCGCGGGGTACGGAACAGGGTTGCTGTTGCCGTTGATCCTGGTCCCGCTGATCGGGGCGGAGTCGGTGGTCCCGGTGATCTCCGTCGCCGCCCTCATCACCAACCCGACCCGGGCCATCACCTTTTGGAAGGATCTCGACCGGAGCAAGGTCTTGTTCGTCACGCTCTGCGCCCTACCGGCAACGGCGGTGGGCGCGTACTGGTTCACCTCACTGACCGGGCGCGGCGCGCAGATACTGATCGGCTGCCTGCTGATCACGATGGTGCCGCTGCGCTATCTGCTGCGGCGGCTACGCGTCCGGCTGTCGGGGGCTAGCTTTGCCGGCGCGTCCTTCGGGTTCGGGTTCCTGATGGGCGCGACCCCCGGCACTGGCGTGGTGCTACTGTCGATCCTGATGGCGGCGGGGCTAGCGGGGACCCAGGTCATCGCTACCGACGCCGCTATTTCCGCTCTGCTGGGCGTGATCCGCACCAGCGTCTACGCCGGATTCGGCGCGCTGCCATGGAACCTGGTTTTCCTTTCCGTCCTAATAGGGGCGATGGCGACGCCCGGCGCCCTGACCGCGCGCTGGATCAGCCGCCGCTTCACCGCCGAATTCCACAACGGCAT
>CAYLTU010000594.1:0-1638 GCA_964386465.1 uncultured Rhodospirillaceae bacterium
AAATCGAACCTGGGTGCCAAATCATGCTTGACTGCAAACACAGATGCTCACCCGTTACGTAAACGGGCTGAAACGCGGCTTGGGGAGCTCAGCGGAATGACCCATGCACCAATCTTCTGCTCCGCCAGGAATGGCGAACCTGGACGGTCTATCGGGGTCAGGCCAATTGCCCAGGTGAACGCTTAACCCTAGTGTCCGATGCTGTTGAGACAGGTTAGGAACAATCGGATGCGGAAGCGGCCATAGAGGCTGAGCTCTCCAACGATCCGCAATTTGCGGCTCCTGACGCCTGTCCCGCGGCAGCGGGTCCCGATACCGCGTCTGTACGAAAGAAAGCGCATTCCGTGCCGGCTTACGCGCCGAGCGCAGTACAGCCAATTCCGATTTGACCACCCGCTAAAGCGTGCAATGTTCGGCGCTTCGATTCCCGTCAAACGAATGTTTTATCGCCGATTTGACAGACCGGCCGGCCAGCGCGTTTGATTGGTAATACAGTTGTGACTGGTCAAATTTCGGGTTTCGTACGAAAACGGTCCGCGCGCGTCGCGCGACTACAAGAGTCGGAACAAAAGCAAGAGCAGGGAGGAACAGCGATGGCCCCAAAGAGCGA
The DNA here is from genome assembly GCA_964386465.1 of uncultured Rhodospirillaceae bacterium. Taxonomy (GTDB): domain Bacteria; phylum Pseudomonadota; class Alphaproteobacteria; order UBA8366. Next base: position 611 of record CAYLTU010000594.1, read on the forward strand.
TATCGAAATTGCCCGCGCCGCAACCATGCAGCCGATCGGTGAGATCGGCGCGAAGCTGGGTATTCCGGACGTCGATCTGTTCCGTTACGGGCCGTACAAGGCCAAGCTGTCCGCCGATTTCGTCAATTCCGTGCAGGACAAGCCGGACGGCAAGCTGATCCTGGTCACCGCCATCACGCCGACCCCGGCGGGCGAAGGCAAGACGACGACGTCTGTGGGCTTGGGCGACGGGCTGAACCGGATCGGCAAGAAGACGATCACCTGCCTGCGCGAACCGAGCCTCGGTCCGTGCTTCGGCATGAAGGGGGGTGCCGCCGGCGGCGGCTACGCCCAGGTCGTGCCGATGGAGGATATCAACCTGCACTTTACCGGCGACATGCACGCGATCGGTACGGCGCACAATTTGCTGTCGGCGCTGGTCGACAACCATATCTATTGGGGCAACGCGCTGAATATCGACGCGCGTCGGGTGACCTGGCGCCGCGTGATGGACATGAACGAGCGCGCCCTGCGCGACGTCGTCACGTCGCTGGGCGGCGTCGCCAACGGCTTTCCGCGGCAGAGCGGCTTCGACATCACGGTCGCCTCGGAGATCATGGCGATCTTCTGCCTCGCGCGGAACCTGGAAGACCTGCAGGAGCGGCTGTCGAACATCGTTGTCGGCTACACGCGCGACCGCGAGCCGGTGAGCGCCCGCGACGTCAAGGGTCAGGGTCCGATGACGGTGCTGCTGCGCGAGGCGCTGATGCCGAACCTGGTGCAGACCCTGGAAAATAATCCCTCCTTCATCCATGGCGGCCCCTTCGCCAACATCGCGCATGGCTGCAACACCGTGCTGGCGACGACGACGGCGCTGAAGATGGCCGATTACGTGGTCACCGAGGCCGGCTTCGGCGCCGACCTTGGCGCGGAGAAGTTCTTCGACATAAAATGCCGCAAGGCCGGCCTGAAACCGTCCGCCGCGGTCGTGGTCGCGACGGTGCGGGCGCTGAAGATGCATGGCGGCGTGGCGCGCGGCGATCTCGGCG
>CAYLTU010000595.1:0-1619 GCA_964386465.1 uncultured Rhodospirillaceae bacterium
GCTATGGCGCGAAAGGGCTGCTGCGCAATAAACCGGGATACGACACCATGGTCGCGGCGTATGCCGGCCTGTTCGCCCTGACGGGAGAACCCGACCGGCCGCCGGTGAGGCTCGGGGTCGCGGCCATCGACATGTCCACCGGAATGCTGGCCTATGGCGGTATCGTCAGCGCGCTGCTGGCCCGCGACCGGGGCGCCGGCGGCCAGAGGGTCGACGTGTCGCTGCTGGAAACCGGCGTCAGCCTGCTGGGCTATCACGGCGTCGCCTGGACCGCCGGCGGCGTTCTGGTCGAACGCGAAGGCGCGGGATTTACGAGGATATCGCCTTATGGCGTGTACCGCGCCCGTGACGGCGAACTCCTGGTCGGCGCGCCAACCGAAGAGATGTGGGTGAAATTGTGCGGCGTTTTGGGCGCGCCTGAATTGATCGACGATCCGCGATACGCGTCCAACGAAAACCGATGCCGGCATGACGACGCCTTGCGGCACGATATGGATGCGGCTCTCGGAAACGAGGACGTCAAGACCTGGACGGACCGGTTCGAGGCGGCGGGCGTGGCGACGGCGCCCATGAACCGGTTGGATCAGGTGCTGCAGGACGAACAGGTGCTTGCCAACGACATGGTGGTCCCCGCCGCTCGTCCCGACGGCTCCACCGTCGACCTGCTGGGCCTGCCCTTCAAGCTGTCGGGAACGCCGGGCGAACCGGGCGCCGCGCCGCCGGAACCCGGCCAGCACAACGAAACGGTGTTCGCCGAGCTCCTCGACCTATCGATTGAAGAGATACGGGCGTTGCAGGACGAGGGCGCGATTTAGAGAGTCTTCGAAGAGTTTTGCCAAATTTCATGGATAATGTACTTAGGCGGTCCGGTGGAGGGCGTCGGAACGTCTGGACGAGTGTCACGCCCGAAACCGATACGGAAACCTGAGAGGAAACATTGCGATGGATATAAACGACGTTCCCATTTTGGTCAGAAGGGAAATCGAAGCGCGGATCGCCGGCCCCTTGATCGAAGCGTTTATCGCCCAATTCGGGCGCGAGAAAACCGTCGCCGTGGCCTCCGACGTTATCTTGAAATTGGCCGAGGAGTCGGGCCAACAGCTTGCCGAACGCTGCGGCGGAAATTCCCTGGAGCATCTGTCGAACGGAACCGGACAATGGTCGGCCGGCGGGGCATTGGAGCGCGACGTTCTGGAGAAAACCGAAAGCCGCTACGACTACAACATCGTCAGCTGCAAATACGCGAATATGTACAGGGAACTCGGTCTGGAAGAGCTCGGGTTCATCTTCTCTTGCGGGCGGGACGGCAAGATGTTCGGCGGCTTCAATCCCAACATCAGGTTCGAGCGCACGCAAACCATCATGCAAGGCGCCGAACATTGCGACTTCCGGCTGTCGCTCGAAGGAAACGACGCCCCGTCCTCGACGGAAGATTGATCGATTCCGGCAAGGCGGTGGATTCGCGCGTATTCGTCCGAGTCTCCGACGTGCTTACGCAGGGATGCGCGGCGATTACAACCGATCTCAGCTGTTATTCCGCCGCTTGCACTTCGGGCTGGGCGACGCCATTCACGCGGGTCTCGTTCTTCAGATTGTCGACCGTCACATGCGTGTCGTAC
>CAYLTU010000596.1:0-1615 GCA_964386465.1 uncultured Rhodospirillaceae bacterium
CGACGTAGTGCAGGCGGGCATTATGCGCCTCGGGATCGATGGCAATGGACTCACCACTCCACTGAACGGCGCCGCCGGCCGGGCGCAAAAGGCCCGCCATAAGACGTAAGAGTGACGACTTGCCGCTTCCGTTGGCGCCGACCAGCAACAGGGCATCGCCGGCGCCAATGGCAAAGTCGAGACCGGCGAAAACCAGCCGCTCGCCGCGAATGCAGGTTAGCTCGTGGCCCGTGAAAAGAGTTCCAGAAGCGGAAGCCATGGGGATTGACATCCAAGCCAGGGGATGGTCGGGGCGCGCAAGGTAACGCAATATGGCGGCCAAGGAAAATCGCGGCGCATTAAGATTGGCAAAAAGACGGGCCAGAAACGAATTATCGCTGACTATAACCTCCGCCAAGCCCTGCCCAGAAATTGACATAGGGACTTAAAGACACTTAAATGGAGCAAGCGTGATTGCCAGAATAAATGATCATAGGGGAGGGTCGTTGTCGTTTTATGATCTGCCAATGGAGATGGAGGAACGCGCCCGGTCCGTGCACGGTGACGCGCTCATCTTCGATGGCGCCGTCTCGATGATGGGCTTCGAAATAGAAGAAGAGACCGAGATCCAGGCCTTTCTCGACGGCGGCGTGACCGGCGGCAACATCAGCCTCGCGACCTCCGAGACCGACTTCGCCATCGCCATCGACAACATCAGCAAGTTCAAACGGCTAATCGAACGTAACCCGAAGACGTTGGCACTGTGTGTCTCGACTGCCGATCTAGTAGATTGCAGGCGGGATGGGAAATTCGGCTCAGTCATTCATTTCCAGAACACGACGCCGATCCTGGACAAGCTCGAATACCTCTACACCTTCTATGACCTAGGCCTCAGGGTTCTTCAGTTGACCTACAACACCCAGACCTTCGTTGGTGCCGGCTGCTGCGAACGGGTCGATGGGGGCCTGTCCAATTTTGGTATGGAGGTCGTAGAGGAGAGCAACCGCTTAGGGCTGTTGATCGATGTGTCCCATTGCGGCCATACCACCTCGTGGGACGCGATCAAGCACTCGAAAAAGCCGGTCGCCGCGACCCACGCGGGCGTTTACACCCTGGCGCGCGCTTACGGCCGCAACAAACCCGACGACATGTTGAAAGGGATCGCGGAGACCGGAGGCATTCTTGGCATCCCGACCCAGCCCTGTTTCGTCAAACGCGACCCCGACACCCACGTTGTGCAGCAGGCGACGGTGGACGACGTTCTGGACCAGATCGACTATGCGGTAAATCTCATGGGCATCGACCACGTTGGTATCGGAACGGACATGTCGAATTATGCGGCTCGGACGCTCAATCCGCCGAGGGATTCCAACATCCGGTTGGTGCGTCACCTGCGTCCGGACGTTTTCGGCGTCGGCCCAACCGACAAGTACGACCCTTTTCCGATTGGACTTGATAACCATGGTAAAATGTTGAACCTTACGCGGGGCCTCATAAAGCGTAAGTATTCGGACGAGGACACCAAGAAAATCCTCGGTGGAAACTGGATGCGAATTTTCAAAGAGGTTTGGCGGGGATAGTCGCGGCCCGATTTCGACATCTCCAACCAATCACAACCAATCACAGACGAGGAGGA
>CAYLTU010000597.1:0-1614 GCA_964386465.1 uncultured Rhodospirillaceae bacterium
AAGACCATCGTCGTACGGTCCGCCGCGTCGTAGGGCGTCCAGTCCGGAAGACGCGCATTGTTCGGGTTGCCTGTGCGGGCGAAGGCGAGCCAGGTTTCCATCACCGTGTCCATCAGCGCCGTCTGTTCCGGGCCCGTGCCGACGAACTCGCGGGCAGTTTCCACAGTACCGAAGACGAAGGGGATGCACAGCGTGTGCGGCGTCTTGAGCATGCCGCCGAGGACCGGGGTCTTCCAGGTGAACTCGTACAGGAAGGCCGGCGCGCCGCCCCGTTGCGACTTGATCTCCGCCGCCGCGATCGCGTTGCGGCGGTACATGTGGTCGCTGGAGATGACGTTGAAGAGATCGCGTTCGGACGCCCCGCCGCGCCGTTCTTGGTAGGCGGCGATCAGGTCGCACGCGGCGCCCTCGTCGATGCCGACGAAGCGCTTCACGTCCGCCCGCAACTGGTCCGCTGTCAGCGCCAACTTCGCCGGGTCCAGGGTGATGTCGTAGAAGCTCTTCTCCGTCTCGCAGGAGCCGATCAGCAGCGGTATGTCGCCGGCCAGGTCCGGTGCGCCCAGATCGAAGGGATGGTTGAGGATCGACCGCCCGTCGACCACCGGCCGGAAACTGTCGTTGCCGTAATTGGCCTGCACCGCGGCGCGATATCCCTGCAGCAGCGCGTCCGCGTCAACGCCCCGCATGGCGTCGGCGCTTTCCACGCCGACCTCGGCCATCAATTGCGCCGCCGCGCGCGCGGCGTTCTCCGCCGAAGCGAGGCGCAGATGGGACGAGCTGCTCTGCATGATCGCCTTATGGAACAGGCCCTTGGCCGCCGGCATCGTCATCAGCACCGCGACCTTGGAGCCGCCGCCGGACTGGCCGAAGATCGTCACGTTGCCGGCATCGCCGCCGAACTCGCCGATATTGTCGCGCACCCATTCCAGCGCGATGACGATGTCGAGCATGCCGGCATTACCGGAATCGGCGAAGGGATCGCCGCCGGCCTCCGCCAGGTGGCAGTAGCCGAAGGCATTGAGCCGGTGGTTCAGGGTCACTACGACCACGTCGCCACGCCGCGCCAGATTGGAGCCGTCGAGGCCCGGCGCGCCGCCGGACCCTGTGAAATAGCCGCCGCCATGCATCCAGACCATGACCGGCCGCTTGCCGCCGTCGCGGACCGCAGGCGTATAGACGTTGAGGTACAGGCAGGTCTCGCTGGTCGGAACCATGCTGCGGATCCACGTATTGGCAGGACGGATCGGCCGTTCCGGCTGCGGCGCCTGCTCGCCCAGCGCCAGCGCGTCGCGCACGCCGGTCCATTGCTGCGGCTTGCGCGGCCGCATGAAACGCCCCGGCCCGGCGGTGGACTGCCCGTAGGGCACGCCCTTGAAGCTGTAGATGCCGTCGGCGAATGCGCCGCGCAGCTTGCCGGGCTGGATTTCGACTGTGGTGTCCGTTGTCATGCCTTGTCTCCCCTGGCAGAGGCGCCGCCGTCCACCCCCATCAAGGGGGAGGAGATTAAACAAGTGATATCGAGACCTTATCCCTTCCCCCCTGGCGGGGGAAGGTTAGGAAGGTCCGAACCGGCGACATAGGTAACAGAGTAGACCGGAGACATGGGTAACAGGT
>CAYLTU010000598.1:0-1614 GCA_964386465.1 uncultured Rhodospirillaceae bacterium
CGCCCTCGTCGTTGTACATGGTGAGGCTGGGGTAAACCCCGGCAATGGAGACGGGGTCCTCGGCGAACAAGAGCAAGGGGTGCAGCAGACAGATGGTGAGGAGTAATTTACTGATATGTTTTCCTTGGTTCACATATTTTGAGTGCCGCGAATGTCTAGTGGATCAGGAAAAAGAAGGACAGGCAGTAAATGAAACACAGGGGCATTTTCATTCCTTGCCCGGTTTGGTTTTTCCGCCGCGCACGTCGCCAAGATAACCGCTCCCTCCGGAGTAACGCATGTCTTGAATCTGCAGGCGTATGCCGTCCGGATCCGTGAAGTAGAGTTCCGGCGTACCTCCCGGGGCGCCGCCACGATTCGGCATGCGCATCGTCACGTAGGACTGCAGTGGTTCGTCTGGACCACGCTTGTCGCCGCGGGACTTCACGCCGTAATCCTTGAGGGTCTTGAGAATCTTGTCGGGATCGAAGCGCTTAACCGTCAGGCAAGCGTGGTGAATAAATGGGCGAAGGCCGGTGGGACCGACGAAAGCAAGGAATTGGTTGCCTGCCCCCACACGCAGGATTGGCATGTTTCCCTGATAGGTGTCGATGGGCATGCCGAACAGTCGCTGGCAGAATGCAACCGACCGCTTCGAGTTGGTCACAAAGATAGTGAGATGATTGAACTCATGGACTGCCAACAACCCGGCGGCCGGAGCCGGTTCCGGCGTCTTGAAACCCTCGTTTCCGAGCAAGCCGGCGCCTCCGCAATACGAGGTGTCCTGCAGTTGGAAAAGGATTCCGTCCGGATCGCCGAAGAACACCTCGGGGGTGCCGTCGGGAGCGCCACCCGACTTCGGGCCACGCATCCGCAAATACGCCTTCATCGGAGCCGGTTTCGACGCCGAGGCCACACCGTGGCTGTCTAGGGTCCGCATGACCTGTTTGGCATCGAAGTTATTAGTTGAGAGACCAAGGCGGGCGATCCCCGGCTTGGCGCCGGCAGCGTCGGAGATGGCTAGGAACTGCGGTCCGTCGCCGACCCTTAGGATGACCGTGTCTGCCTGGCGTCCCACGATCGGCATGCCGAACAAACCCTGATACCACTTGAGCGAGCGAGCCGGGTCCGACGCCTTGATCATTATATGGTTGATGGCGGTCACCGGAATGGCACTCGGTTTCGGCTCATCGGCTAACAATGGCCGACTCATGGCAAGGACGCTCAACGAGCCCAGGAAACCACGACGCGAGAAGGCCCCTTTCCAAGGCGCAGTTCCCGAATGGTTGCAATCGAGTTGCATGGCGCTCCTACCCTTCAACCGGCCGTCGTTCCCGGATGCCTTGCGGCTTACTCTTTACCGGGGATCGCGAAGATGGCGGCGTCCACTTCGATTCCGTGGGTGATTTTATCTACGACCATCTGAACGGACGGCACCGAGCCGGCCGGGCCTTCGCCAAACTGCATGGTCATTTTGGACGGGTACGGAAGGCCGTCGGCCTTCTTGTAATCAGCAAGCATCATCGAGATTGCAACGGGCGCACCGTTGATCTGCATGATCGTGTTCATCCGGCTCATCAGGTAGGTCCTCTGATCAAAGTGAAACTGTATTTCCAAACCGCTCCACGGACTGCC
>CAYLTU010000599.1:0-1609 GCA_964386465.1 uncultured Rhodospirillaceae bacterium
TTCGGTCTCATCGGTCTTGGCGTGATCCGTCGGCGCCGCCGCGCATAACCCAAGTCATAATTCCAACGATGACACGCCCCTTTTTCCGGCGCGAACTATCGCGCCGCGCGGACGAGTGGGAACTTTCCATCGAATAGCAAAAAATCAGAGCACAGGCGCGGAAAGCACGCCGCAATCCTCCGCGTAGCGCAGCGGCGCGTCGGTTTTCGCTTCGAGTTCTTCGCGTGACAACCCGTCGAGCATCTCGCGCACCAGGAAACCGTCGGCGGTGATCTCGACGACGGCCAGATCGGTATAGACCCGGTCGACGACGCCCATCGCTGTCAGCGGGTAGGAACAGGCTTCCACCAGCCGGGCCTCTCCATCCCGGGTCGTGTGCGCCATCGTCACCCACACGGATTTCGCGCCAACCGCCAGATCCATCGCGCCGCCGACCAGCGCGCCCTGGTTGGGGATCATCGCGTCCCAATTGGCGAGGTCGCCGTTGGCCGCGACCTGGAACCCGCCCAGCATGGTCACGTCGATATGGCCGCCCCGGATCATCGCGAAGGCCATCACGGATTCGGACAGGGACGCGCCGGGTTTCAGGGTAACCAGCTGGCTGCCGGCATCGACGAGGTCGGGATCCGCCTCGGTCTCGTCCGCCACCGGCCCGACGCCGACGATGCCGTTTTCCGTCTGGAACATGAACTCGCGGTCCTCCGGCGCGTAGTTGGCGGCGAGCACCGGCGTGCCCAGTCCCAAATTGACGTAACCGCCGGCCGGCAAATCCTGCGCGGCGCGCCAGGCGATCTGATGTCTCGTCAGCGGTGTCATCGTGTCCTCTCCCGGGAGCCTGTCTGAACAATGCTTACAGTCTGCATCGAGCAGCGAAGCGTGCGCGTTAGAAGGGGGTGCGCCGGCGATGCCGGCGGCATCGTCAAGCATCCACGACGCGGCGCGCGCGCCTCGCTGCTCGACCCGAAGGGCCGCGTTCTCAAAGCCCAGGGACTTCGTCCGGCGCCGCTTGCGATGCCACCGGCATCGCCACGCGACACCGTCCTAGCCCAGGGCATTGAGAACGCGGTGCAGACCATAAGCATTGTTCAGACAGGCTCCTATCGCTCGTCCGGCGCCGCGACGACGCGCTGCGTAAAAATACCCGGGATATCGACCTGTTGCGGCGGCAGCGGTCGATCGGAGATTTCATCGACTTCGACGACCGTCGTCTTGGCCGCCATCGCCATCGCGGGACCGAAGTTGGACTGCGTGCCGACGAACGCCACGTTGCCCCAGCGGTCGGCCACGGTCGCCCGCATGATCGCGAAATCCGCCGTCAACGCGGTTTCCAGCACGCAAGGCTTGCCGTCATAGTCGCGAACCTCCTTGCCCTCCGTCAGCCTGGTGCCCGCGCCCGTCGGCGTGAAGAAGGCCGGAATGCCGGCGCCGCCGGCGCGAATGCGCTCCGCGAAGGTACCCTGCGGCACGATCTCGGCTTCCAGGAAGCCCTCCTCGACCTGGTATTCGTATGCCGCCGTTCCCTTGCCCCGGCTGCGCGCCGCGGAACTGATTGTCTTGACCACCCGGCGGTCGGTGAACAGCGCCGGCGCGTAGGTTTCAATGAAGCGCA
>CAYLTU010000600.1:0-1581 GCA_964386465.1 uncultured Rhodospirillaceae bacterium
TGTCGCCGGTACAAACTGTTACCTATCTTCCCGGTCGGGCCGGGTGGGGGTGGACTGCGGCCACTTTCGCCGCTTTGCAGGGGTTTCCCTTGGGGAGAGGGCAGGGTGAGGAGAAAACCGCTCCAGCTTAGAAACTCTCGACCCAGGGGCGCAGTTCCACCTCCCAACTCCAGGCGCTGCGGTGCTGGCGGTGAACGTGCAGGTAGGTCTCGGCGATCGCGTCCGGGTCGAGCGTGCCGTCCGACCCGCGGGCGACGGTGCGATCGTCGGTCGGGCTCGTCATGATGCCGCCATCGATGCAGAAATGCGCGACGTGGATGTTCTGCGGAGAGAGCTCGCGGGCGAGGCTCTGCGCCAGTCCGCGCAGGCCGAACTTGCCCATCGCGAAGGATGACGATTTCGGATAGCCCTTGTAGCTGGCCGAGGCGCCGGTCAGCAGGATCGTGCCGCTGTTGCGCGCCGTCATCTGCTTCGCCGCCGCCTGGGCGACCAGGAACCCGCCATAGCAGGAAATCAGGATCGCCTGGCGAACCGCGTCGACGTCAAGCTCCGTGACCGGCCCGCGGCCGCCGCGGTTGCTGGCGTTGTAGACGACGATGTCAGGCTCGCCGATGGCGCCGGTGACCTCCGCGAACAGGCTATCGACGGAAGCCGGTTCGGAAGCGTCGCAAGCGTGAGCCGAACCACCGATTTCCTCGACCAGCGCCGCCAGTTTGTCGGTGTTGCGCGCCGCGACGGCAACCGTCATGCCTTCCTTCGCGAACAGCCGCGCCAACGACGCGCTGAGGCCCGGTCCCGTGCCGATGATCAGCGCCTTTTCGTTCGATGCCATGATTGTGCTCCTTCCCTCTCTGTGATTTATGCGGCCTATCCGGCCGCCGCCGAGCGCTGCCGGCGGACGCTTTCGGATTTCAGCTGCCCGCAGGCGGCCATGATGTCCTGTCCGCGCGGGCTGCGCAGGGTCGCGACGCATCCCGCGTCGCGCAGCAGCTTGGCGAAACGGTCGATCGCGTTGTTGCTGGAACATTCGTAGGCCGACCCCGGCCACGGATTGAACGGGATCAGATTGACCTTGGACGGGATATCGGACATCAGCCGGGCCAGCTCGCGCGCATCGGCGAGCGAATCGTTGATTCCCTTCAACATGACGTATTCGAAGGTGATCCGCCGCGCGTTCGACAAGGTGCCGTAATCGCGGCAAGCCGCCATCAGCTCCTCGATCGGGTATTTCCGGTTGATCGGCACCAGCGTGTCGCGCAACTCGTCGCGCACCGCGTGCAGCGAAATCGCCAGCATGCAGCCGATCTCCCGCCCGCAGCGTCTGATCTCCGGTACGATGCCCGATGTCGACAGGGTCACCCGGCGGCGCGACATGGCGAGGCCTTCGTCGTCGATGACGATGGAGAGCGCCTTCTTGACGTTCCCAAAATTGTACAGCGGCTCTCCCATGCCCATCATCACGATGTTGGTGAGCGGCCGGTTCACCGCCGCCGCCGGCCAGGCATCCAGCGCGTCGCGCGCCAGCATGATCTGGCCGACGATCTCCGACGGTTCCAGATTGCGCACCAGCCGCTGCGTGCC
>CAYLTU010000601.1:0-1573 GCA_964386465.1 uncultured Rhodospirillaceae bacterium
AACAACGGCTGATGCGAGTCCCCGAAATCGACGAAAAGCAACGCATGCGCAAACCATAGAGCGGATCGGTCTACATCCTCTCCAGGCGATTAGCCGAATTTCACGACGCCCAAAACATCCTGAAACAGGACCATGAAAAAAAAGACCGCGGCAATACAGCCGAACAGCAAGCGGATGAAGTCGGTGTTGCCTTCGGCGTCGCGAAAACGGATGCCATGCCACGCGACGCCGGCGGTCACGATCAAAAAGACGATATTAATCAGCGGTTCGTACTCGCCTCCGAACTCGAACATCGATACTTCCCTATTGGATATAAATTAACATTTGGCACCGATAGGACAGTTTCCCGGGTTCGCCCAGTTAGGCGTGCGACGTATCGAGAACCCTGCGTACGGGATCGTATGGGTACCATATATTGGATTGCGATCACTAGATCAGACCGGGGTTTGTTGGAATCGCTTACAGCGATCCGCCACTCGCGTGAATCTATTCTAAACTTTTACAATAAGACGGTTAAATGAAATCGATTGAACCCAAGCCAAGGGGTCGAGCAATCCTGGTGCGTTCTGGTTAAGATCCGGGCCCTACACGGTCCGGCTGGTGCGTTGGCGCCAATTCGTCGGCGTTGAAATATGGCGGCAGAAAAGACGTGGAGCCGCCGCCCGCTGCCAGATGGCTCACCCAAAGGCTGCCGCCGACGAAAAACACCAATACCGCGGTCGCAATGCAGAAGCGGCGGACGCCGCCTGGCGCCAGCGAACCGTAACCGTGGTCGTAGCGATGATAGTCGCCGCTGTTGGCGTCGAGCAGGCCTCTTCGTTCCCAGTCGAGGATCCGGCGCGCGAAGTGCCGGGCCCAGTGCGGCACCTGCTTGCGCAACATATAATCGGCGAACAGCCGGTCCGTTAGCGCTTCGGGCAGTTCTTCGCCGTACCAGTCCTTGTAAGCCAGCTGCAGAAGCTGGAATTCACCGATCTGCAGGATGTTGGCCGCTTGCGCAACCTCGGCGGCTTCGGGATTGGACTCTTCCCGGTCGGGGCGCAGCAGGGTTCGAATAAATCTCTTCATGGCGATGGATTAAACATGCGGCTTGGTGCTGTGGATTGCAAGAAAGCCTTCCGTTGAAGAATAACCTTTCCCTCGCGCCACGGGCGATGTACAGGAATGCCGCGCAGCGGGAGGCCACATGCATACATCAGATATCCGATCCTGTCTTTGGAACGACACTGCCATAGCGGCGCCGGAAACGCGCCCTCTCGCCGGATCCCGTCGTGCCGACGCCGTGGTCGTCGGCGGCGGCTTTACCGGACTGTCGGCGGCGCTGCACCTGGCCGAAGGCGGCGCGGACGTTGTGCTGGTCGAGGCCGAAACCGCCGGCTTCGGCGCCTCGGGACGCAATAATGGACAGGTGATCCCCGCCTATACACGTCATAATCCGGACGATGTGGTCCGTGAATTCGGCACCGATCAGGGCGAACGGATGAACGAATGGGTCGCCGGTTCGGCCGACCTGGTGTTCGAGTTGATCCGCCGCCACGATATCGACTGCGATGCGGCCCGGCAGGGCTGGCTG
>CAYLTU010000602.1:0-1556 GCA_964386465.1 uncultured Rhodospirillaceae bacterium
CGCGACGACATGGTCGATTACGGCTGTTTCCAGTCGGTGCGTTCCTTCTCCAGCGAGGAAGCGGGCGATTACGAACTGGCCGACCGCTGCGGCCGCAACGCGATCGAAATCGGCCGGATACTCGATTTGCTGGCGACGCGGGTCCGCAATCCGGAGTCGCCCCTGGTCAAGGCGGTGCCCGACGCCACGATCGATTTACAGAACGTCGCCTCGCTGCTCATGCGGCTGGTATTGCGCGGCGTCGATATCGGCGACCGCTGGAACATCATGGCCGACATCTGCGCCGACCGTATCCACAACCACGCCAACGCCTTCAGCAACGCGCACGACATGATGGTGCTGGCGGGCAGCGGCCGGTTCCAGCTGGCCGACGAATTGCTCAAGAACATGCGCGACTTCGCCGCCGCCGGCGACGGCAATCTGGTCACCGCCTACCGCGCCGCCGGGATCGCGGTCTGCGAGGCGGTATTGGCGCATTTCCGGGGCGGCTATGCGCGGGTGATCGAACTGATGACGCCGGTGCGCCACGACATGCACCTGATCGGCGGCAGCCACGCGCAGCGCGACGTGTTCTACCAGATCCTGATCGACGCGGCCCGCCGCGTAGGCCGCGCCGATCTCATCCCGCTGTACTTCGCCGATATCGAACGCATCGGCTTCGATCTGGTCGACCGGCGCACGCTGTACCGGAACGCCTTGGCGGCGTGAACACTGGAACCGTGCGGGCATTCCGCAAGTCCGCGCTGCACTGGATCCATGCGCTCTAGCCACTGACGCGGGTTGCCCACTATTTGTGGAAAAGCGGAAGTCGGTACCTAGCGACGGAACTTCGCTTCCCAGCCGAGCATGTTGAAGAACCCAGATTCTGGCCGGTTTTCGATGTCCGCTTTTAGTAATAGCGGACATTTGTCTTCCTCCACGGCGTGCCGTTCGGGCTGTTTTGGGGTTTTCGTCTGTGTCGCTGATTTCAGTTCATTCAAGGTTTGAGAATTTCGTAGCTGTTTGGATTTCCTCAAACATCACGCGTAACTAAATCACGGAGAAAAATTTGTCGATACATACCTAAAACCCGGGAGAATCGTTATGAACCGTAACTTTCGCAATTTCGCTGCAACCACCCTCACGATCTTTTGCCTAGGCTTTCCGGCTCATGCGCTCGTGGTGAACATCGATAATTTTCAGGTGTTCAAAGGTCAGGACGCCAACGGCGACCCGATCAGCCTGATGAACGACGACTTCGGCGACACCGTTGGTTTGGGTTTGGCCGGTCCGATGGCCGAACCGCTGAACGACGCGAACGGGCTCGGCAGATACGGCTTGCTAAACGGCCTCGCCCAGTCCGAACCGGGAACAGGGAAACGCGTGCTCGATACGAACCTCGCCCCTGTCGTACCCGGTGCCGTCACGCCCGGGAATTTCATTCAGCACACCGCGGCCACCCTTTTAACCAATAGGGATGATGCATCTAATCCGAATGGGCTTAAGAATGACGATCTGATTAAGGTCGTCGGTATCTTCGACCTCGTGGTTCCCGATCGGAATACGTTATACGAAAT
>CAYLTU010000603.1:0-1556 GCA_964386465.1 uncultured Rhodospirillaceae bacterium
TTGTCGCCGGCCTTTATACGGATATGAAGAACGAGCGCCTGTTTATGTAGCCGTTGGCGCAAACTCGACGTTGCAAAGGACGTGATCCACCGCCCCCGCGCCAAACGGAAGCGCCACAACCTGGTAATCTAGGCGACCCCTTGCGGCATCGAATTTCGATTCGGCGCGACATGGCGCCGACTTCAGCGCGGTATCGCGGGCAACCGTCAAGATCCACTGCGATAGCAACGCCGATATTTCCGCGCCGCCTTCGAATACCGCTCCGGCGCCACTGGGCCGATGAGCCCGAAGCGCGGTCGCAAATGTCGTATCCGGCCGGAGGTCGTTGGCGTCGCCACATCGAAACAGAATCAAATTGGGCCATCGTTTGGCCAAATCCGACGCTTGAAGCGAATCTCTTGACGGTAAGGGACTCGAAGCGCGGAGGTCGTTCCAGTAATCGACGATGTCGGTTGATCGAACCGGCGTAACGTCGCGCATTTGATCGCTACCGGCCGACATGTCCGGGCGCATATATTGTGGCGTCGGCCGCATCGATTTGAGCGTATCGGTAATATCGCTTTTCTTCTCTCGCCCGGCTGCACTCCTCTGTAAGGAGACCTCCGCAAGGGACGCAAAACCCGCATTCTCTTTGGGCTCCGCATCAGACAAGTCGTCAATCCGCATGGCTAACCGTCGTCAGTAAGGCAAGGGCAGTTACCGTTCGTCGTGGGCACGATTGTCGAGAGATAGGCGTCCAACGCGTCGAGCATGATGGCCTGGCTACTACGGCGTAAATGCGCGGCAGCGAGTTTGAGGCGCAGGTGACGCCCCTGATCGAGCCGTACCGAAAGTTTCGCACGCGCTTTTGTCGTGCCGCCGCCTCCTTTTTCGGAGAGAGCCGTTACGGGCACGACAGTCGCTACTGCCTCCTCCGGCCTAATTCCGGGCGGCGGTCCGGAGGGACAATTCGGCGAAGGTTGGGCCGATTTCGGAAACTCTTTGAGAAACGCCGAAACAGTGTTGCTGGGCGCGGCCGCCCCCTTGCTGGCAAGGAGCGCGCCGGTCAAGGCAGCCGATGCGTGCTGTGACCTCATGTCAATACCTCGCCGACGACCGAGCGAATACCGTAAGTCAGATCGGGCGGCGGCAAACTTTCCATGTTTGCGGATACGGCGCTTCCTCGCGCCGTAATCGCGTCTCAAGATAGGCCCAAAGCCGCTCAATTTCGCCCGTGGAACGGGTTTTGCGGGGCAGTTCCATGACGGTCCTGCCGTCGATCATGCTGCCCGCGAAATCCGTTCTCTGATGAATGATAGAGGGGGCCAAGGTACCGTGCTGCGACAAGGCGATCGCCGCCTCCGACGTAATTCGCGCCCGCGGCGTGGCACCGTTGATGACGAAGACCATCGCCTTGCCCATCTTCTCGACCATCTCGATCGTAGCGCCGGCGGCACGCAGATCGTGCGGGCTCGGCCGTGTCGGGATAAGTACGAGATCGGCGAGCTTGATGACATGAGCGATCGTGAGCGTGATGGCGGGCGGCGTATCGACGATGAGCAGGTTGATGCCCAACC
>CAYLTU010000604.1:0-1555 GCA_964386465.1 uncultured Rhodospirillaceae bacterium
AATAGTGGGCGTCGCCGTCGGGTACCGTGCGCGACGCATTGAACCCCCATCCCAGTACGGGACGTTCCGCGATCTTTGTGATGGTGAAGGCCCAGATGTCGAGCCGGTGCAGAAAGGATGCGTTGTGGCTGCTGGAACTGGATCGAATCGCCGCCGGATCGAGTGCGGGCGCGACCCGTGGAACGTAGGGCGCGACAATTATTCCGAATGCAACGGTGGCCGCGAGAAAGAGGGTGGCGCCGCGCCGCGCAAGCAGGGATGCAAAAAAGAACAAGACGCCGGAAATGAAGGCAATTGACGCCGAAGCGCTGGGCAAAATGTAGGCCGTTACGAAGCCCAACCCGAGCAGGCTCAACGCGACATGGGGCCAGGATCTCCAAAGGATTCCCACGGCAGGCCAGATGAGCAGGAACAGGAAACTCGGTGTTAGGTTGAACATGGCGAGAATAGCGCCGTTGATCGGAGTCTTTCCTAACAGGTGTTGACTGATCGCCGCGTCGGTTACCATCTCGAAGAGGAGGAACAATAAGCCGAGTCCGATGCCGGCCAGAACGAAGCGGCGTAGCGCATGGCGCTCGTGCTCGGCCATCGGAGGGGCGAGCATCAATGCGGCGACCGCCAGCAGACCGAACGCGACGACTGCGGCACATTTCGAAATTGCGTCGGTGGCGTTGATCGTCCACAGGAGCGACAGGACCGACCAGCCCAGAATAAAGCAGATAATGACGACGAGCGTCCGGTCAGAACGCATGCCGCTTTCGCGTTCGAAGGCGCGCAAGACGAGCAGGCCGATCATCGCAAACAGGGTCAATGGCGTTACCAGCATCGGCGCGAAAACACCGGTTGTCGGCGCCAGCAACGCCGCGACGCCCAGGACGTGTCCGGAATGAATCCTGTTTTGCGCCATGTCGTGGAAACTTTCCGTTTCATTCGCGTCCGGTGCCGTTGCACCCTTTGCCACTCTTCGAACGAAGGCTGGCGTTTTCGCATTTCGACCGGGAATTGAAACGCGATTGACCGTGCCCGCCGGTTGTATCAAGGGGCGTCGGGCGGGTCCACCGCAAGAGGCAGGTACACCGGGCTGATTGCTATCGATTGCCCTGCCGCGCGCGATCGCTATCATCGCCAAGATATTGAAACTAAGCGACGATCATGACTGTAACGGTGCAGGACAGAATCCGGGTCACCTTCGTGCTTCCCTCCTTCGCCGGCGGCGGCGCAGAGCGGGTGATGCTGACCTTGATCCGCCACCTGGACCGCACCCGCTTCACACCGACGCTGGTCGTCCTGAGCGGCGAAGGTCCGCTGCGCGGTTCGGTTCCAGCTGATCTCGCCGTCGTTGATCTGGAGCGGCCGCGGTTGCGGCACGCCTGGTTCCGTCTTGGCGGCGCGCTGCGTGCGACCATTCCCGATATCGTCGTTCCGACCATTAGCCATATCAATCTCGCGGCCTTGATGCAGCGTAGCAAGCTTGCGGCCGGCACGCGCATCGTCGCGCGCGAATCGAACACGCCCTCCGCCAGCCTCGGCGCGACGCGTTGCCCGCGTCTTTATC
>CAYLTU010000605.1:0-1543 GCA_964386465.1 uncultured Rhodospirillaceae bacterium
AGGCGCTGCACCCATTCCGTGGGAACCAGCCCATCGACGGCGAGAAAGCCGTTCTCGAAATAGAAAGCCCGCTGCGCCTCGGTAAGCGCCAATGGCGCATGGCATAGGATTTCTTCCGGTGTCATCGCTAGCCGAGCGCGGCGTAACCGCCGTCTACGGGAATAGCCGTTCCGGTCACGAAGTCGGACGCAGGAGAAGCGAGGAAGGCCGCGATTCCGGCCATGTCGTCGATATCGCCCCAGCGACCGGCGGGGGTGCGGCGCAGTACGTTTTCGTGCAGCCCGTCCACGATGCGCCGCGCATTCTGTGTCAACTCGGTATCGATCCAGCCCGGCAAGACGGCGTTGACCTGAATATTATCGGTCGCCCAGGCGGCGGCGAGTCCCTTGGTCATCTGCACGATGCCGCCCTTGCTGGCAGCGTAGGGGACGGTATAGGCGCCGCCGAAAATGGAATACATCGAACCGATATTGATGATCTTGCCGCCGCCGGCCTTTTTCATTTCCGGATAGGCGGCCTGACAGCAGGCGAAAGCACTGCTCAGGTTAACGTCCAAAACCTCGCGCCATTCGGCCATATCGTATTCGTCCGGCTGTTTCCGGTTATTCATGCCCGCATTGTTGATCAGGATATCGAGCCGGCCGAAATGCGCCGCGCTCGCCGCGATCAGGTCGGTACAGGACCTGTCGTCGGCGACGTCGACGGATATGAAGGTTGCCTCCGCCCCCATATCCTGCAGTTGCTTTACCGCGTCTGCAGCCTTGCCGGCGTCGCGGCCGGCGACGACGACCGAAGCGCCGATCGACGCCATCCCCTTCGCCATGCCGAGGCCGATACCGCCATTGCCACCTGTCACGACGGCGACCCGGCCTTTCAAATCGAATAATTTCATTATCTTCCGCCTATTGTGGACGCTGTCCCTTGAGAAGGATGCGCTGATGTAAACGGGTCTGGCCGACGGGGAAATCCATATTGACCGAATGGACCAGACAGCGGTTGTCCCAAATCAGAATATCGCCCTGGCGCCATTCGTGATCGTAACGGTATTGGTCCTGCGTAATGATTTCTTGGACCCAGTCGAGCAGTGCATCGCTTTCCGCACGCTCCATATCGACGATCCGGTTTGTGCGGTTGGGGTTGAGAAAAAAACGCTTTTGCACCGGTATCTTCATTGGTGCGAATCAGCGGATGCACGACTTCCGGCGTTTCGTCTATTTCCTGTTGCGTCCGTTTCGCTGCGCGCGCCGGCGCACGCAGCGTATCGTAGGCGTGCGCCGCCCGCAGGCCCGCAACGCGTTGTTTTTCGGCGTCCGACAGGTCTTCATACGCCTTGCGCGTGTTGCAAAATCGCGTGTGCCCGCCGCTATCGGGAATTTCGATCGACTGCAGTAACGTTGTCGTCGCCGGTACCTCGAAATAGGAATCGTCGGTGTGCCAGCCGGACTTCCGGTCCAAGTTTAAATCTGCCGGTTTGTCTTCCGGGCGTTTGTAGGTCGAGTCGAGTACCGAAACTTCCGGTACATCGTCATGCCGGCTCTTGCGC
>CAYLTU010000606.1:0-1522 GCA_964386465.1 uncultured Rhodospirillaceae bacterium
TAGCCATAAACGGACGTCAGAATTTGGGCGCAGTGCGCCCGCCGATATCCAATGTGCTTCGAGATGAGGGGGTCGGGCCCACCAACGTTTCCGAATCCGGGACAGTCAGGTTAGAGCACCCTGACCTGCTTGCGCGCGATCCGGACAGCGCCAGCCGTCGCAACGACGACCGTCAACGACGCGGGACTCGGATCAGCAAAGTCCGCTCGGTCCAGCAGGCGCTGATCAGCGCCGCTAGTCCAAGCGAGAAAAAACCGCCGACCAACGGTAACACCGTGTCGTCATACATCTGACCGATCAACCAGCCGAACGGCAGGGAGACAAAGGTGGAAATTGATCCGATCAATGCGGCGCCCAGCCCCGCGATATGGCCCAGCGGCTCCATCGCCAAGGCGTTAAGATTGCCGAACAAAATACCGACGCAAAAGAACGCGGCCAGCTGCCAGGTCATGAAAAGCGATATGGAAGGTTGCCCGTCAACCGAATGAAACACGGCAAGAAACACGCCGCTCAGCAGAACGAGCGCGACAAGTGCCGAATGGGTCAACAGACGCATTCCCAGGCGCATGACCAACATGGAATTCAAGAAGGAAGCTGCGCCGATCGCGAGCACCGCTACGCCGAAATAAACGGCGAACATGTCTCCGGCATTCAGCGTATCTTGGAAAATCTGGCGGGACGCTCCCAAGTACGAGAGGAAGGCGCCAAAAATAAAGCCCAACGAAAGCGTATATCCGAACACGATACGAGTTGATAAGACTTCGATACAGCCCGCGACCAGATAGCTGATAGACAGCGGACGTCGGTTTTCGCGCGCTAATGTTTCTGGTTGCCTAATTCCGAACCACACGGCAGCAATGACCGCCATGGCCAGCAGTACGACGAAGGTGTACCGCCACGGGAGAATCATGATCACGCCTAGGCCGATCGACGGCGCAATTGCCGGCACAAGAATGAAAACTGACATGATGGCTGACATGATTCTCGCCATTTCGCGCCCTCCATACCCGTCACGAATGAGGGACGTACTGACGATGCGCGGCGCGGCGGCGCCGACCCCTTGCAAGAACCGGCCTGTCAGCATGGTGGTCAAATCCGTCGACGATATCGACAGAACGCAACCGACCACGAAGACGACATAGCCGACATAAATGACCGGCTTGCGACCATAGGTGTCGGAGAGCGGGCCGACGATCAACTGTCCGATCGAAAACCCGAAAAACAGTGAAGATATGACCAGCTGAACGTCGTTTGGATCGCTAATCCGTAAGTCTTCCCCAATTATAGAAAGGGCGGGCAACATGATATCGGTTGCCATCGCGGCGATGGAAACCATGAATGCCAGCATGACGATGAATTCGGCGAGCGGCAGCGATTTTTTCGGATTGAACATGCTGCTCAAAGACGCGAAAACGGATGTCTTGGCAATATCCAAATTTCACGGAGGGCACAATTGCCAAGGTAGGATAGATGCTGCCGTCGACCGACTTGCTGAGCAACGTCACTTGGAACCGAAGACCTC
>CAYLTU010000607.1:0-1518 GCA_964386465.1 uncultured Rhodospirillaceae bacterium
GCGACATCGACCCGGTCCTCGCCGCCAATGACCCCGACGCGCCTCTCTCCAAGGAAGAATTCCTGAAGGTTCTCGGTGCCGCCGCCGCCCACGGCATGACCGGCGTCCGGATCCCCGAATCGGCGGGCGGTACCGGCATTTCATTGCTCGAATTCGGCATCATGGCGGAGCAGGTCCCGCCGGTCATGATGGTTGCCCTGGTCATCCAGGACGCCTGCATCACACGGCTTCACGCCGAGGCGGCGCCGGAACTCCGCGAGCGCCTGCTTCCCGACCTCATCGCCGGCCGCAAGATCGGTGGTACGGCGGCCACCGAACCCGCCGCTGGCTCCGATCCGCGGGGCGTGCAAACGCGTCTCACCCGGGACGGGGATGAGGTGGTCATCAACGGCCGCAAGCATTTCATCACCGGCGTCAGCATCTGCGACGTGAGCATCGTCACCTGCAACGAGGGGACCGACGAGGACGGCCGCAACCGCCTGGTCAAGGTGGTCGTCGAGCGCGACGTGTCGCCGTTCGAGGCACGCGAGATCGACGGCATGGGACTGTGCCAGGGCCACTGGGGTGAAGCCGTCTTCGACGACTGCCGGGTGCCGGCGGTCAATGTTCTCGACGATTCGTCCTCGTCCGTGCGCTCGCTGCACGACGTGTGGATCGGCAACCGTGCCGTCATCGGCCTGCTGGCCGTCCACATGGCCCAGAAGGCCCTCGACGCGACCCTCGAATTTGCCGGCCTGCACAAGCAGTTCGGCAAGCTGATCGGCGGCCATCAGCTGATTCAGAGAAACCTGTCGGACATGGCGACCGCGGTCACGACGAGCCGCCTCCTCTGCTACTACGCCCTGTCGCGGGCCGACAGGGGCGAGCCCGCCGCCGGCGTCACTGCGATGGCAAAGCGCTACGCGGTAACGGCCTGCGAACAGGCTATTCGCCTAGCCATGGAGTGCCACGGCGGCATGGGGGTAAGTCGCGAAGCGGGGCTCGAGGGCCTGTTGCGCGACGTCCGCATGCTGACGCCGCCCGACGGCACCAACGAGATCCTGACCCTGATTCACGGCCTCGACCTAACCGGCCTCGCCGCTTTCCGCTGAGGCCATCGCGAGGAGGACGAGATGAATGCGGACAACGGACTTACGATGATCATCACTTAAGGGCGCGCAAGAAACAAGGCGCGCCCTTAAGTGTTCATACTGGTCGCCGAAGGTCCGTTCTGGGTCTTGGCTGTGTGAAAACGCCAGCGACGGCTGGACATGCGTAATATGTGTTCGCGACGCACTGCTTTAACGCATTAATGAATCAAAAATTGCACAGACTCGATTCTAATGTTGCGCACCGAAGGCGGCTTCAACCGTTTTTACACATGGCGTAACTCGGGATTCGGGCGTTTCACTCCGTACTGTAGAGATGACCGGCACCGGTCGGTCCGAGTGCAACTGTCAATGTCGGTTTAAAAACCGGCCAGAATGTAATTAACGGCGCAATAATCGGCCACGGTAACGGCGGGGCTTTTCCTGCTGT
>CAYLTU010000608.1:0-359 GCA_964386465.1 uncultured Rhodospirillaceae bacterium
AGAGTACGGGAAGACCGCTGGCCAACGCCTCGATAACATGATTCGGGCATGCCTCACACTCGGAAAAAGTGAGCAGGAAATGGCAGGATCGTAAAGCTTCAGCCAACTGATCGCGGTCGAGGACGCCAAGACAATGGACGTTCAGATAATCGGGAGCATTCGGGTACCGGCCGCACATCACAAAGCCGATGTCCGGGTTGCGCCGCGCCGCCTCGTATACGGATGGCGCCCCCTTTTGCGGCACCGTGCTCCAGGCGACACAGGCGACACGAACGGCTTCGGGAAAATCACGCCGAATTCCGTTGGGTTGAAAACAGTCGATATCGACCGGATTGTGAATCACCGGACCGTCGTGAATG
>CAYLTU010000608.1:369-1513 GCA_964386465.1 uncultured Rhodospirillaceae bacterium
ACCTGCTTTGAAATATGGTCAGGTCGGCAATTTTGTTGATTGCTCGCTGTCTTCGATCCGCATCGTCCCGTCGACCGTAATCCTGGGCTGATCCGTCGATACGTTGGACGATACGAACTTCGGGATTGTGCCGGAAGGCGCGAAGGATCTCGTGGCGTGGAACCATCCAGTGGTTGGTGAAAAGAACGTCGTGAGGCGCGCAGACATCCCGGATCACCGAGTGTCCATGCGCGGCGAGATACTTCTCGAAAGCACGCAGAAAATAAAAACCGCCGCCGTGGGCCTGGTATTCGATGGGGATGCAGACTTTCAAGCGCCGAGATCCGCCAGCAATGGCTGGTAGACTTCGGTGAAATACCGTTCGGAGATGCGGTCCCAGCTATAGTCACGCATATCGTCTATGCCGTTGCGAACGACCTTTTCCCGTAGGGTGTGATCTTCGAGCAACATGGCGGCGCATCGAACCAGCCCATCGACGTCGTCGATATCGGCAAGCAGCCCATTTTCACCGTGGCGAATGACGTCAGGCGCCATCCCGACCTTCGTGGTGACCAACGGCACACCGCAAGCCAGGGATTCGACGACTGCCTTCGGTCCCCCTTCCAAGCGCGACGAAACAACGTAAAGGTCCAGGCACTTGTACCAATCAGGAATCCTGAGGTAATCATCGACCATGTCGTGCCGGTAGCGGACTCCCATCCTCTCAAGCCCTTGACGGACATAACCACGGGTCGGTCCGGTCAACAAGACGAACAGCGGAAAATCCGAGCGCAGTCCGTCAATGGTATCGAGGAAAACGTCCGGTCCCTTGATGAGCTTCGGCGTTGAACCTTCCCCCCATCCGGTGCCGTCTTTTTGAAACGAACCAATGCAGATCGCGTCGTCGGGGATACCCAGTTTGCGCCGACGCGCCCGGCGTTCTTCCGGGGAAGGCGGCTGGAAGACGGATAAATCGACACCGAGGGGAATGCAGCGGATTTTTTCACGCGCAATTCCCCAGTCGGCTAGACGCCTGCTCATGATCGAGCACGACGTGACGATAACTCCCGCCTCGTCCGAGTGCTCGATCAATCGGTCCATGCCGTCGAGCAATTTGGGATACCGGGGCGAACGAATGCCGTGAAACACCGTGGCGACGATCGAA